>JBPCLH010000178.1:0-26524 GCA_051003475.1 Bryobacteraceae bacterium
AATGCCTGCTTGTTCACGCTGACACGAGAAGCGGCGGCGGAACAAGCGCTCAATTTCCACAACGCCGTGGCCCGACTACTTGTGGAAATCTAAACCCTGGCACATCTCTGTTGCAGCAACTATACGAGGGTCAGGTTGTACCAGGGTGTGTTGGCGCTGATGCCCCCGAACGCGCTGCCATTGTTGCCGGTCCCGCTTGAGTAGGCGTAAAGAATTTCGCTGAACCCGTGCGCGCCGGCGTTATTCACGTTGGCTGTCGCAGATCCTGGCGGATTCCAGTAGCTGTGCGCCACCGGCTGCCCCTTGGCATCTTTTGTTGGAGATGGGAATTGGACGACTGAGGAGATAGCAGCGAATACCAGAATGCTGAAGGCTGTTGCGATCAACGCGATCATGGCCATTTTTACTTCTTTCCCCTCGATCTTCTTGCCAACATATTCCGGCGTCCGCCCTACCCTGAGGCCGGCGATAAAGACCGCCACAATTGCATAAAGGAGAAGACCATACAGTCCGGCACCCACCCCTCCAAAGATGACCTCGCCCGTTTGAATATTAAAAAGAGGAACAAGCCCGCCCAGAGGTGTGTAACTGTCGTGCATGCCGTTGACAGCACCGCAGCTTGCATCGGTGGTGACGATTGCGAGGAGGGTGGAGGCGTCGATCCCAAAGCGCGTCTCTTTCCCTTCCATGTTGCCGCCGGTCTGGGTACTGGTAGCTTGGTTTTCAATGCCGAGCTTAGCCAACGTCGGGTTTCCTTTCTGTTCCGCCCAGTAGCAAACGAAAACACCAATCAGGAACATGGCCGCACAAGCGGAGAAAAGCGTCCAGCCTTGCCTTCGATCGCCTACCATGACGCCAAATGTGTAGGTCAATCCTGCCGGGATGAGAAAAATGAGGAACATCTGTACCAGGTTGGTAAGCGGTGTTGGGTTTTCGAACGGATGCGCTGAGTTCGCGTTGAAGAACCCGCCCCCATTCGTGCCCAGCATCTTGATCGCTTCCTGGAGGCTGCAGGTCCCTGAGCGATCACCTGCTTTGCGCCCTCCAGCGTCTTCGCCAAGGTATATGGGTGGAAGTTTTGAATAACGCCTTGCGAACAGAGAAACAAAGCGGCGATGAAGGAAACCGGCAAAAGGATGTAGAGGGTGGCACGCGTCAAGTCGACCCAGAAATTACCCAGGCTGTTCACCTGTTGCCGTGCAAAGCCCCGGGTCAGAGCTATCGCAACCGCAATGCCGGCTGCGGCCGAAGCAAAATTTTGAACGGTCAAGGCCGCCATCTGTACGAAATAGCTGAGCGTCGATTCGCCAGAATACGACTGCCAGTTCGTATTCGTCACAAAGCTCACGGCCGTATTAAACGACAGATCTGGTGTCGTCTGCGCTACGCCAAAGCCCTGCGGGTTCAGCGGCAAAATCCCTTGCACGCGTTGCAGCAAATAAACAAACAAAAAGCTGAAAACGCTGAAAGCCAGGAGGGAGGCGGTGTACTGCGCCCAACGCTGTTCGGTCGCTTCGTTAATTCCGACCAGCTTATAGATCACCCTTTCGGCAGGGCGCAGTGCGGAGTGGAGGAAAGTTCTTTTCCCCTCAAAAAGATTTGCCATGAAGATGCCCATCGGCTTCGCCACGGTAAGGATAATCAGAAAGAAAACCGCAATCTGCAGCAGACCGTTTGCTGTCATAAGTAACTCCGAACTAAAATTTCTCGGGCTTCAGTAATGCATAGATGAGATAGGCAAACAGAAGCACAGTTGTAAGCCCGCCGATGATGTAATCCATAGTTGTTCCCAACGCCCAGCATTTCTACAGGCGATCGCAGGCCTTGGTAAAAATCCAAGCGAGCACAAAAAACAGTAACGCAGTAAAAACGTAGAATAGGTCGGCCATAGAAACTTCGAACGTGATCCCTTTCGATTTCTGATTTCCAATGTACCGGCGAAAAGCTAAAGAAAGGCTAAAGAACCTCTAAGGATTCTCTTTAGGGGTGGATAGCTCTGGATGATCGTGAGAAGGATGAGCGCCGATGGACGCAGGCAAAATTCAGCGCTTACACCGCATAAGTGGCGAGCCTGCCAGTCCGAAACAGCACATAGTGAGGAATAGATCACCTGTAAAGGGGCAGCGTTTCTCGATCCAAATATTCACTTCGATGTCTAGTCGGCTACGCTTCCCTGTGCTTCCGTTTCCGCGCCGCGCGGAGATCCAATGACGCAACGGCGCTTATGAGTACTGATCGAACGACTACTCAATCGCCTTAGGATTTCCCCACGGAGACAAATCCGACACTTCGCCGGAGTGGCGCAGGATCATAGACTGCTCCTGCCGCAACCGTTCGCCACACTGCACGGGTGTTGTGAATGTCGACGAGTGGATCCGCATTAAGCAGCAGCACGTCTGCACGCTTGCCAGCCTCCAGTGAGCCTGATTCTTTCTCAACACCAACGGCGCGAGCGGCCACAATGGTCGACGCCTGGAGTGCCTCAAGTGGCGTGAAGCCTACTTCGGCATACAGCTCCAGCTCGCGATGCAGCGAGTATCCGGGAATCGCTTGATCGGTTCCCGCTACGATTGGAATTCCCGCCGCGTGCAGCGCGCGAAGTGTCGCCTTTACCGCTTGCCACCTTCCATCCGTCAGAGCTGCCTTGTCCGCTGCTGCTGGCGGGTGGTTAAGCGCTTCTCGCAATTGTGGCGCCACGTGATCCAGTCCGGGCTCCAATTGATTGAGCGGCTTTGTGTGCAGAAACATTTCAGAGAGCGCAAGGGTCGGATCAAGGATCGTGTGAGGACTTGCTGCGTGGAAATTAGATCTTTCACGCGCGCTCCATCCAGTTCGACTGCCGGAGGCTTGCTGCGATCAGGTTTGCCATCGGCTCCCAGCACTGGATGCATGAAATAAGGTAGTGGTTCAGTTTGAGTTTTAGTCGATCTCGACTTCCCGCATTCGCTTCAAACGGAGTTTCGCCTCTGCGATCTGGGGAGGCGTAAACAAGGTTCGAAACTTTGGCCTCAATACCTGGGATTCTATGTTGTTGTCTACCATGCCAAACCATGCGTCGGGATCGTTCGCCAATTCCACCAACGATATTTATTCCCACAATTCATGAGGAGCCTCGTGGCCGTGTCCACGCCGCCAAGTCTTGTAATCATGCCCCGAAAGCGCACGCCGCTTCGATCTCCCTTCTCGCGTTTAGGTCGTAAGCGATCATATGCTTTGATAAGGACTTCCTCGAATTCAGCCGCTAGTGCTTTTCTTCGCTTCGCCGTCGTGAACGTTTCCCTATTTTTTGTGAGGCGGGTTTCTCGGACACTTCTTCATTCCAGCCTTGAATCTCAGCGAGCTTATATGAAGCGATAACCTCCCGCCCCCTTCTTATAACTAGAGAACCCGACGCCCTTATCTCTTGTGCTTTATCGTCCTCGATTCGTAATGCCTTGGCTTTCCCTTTAAGGTGGACCTTGAAAACTCTCACCGAGACCTTCTTTCAGATGGACGTAACTGGTTTTCATGCGACAATACCATATCATGCCTTCCCGAGCAAGCAAGAACCGCCCGAGAGACCCGAACCTTTTAGCGCGTTCCGTGGTTGAGGATCTGATCGGCGAACACATGGACGGCACGCCGCTAGAGAAGTCCGCGCCGCTAAAAAAGAAGAATCCCGCAGCCGTGGCCTTATCCAAGCTAGGCGCATCGAAGGGCGGGATCGCGAGAGCGGAGAAGCTGACCGCCAGAAAGCGGTCACAAATTGCCCGAAAAGCTGCCCAACAAAGATGGGGCATCAAATCTGTCCCAAACGCATCAAAAGATTGAAGTTGGTAGATTACCAATCCCGTACCGGTACTTGTTCTAAAGCTCTGCGCGCCGTCTGATTAGGACTGCACAGCTCACGGTGGAAAACATTCAACGGACTTCTGCGTCAATGGGTCCAAATCAAGAACACGGGCCGGGTGCCGATTACGCTTTCGCGCGTGGCATTCTTGCGCACCGATGCATCGCCAGGAAGTCCAGCAGACCTGCATGTTATGTCCTCTATGGCGCGGTTCCGCATGAATCGTTCATGACTGGCCGTGCTTCCGATGCAGCTATTTTCTTGCGCGATTCGCGTACACACGAAGGCTTCACGGCGGTGAACGAGGCGCCCGGATATCTGAAGCGGACAGAGATCGCTGATGGCTGGCACAGCGGGCTCAGCCTCATGTACGACACGGACTTGTTTCCTTTCGAGCGAAGCGTCGCGCCGGGCGAAACCTTCGAAACAGCCAAGGGGTCGCTGGTCTTTTTCAAGGATGGGGCAGGTTTTTCCGATTCTCATTGGGCTGTTCCTGGCTACTTGTCGCGAATCGTAATGCGGCGCGGCACAGGCTACCGGCCTTTGTGGCTCTACAACACGTGGGAGCCATTCCTCCGCAACATCAACTGGAAAACGGTCGAGCAATTGGCGCCCATCGCATCGCACATGGGCCTGGATGTGTTCACGATTGATGACGGCTGGCAATCAGTATATGGATCGAACGAGGATAACCGGACCGCATTTCCCGAAGGCGTTGGCGGGGTACGAAAACTTCTTGACGGCGCGCACATGGGCTTAGGGCTTTGGGTTCCGCTTGCGGCTGTTGGGACGGAGACTACGGTTTATCACGAACACTCTGAGTGGGCGTGCAAGGATACGAATCATCACCCGAAGATAACCAACACGGCGGCAGGTCACCAAGTTGTGATGTGCCTGGGCAGCCCTTACCGCGACCTCGCGCTCCAGCGCTTGAACAATCTCATCGAACGCTATCGTCCTCGCTACATCAAAGTAGATCTCACCACAGTTTTCAATACATATGGAGAACAGCCGGGATGCCACGCGCCCGGCCACTATCACCGGACGTGGGCTGAATCGCTCGACCGCATCTATGAGGGGCTCGAGTACATCGGGCGCCTGCTGCATGAACACTATCCGGAAGTGATAGTGGATTACACATTTGAGCTGTGGGGTGAGAAACACCTGATCGACGCGGCGCTGCTCCAGTGCGCGGACGTGGATTGGCTAAGTAACGTAAGTGATGCGAGGCCAACCGACGCGGGTACGACGCAAGCGCGCATGCTGCTGTATCAGCGTGCGTTGTCGATTCCATCGGAGACGATGCTGATCGGAAATCTGCGCGCTGCCACACCGCCCATAGAAGAACGCTTTGGCGTCGCTATTGGCTCGGGGCCCGTGTTGCTGGGCGATCTGCGCGAACTGACCGCGGCAGACCAGCAATGGTGGGGCAAACAGGTCCGCTGGTTTCGCCAACTGCGCGAGCGTGCGCCCCTTTCAGATTCGTTCTTCCCGTTGGGCACATGGCAACAACCCGGAACCGGACCCTGGGACGGATTTGCCCGCCTGAGCCGCACGTCCGACGGCATTGTCGTGTTGTTCCGCAATAAGAAGGGCGCGCAGCAAGCCACCGTGCGAGTGATTGCCCCACCGAACGCCCGGTATGAAGCACGGTCTGTTCTCGACGGCCGGGCTTTGGGCGAGGTGACGGCCCAGCAACTCGATTCGGGATGGACGACGTCCTTTGATGCGAAGCACGCCGTAACAGTGTTGGAGCCACACCGCAGATAGGTGGTCCTCACGTCGCCTTCTACCACGGGTACAACGACGACGAGACCCCGCGTTTGTAGCCCGTTGCGGAAAAGAGCCGCATCTGCGCTCAATGCTCGCCGATCAGTGGCTCTTCCCGGACATGAATAACGGGTTGAATCCGCGGCGATGGTTAACGTGGACGGCCCTCGTCATGGCGTCGAGAATACGAGGGTCGCAGATTAGCTCATTCAGCAAGGTTGAGAGCAGGTAAGACTTTTTGTTGATGCGAGCTGGTAATCGCCCACCCCTGGTGCCTTTCCAGCTCTTTCAGTTTCCTCCGGAAACGCGGCCGTTTCTGTGTCAGAGAAGACCGGGAACGGGAACACGAAGCCTTGCTGCTGATACTCTCCTAGCTGGTGTTTAATCGGTGTTTTTCCGGTATTCGACTCCTTGTTTGCCCATTCGGATGAGTTTAGCTTCAAGTACGTCGTTACCTGCATGAAAACTAACATCAATGTTCCCTACGTCATCTTTTTGGCCGCGACCTGCCGCACTGGGTGGCCTGCTTTTTGGCTTCGACGTCGCCATCATCACCGGCGCGGGCCCGTTCCTGACGGAGCATTTCAACCTCAGCGACCTGAGTCTGGGGTGGGCGTTCAGTTCGCTGTTGTTCGGCTGCGTCCTTGGTTCGACGATCGCGGGGCGGTTAACCGATTTCTACGGTCGCAAGAAGATCCTTCTCGTCGTCGCGGTCCTGTTTGCCATCACCTCGCTGGGAACCGGCGCCGCTCCGAGCTTCACACTCTTTGTTGCAGCGCGTTTTATCGGCGGCTTGGCGGAGGCGCATCCATTCTTTCGCCCATGTATGTCGCCGAAGTCTCGCCGCCATCGGTGCGAGGACGTATGGGAACCCTGTACCAGATGTCGATTGTCACCGGTATTCTTATTTCGTACGCCATCAACTACTTGTTGCGTGGAGTCGGACCTGCAAACTGGCGCTGGATGTTCATCACCGGCGTGTTCCCCTCGGTGCTCTTCTTCGCGATGCTGCTTTCAGTGCCTGAGACTCCCCGCTATCTCTTTATGGCCGGCAAAGAGCAGCAGGCATTTGCGATTCTCGAGCGCATTGCCGGCCGGGAAAGCGCGGAGTTCGAAGCATCGGAAATCCGGGCCAGCCCGTTGCATAAACGGAAAGCGTGGCGCGATCTACTCCGGCCAAGCATTCGGCGTGCCGTGCTGGTGGGTTTCTGCTTGGCCATCCTCGTTCATGTGTCCGGCATAAATACGATCATTGACTACGCTCCCGCCATTCTCAAGTCCGCGGGCTGGAAGATCGACGCAGCGCTTTTCTCCACCTTCATCATCGGTCTTACGAACTTCGCCTTCACGTTCGTGTCCTTTGGGGTCATTGACCGCTACGGGCGCAAGCCGCTATACATCATTGGTTCGCTTGGCATGACCGCCGCTCTCCTTCTGCTTACGTCGGCGGTCTTGATGGACCACTTCCAGAATGCGACTGTTCTCGTCTATATCCTGGTTTATCTGGCGTTTTTCTCCTCGTGCATCGGACCGGTCTTTTGGACGCTCGTAGCGGAAATATTCCCGAACGATCTGCGCGGCACCGCCATGGCAGTGCCTGTGCTGACGCAGTGGATAGCGAATGCCGCGGTCGTTCTCTTCTTCCCGCTGGCCTTCAATCAGATCGGCAAAGCAATCACGCTTGGTTTTCTCGCGACGATGGCGTTGGCGCAGGCCATATTCACTTGGCTCTTCGTGCCGGAAACCAAGAACAAGCCCTTGGAAGAAATAGAGGAGTACTGGAAACGAGTCGCAGTCTCTAGTTCCGTGGTACGCGCCGGTAAGGACGGCGGCTCTTTGTAACCCATTGGCCGCCAGTGGTAGCGTGCCGCGTGTGGATGTGCTTTGGCATCCTCATCCTTTCGATCACCGTTCTGACGCTCGGCTGATCAAGCGTTCCGGGCTGAGTAGGCAGGATGACGGCACACGGAACTTTGTCCTCTGACTCCTCCATGCTCATAAGGCCCGGGCTGGTCGACTCCACTTTTTGGGCACTTCGGCGGTCCGCTGTGTGTTGGGTATTGCCGATCGTCAGTAAGCCCGTGCGCGAATTCCACGTGTCGAGCGAGGCGGTATCTCGATCCGCCGCAACCCGATAAGATCGTGGACGGGGTTCGCGAGGCGTACAGCCAACTGGCAAGATGATGAGCGCGCTCGGAATTCGTTCCGGATAGGCAGCTCGTAAGGAGAAAGGAGAAACGCTTATGGCCACAGGCCCATTCAAAGATAATAGGCTAGACGAGTATCAACGCAATGGTTTCGTGCTAGTGAAAGGGATGTTCGACGCTGAAGAGATCGACCTCCTTCGGCGCGCGGCGAAGCAGGACCGGGAGCTCGATCAGCACTCCTTCGGAAGAGGTGATGGAGAGGGCGGTATCGTCCGCCTTTCGCTGTGGAATCACCCCGGCGACACGATTTACGGCATGTTTGCCCGGTGCGAGACTATTGTGAACTCGGCCGAGAAACTTCTCGGTGGCGAGGTGTACCACTACCACTCTAAGATGATCATGAAAGATGCCAAGGTGGGCGGAGCATGGGCCTGGCATCAGGATTACGGCTATTGGTATCAGAACGGTGTGCTTTTTCCGCTTCTATGCAGTGCGTCGATTGCGCTCGATCCTGCAACGCGGGAAAACGGGTGCTTGCAAGTGCTCAGCGGGTCGCATCACATGGGACGTATCGATCATATTTTGACCGGCGATCAGGCTGGTGCTGACCTGGAGCGTGTTCGCGAGGCGCAAAAACGCTTGGAGACGCTATACGTAGAGATGGATCCGGGTGATGTACTGTTCTTTCACGCAAACCTGTTGCATAGGTCGGATCAGAACCATTCCGATAAACCGCGTTGGTCGATGATCTGCTGCTACAATGCCGCGCGAAACGATCCTTACAAGGAGGCTCACCACCCGCGCTACACGCCTTTGAGCAAGGTTCCCGATTCAGCGATTCACGAAGCGGGATTGCGGCGTTTCACCGACACAAACGCCGACGTTGCCTGGCTAGAGGAGACGAAGGATCAGAGCGCACGCAGCCTGTCGGATTCAACACAGCAGCCGAGCTGATGGTTCATACCGTCCGGCTTGTGGTCGGTAAGTCGGAGAAATACGGCCACAGCCATTTTCGTTCCGCACTCATTCGGGTAGCATGTTTCACGAGATTGATATAAATCGCGGCACCACTGAAAGCGTTGCTGCAGGGACGGCTACAAACTGAAGGGCCAGCACTATTGATTGTAGGCCCATTCGCTGGGCTGGCACGACGCATATATAGCTCTCGCTCTGAAGTCGGATGACTACTGCCGACCAGCTTTCTCAATTAAGGCCGATGAGCTCGATTCCTTGTTTCTCCAACACCGCATATGGTTCCGTTATGCGTGCAGCGAGTCTAGAATTTCAGTGCGGATCGACTTTTTGTGAGCGACAAGAGAAACCCGGAACGGAATCTTAGGAAAAACGAGTTCAGAAGCGCTCTGGCGACGATTCGTTCAGTACGCGGACAGGTGCACTGAGCGCCGTCAAACGGTCCAGGTTTGTCTCGGATAAGAGATCCAGGCAAAACAGATCCGGAGCAGCTTCGTACTCGACCGGCTTTCGCAGCAGGTAATCCAGGCTCTGCATACCGCCACGACTTATTACCTCGGAAAACATGGCCGGCTCAAGTGCCGAGGCGAGCAGCGCCACAACCTGGTTGCGAATACCGCTGCTCTCAAGGCGAATCTTCGCCTCGTGCGCTCGATTTTTCATCAACCGCACGATTTCGATCAGCTCGGCGGTTTCTATGCCGATGGGCCGCTCACCGATAGCGCTGACCAGTTGCTGAAGGTCCGGCACGGTATCCCCTTTCCAAGCTTCGCCCGTAAAGGCGAGATTGACAGCCAGCACTTGTTCTCCGCGGTTGAGGCGATCGGCAATTGCTTCCGCGGACGCGGCCTTGCCCTTATCGTCGAGAATGATCGTAGCTGGTGCGTTATCAGGCGCTCCGATAGGCTTCAACCATACACCCGTAGCGCTCAAACCATCAGCCATGCTGAATAGGTGGGATTTGGATTCGATTCCCAAGTGCTTACTAATGGCTGTGGTCCAGACTCGCTCGACGCTATCAGGACGGAGCCGGATAATCTTCTTTAGTTTGCTCCTTTCGGCCTCCCGCCCAGCCGAATCGGAAGGCAGCGAAGCACGGTTGATTTGCCCCGCCATTTTGCGCGCCAAATTGAGAATCGTCAAATTGTTCTCTGGCAAACCAACGCGCAGCTCATCGATAGTTTTGATCTCCGAAGCCACCTCTGCATCTTCTTCAAAGAGCGGGAGGTGAAACTGACGGCTGAAGAAGTGGTAAGCCTGGGTGCGATTGTCTAATTGATAGTTGTGCGTGCCCGGATCGCGGTTCTCGTGCCAGTTGAGGAGATCCTGCTTTCCGTAAAGTCCGAACATCGGCTGTATCGGATCGAAGACGAAAGGTTTCGTCATCGCTGCTCGAAAGCAGCAGTCATCTTCGACGTTGTAAATCAAGAGCGTGGGCCGCGGTGCCATCATCGCGGTCAGATGGGTGAAATCGACGCCATCGAACATATCTGTCGCCGACTGTTCGAAGTCCCCGAGATCACCATACTCTTTAGCTTCAACGCGACTGACAATGGACGAGTAGCCCGCCACGGGAACAGTAGCTCTCACTCTCTCATCCAGAGAACTGAGGACAATAGTCTGCCATCCCCCGCCCGAAAGGCCGGTCACACCGAGTCTCGTACGGTCGGTGTTCGGATGATCATAGAGATAGTCCAAACCCTTGCGCATAGCCAGATAGAACAGACCGACCCCATTTGCTCCGACCAAATCGAGATGGTGTCCAAACGAGTGCTGGTTGCCGTTCTGATTGAGTTCACCAAACGAAAACCATTCCAAGTTCAGAGCAAGAATTCCGTGGCGGGCAAATGTAATGCAACGCTTCTGTTTGTATTCGACCGATTTTCCCGGTGGCCCGACGTGCCCGTTGACATTCAGGATCGCAGGCAGCTTACCGTGCAGGTTTTCCGGCTCATACAGGAGCGCGACCGACTGGAACCCCGGAATGATTTCGTAGCGCAGTTTGCGTATCCGATACCCCTTCCCGGCAACGATTCCAACCTCTTCAAATTTGGGTGGCGCTTCCACCCACTCACGCGGCCAGCCGTGGAACACAACATCGTCTAGGAGTCGCTTTCGGAGGCGAACCGTCTCGGCGGTCCATTGCTCCGCACTCGTCGGAGCGGGGGGCTTGGCCACACGATGGAGAATGTATTGCCGTAACTGGAAGACAGCGATCTGGGGCGCTAGGATCTCGTCCTCCAGTATCGGACGCAAATGGCTCGCCTCGGTCTGTGCAAAAAGGGGTATTGCCAGAATGGCTAGTGCAAGAAGTAGCCGGTAGGATTTCATCATGAGAAGACACGATTAAGTGACGCATAGAGTTGCGGTATATAAAGCAGAGCTGTACTCGGGCTGCTGCAAGGTAACGCAATTAGAAGTTCAGTTTCAGCGCTAACTGCAGGATTCGCGGATTATTTGCCGACGTGATCTGCCCCGTTCCGGGAGATCCCAGATAATTTCCAGGTTGCCCAAAGTTCACGTTGTTGAACGCGTTAAAGAATTCGGCGCGGAATTGAAGTCTCCAGCGTTCGGTGATAGCGAAATCTTTGAGAAGTCCGAGATCGGTAGTGAAAAATCGCGGTCCGCGCAAGATGTTCTTGCCCGAGCTGCCGAAAGTGCCGATCGCGTTCGGCACGAACGCATTCACATTGAAGAACTCTTGAATCAATGCGGCGTGGGAACGGCCTTGATCGAGACTCGCGTTGCCACCGATGTAGTCGGCGCGGTCCGAGCCGACGCCACTGAAGGAGTTATCCACGTTACTGAAAACAGTGAATGGGAATCCGGACCTCCAGTTCGTGAGCGCGGTCAATTCCCATCCATTCACGAGCGTATTGGTGATCCCATGGAGCGGCGCATTCGGAATTTGCCATATGCCGGAGAAGTTGAATACATTAGGCACGTCGTCATTCGAGACGCCGTAATCGAAGCGTCTGTCAAGAGGATCGGTAGAGCCGTAACTGCCCCCGTTCGGGCTGATGTCGTCCAGCATTCTGGAGCGGGTGTAATTTGCCAAGAGTGTAAAGCCTTTGCTGAAGCGCTTTTCGAGGTTCAGGCGCAGCGAGTCGTAATGCGAATTACTGGTCGAAGCAGCCAGCCCCACGTTGCTGAAAATCGGATTGAGGCGGCGCTGCTGAGTGTTGGACTCAGTGGAGTTACCCGGCACATAAATTGCCGGATTCTGCTCGGTATAGTTCAGCTGGCTTGTCAGATATGTACCCTTATTGCCCGAGTAAGAGATTCTGCCGACCCACGATTGACCGAACTGGTGCTCCAGATTCAGATTCCAGGTAGCCAGTTCCGGCGCATGCCAGTTGTGTTGAAACGTACCGTAAATAGACACCGGCGGAGTGAAGCCGACGTTTTGTGCGGGGGGGGTCGACGAGTACTGTGCGGGGAACGGGTTCGGGATGCCGATGCTCGCGTAAGGATTCGCAAAGCTCACAACGCCTGTGTAATTGACCTGGGGGCTAAACGGCGGTGTATCCACCATCCCGTTCGAGAAGTTGTTTGCGAGGGGCGAGTAGTAGATTCCGGCGCCACCTCGAAAGACTGTGTGATGGCCTAGATCGTAAGCGAATCCGAGACGAGGACCGATGTTTGACGCGTTCGTGAGCGATCCACCCTTCGGACAATCCGGGTCGCCGCCGAACCGCATCCCCAACGGCGCGTTCGGGAACCGTGTAGACTTTGTGGTTGTCCCGGGCAGATAACACACGATTCTCCCCCTTGTTTCTGTGAAGGGGAAATAGGGATCCCAACGCAGCCCAACCTCAACCTTGAGCTTTGAGCTGACGCGGATGTTGTCTTGCGCGTAGAGGCTCCACAAAACACCTTTCAGATTTTTGAATTCTCCTCCACCCTGCGTGAAATTCGAGGCATCCCCCAGAATGAAATCGGAGAGGTTGTTGCCGGAGAGCTGGTTGCTGAACGTAAATCCTCCGGACTGGCGGAACGTGTTCACGAGCGTGTTCGACACGCGCACCGCCTCCCCGCCCAAATGGATCTCGTGCCTGCCCCGCTGCATGGTCACATCTTCGCGGATGGTATAGTCGCCACGATCGAAAACGCCCAAATGGTTTGTTTGAAAGAAGAAGAAGCCGTTTACGTACACGGCCATCTCAGGGGGAGTTGGCGCGGCAATCTGGATGCCTGCATCGGGAAATCCGAAGGGTGCCCCGGAGAGCGATCCGCCGGTCTGCGAATCCCAACCAAACCAGGTGTTGAAGAGAACGCTCGGGGTGAGCGTGTATGTGTCATTCAGAGCGAGGTTCTTGACAGTGACGCGGTTGCCATTGTTGTCCGCCGCGAGAAGATTCTGTTTAGCGACTGTAATATCGGGCGGCTCACTGAAGCGCGTCCAGAACCAACTGCCGCTGATCTGGTTTTTGGCTTGCACCCAGTTGATCTTAACCATGTATTGGTCGTCGTTCTGGACGATATTCGCGCCAGCGAACGTCACCTGGCCATTAGGCCCATTTGGCAATGGTATGTACTTCAAGAAATATTGGGAAACTGGGCTTAGCTGGTCGGCGGGTATCTGGTCGTTTGTAAAGGGTTGGCCGGTAGCGGGATCAGTGACTGTGATTCCCGAGCCTGCGAAGTTGCCGGCGCGTTCTGCTGCAGTAGGCACGAATTGCACGTTCCCTTGCGCGGCGCTGCGAATTTTCGTGCCCTGATAGGTGCCGAAGTAGAACAACTTGTTCTTGATGATCGGGCCTCCGACAGATCCGCCGTACTGGTTACGTTTGAGCGTGTCTTGCGTTGGCGCGAAAAAGTTTCTAGCGTTGAAATCACCGTTCCGGACGAACTCGAACAGATCGCCATGGATGCTATTGGTGCCGGACTGGGTTATGATGTCGACCACTGCGCCGGCTCCGTGCCCGTACAGGGCCGAAACATTGTCGGTCTGCACGTTGAATTCCTTGACGGCATCGGGATTAGGAAACGGCAGATTCGAGGCGACATATGTGTCGTTATGCCCCGCGCCATCCATTTGAAAGTTGACTGCGAAAGCCCCTCCGCCATTAACATTGGCGGCCAACTCGCCCGGGTAGACTCCGCCTTGGCAGTTCACGAGACAGTAATTGGCTGTCGTATTAACGGTTCCCGCCGAGAGGAACAGCAGATTCTGCGGCTCCCTGCCATCGAGAGGCAAGTCTAGAATTTTCTTTTGATCGACGAGCTGGCCGACGGTTCCCGATTGGGTATTGACCAGCTCGGCGTCCGCAGAAACCGTGACCTGCTGCGAGATGTCGCCAACCTTCAGGTTCACCGGAACGTTGGCCGTCTGGTCGAGCACCAGAATGATGCCGCTTTGGAAGTATCTCGAGAACCCCGCCTTTTCGACGGTAAGCTGATAGTGTCCCACCGGTAGCGCAGTGAACGTAAACGTTCCGCTGTCGTTCGTTTCAGTTTGCTTTCGCAAGCCTGTTTCCAAATCCTGAACAACCACCGTGGCATTCGCCACCATGGCTCCGGAGGGATCGGAAACCGTGCCTCCGAGAGTGGCAGTGGTGTATTGAGCGTGGCCGCTATCAGCTCCCGCCAGTGCTAGAAAGATCGCGGAGAAAAAGTAGAGAACAGACCGCCTAAAAGAAACGGACACGACGTATCCCCCTTGGGTCCAAAGACGAAGCTATTTTCGTGATCACGGGTATCATACTGGAGGGTTGGGGACGTGTCAACGCGGAAATCATTGAATCTGTGTGAAGTGTCCAGCCTAATGAGCACATGATGATTGAGTTTGCAGAGAAGCTCTCGAAATCAGTCCACCAGGCAGCCGGATGAAGAAATTGCTCATTGCGGCTCTGGGAGCCGCGCTCTGGATTACAGCCGGCGGCCAGCCTTCCAACACTCCACTCTTCACTGATGTCACCGGCCAGGCCGGAATTCGATTCCGGCATAGAGCGTCGCACACTTCCCAGAAATATTTGATCGAAACCATGGGTTCCGGGGCAGCGTGGTTGGACTACGACGGAGACGGCACTCTCGATTTGTTTTTCGTCAACGGTGCGGCTATTGGCGATCCGATGCCGCGGGGCAAAGCGCCCGAGAAATCAGATCCGCGCTATTGGAATCGCCTTTATCGCAATGCCGGGCATGGCACATTCGTCGACGTCACCGAGCGTGCCGGCCTCAAGGGAGAGGGTTACGGAATGGGTGTCGCCGTTGCAGATTATGACAATGACGGCAGGCCCGATCTATATGTCACTGGGTTCGGCCGCAATCATCTCTACCATAACGAGGGCAACGGGACTTTTAAGGACATCACAGAGCGAGCCGGCGTGAGCGGCGGCGGTTGGTCGACCGGAGCGGCATTTTTCGATTATGACGGCGACGGGCGGCTGGACCTGATTGTCGCGCGCTACCTTGATTGGGACTTCGACAAGAACATCTGGTGCGGACCCGAGAAGATTCAAGAACGAGGCTATTGCCATCCCAATGCCTTTCAAGCCGTCACTCATCTGCTTTTTCACAATGAGGGCAATGGAAAGTTTAAGGATGTGAGCCAGAGTTCCGGTATCTCAGCACACCCAGGCAAGGGTTTGGGTGTAGCGGTTAACGACTCTGATGAAGACGGCCGGCCCGACGTTCTGATTGCCAACGATTCGGTGGCCCAGCAGCTTTTTCGCAATAACGGAGATGGTACTTTTGGCGAGGTGGGTCTGGACAAGGGCGTTGCTTATAACTCAAATGGATCGAGCTTTGCAGGGATGGGCGTGGACTGGAACGACTACAACAACGACGGCTCGCCGGATCTATTCATCAACGCACTTTCTTTGCAGGGATATGTACTTCAGCGAAATATGCGAGGGGAATACGAAGACATTTCCGATGTTGCCGGCCTCTCCGCCACCAGCATGCCGTATGGAGGCTGGGGTACGAAGTTCGTCGACTACGACAACGATGGCTGGAAAGATCTGTTTGTCGCCCAGGGACATGTGATGGATACCATTTCGATCGACTCCCCTTCGATCGAGTACAAGCAGCATCTGCTACT
Organism: Bryobacteraceae bacterium; assembly: GCA_051003475.1. GTDB lineage: Bacteria > Acidobacteriota > Terriglobia > Bryobacterales > Bryobacteraceae > Bog-105. The sequence continues at coordinate 15,764 of JBPCLH010000178.1, forward strand.
CATGCATAACGAGCGGGGCCGCTACGAAGACGTGTCGTCGAGCGGAGGACCGTCATTCCAAGTGCCCCTTGCCGCGCGAGGCGCAGCGTTCGGCGATTTCGATAACGACGGCGCAATGGACGTTGCCGTGAGTACGAATGACGGCACTCCTCTGTTACTCCGCAATAACGGAAGTAAGAACCACTGGATGTTGATCAATACCGTGGGGACCTCGAGCAATCGCGATGGGATCGGCGCCCGGATTCGTATCGTAGGAGATTCCGGACTCGAACAGTACGGCTTCGTCTCTACGGCTTCGAGCTATCTGTCCGCAAGCGACAAGCGCGTCCACTTCGGACTAGGAAACGATGGACGAGTACGGCGCATCGAAATTCGCTGGCCAAGCGGAGCGATGCAGACGTTGAATGATGTGGCAGCCGATCAGATCCTAACTGTCAAGGAGCCGAAGTGATCCTCAGGGCTTCAGCACGCATTCTTGGAGTCGTCGCTCGAGGCAGGCGAAATTCTGGCGGAATAGCTGGTTGGCGGAGTCTATGCCGAGGGCGGATTCCAGTTCCTTAGCCGCCTCAGGAAATTGCTGCATTGCCGCCAGAGCCACGGCACGAGCATTGTGTGCGCGCGCATCTCGTGGATTCAATCTCACGGCCTGCTCGAGATCCTGCGCGGCTTCGGCAGGCTGCCCTTTTATCCACCAAGCGCGTCCCAAATAATAGTAGGCATCCGGCTGATCGGCGTTCAAAGCCAATGCAGCTTTAAGTTCAGTAATCGCTTTTTCTACGTGATTCGTTGCGAGCAGCGCCACACCGTAGTTGTAGTGGACAGCGGCGTTTTCCGGATCGAGGCGGAGCGCTTCATGCAGCTTGGCCGCAGCTTCGTCGAACTGGCCTTCCTGTGAAAGCTTTGTCGCTGTGTTGTTGTATGTTTTGGCCAAGATTGCGTTTTGCGCCTTATCGTTTAGTTCCCGGGCCTTGTTCAACTCGACCACTGCTTCCTGTAGCTGGCCAGTTTTTCGCAGCACCCGGCCGAGATTGTAATGAGTAGCGGTGTCGCCGCGAAGCAAGTCAGCAGCGCGACGCAGCTCGGCCGCAGCCTCGTCGAGCCGGTTGCGCCGGAACAAAACGATTCCCAGATCTCGATGAGACACGCCGGATACGGGATCGAGACCCGTGGCGCGCCGAAGTTCCTGCTCGGCTCCGTCGAGATCGCCACTTTCCATGAGGGCGCCTCCTAGCAACTGGTGAGGTTCATGGCTGTCGGGAGTAAGTTCCACTGCTCTCCGGAACTCCTTGAGGGCTCCCTTCAGATCGCCGTTTGCCCGAAACTGCTCGCCCAGTCGCCAATTCAGGATGCCCAGGTTCTGTCGAATCCCGGAGTTTTCTGGTTGCAGTGAGTATGCCTTCTCCATTGCCGCAACGGCGTCGGCGGTGCGACCGAGATCTTGGAATGCGAGCGCCAGATTGCTATGGATGCGCGCCTCCATGGGCCGCAGCCGCAGCGCAGCCTCGAAAGCAGTAACTGCTTCCCGAAAGTTCTTCCGGCGACGAAGGATGACACCGAGATTGTTCGCCGCATCGGCATTGCTCGGGTCAGCATGCATGGCTGCACGGAACCGGTCTTCCGCCTCAGTGAGATTGTGTTCTTGAATGAACCGGACCCCTTCAGCCATGAGTTCCCGCGCACGCTGCGGCTCAGCCGTTTGTGCGGGAGCCAGAGAGAAGCCAAGCAAAAGGCCGACTACGATCTGCATGTGTTTAGCACTGAGCGACTCGAGGCATCGACGAAATGGCATCCATTCTGCCATTATTTTCCATCTGAGGTGAATTAGCCACGGCCTTTTCGCACCTTGCAGAAAGCGCAATAGCGTGCAGCCATGGCGTGCGGGAAAGGACCCTTTCACGAACAGTGTGTAGGAAGTGAGTTCAGGATACGACCGACGAATTCATGGCTTACCCTGTACCGCTAGAACCGTTTATTCCGTTGTGCCCAGGTACCCCGGCGCGGTAACCCTTGGGAGTAACTTTGGTTGAGGAGCAAACCGCATTGCCAATTGTATGCGCTTCCAGGCTTGCTCATGTTCAGTATCGCTGTTCACTGCGGGAAAGGAGTTCTGGAGGATCTTAGACGGGAACCTGTAATAACAACCCTAGCCCGGCATCACCACGAATGGTAGGCCCTCAAAGCAGCCGAGGTCGGTTGGGGCCCAGGAGGAACAAGTCAAGTGTGCTCGTGCCGCTTGGGGGCGAAGACCTACTTACACCGCAAAAGATTCCTATCAGTTTCAATCGTGCGCATAGGTCTGCTGTTTCTGTTCGCTATAAACTTGCTCGCCCAGTCCAACTTGACCGGTCCGCACACGATCTGCAAGCAGCATGCCGAGCTTCTAAAGCGTGATCATTTGCAACTGGGGGCTCGCATTGATACGGCCAATCCGACTCTCGCAAAGCAATTTAAACGCGCTCTGAATTTCTGGACGAGCGTGCTCGACATGCAATGGTACGAAGAGAATTCAGACGCTTGCTCACTCCAATTAACGGATGCGCGACCTGGTTTTCTAGAAATGAGCATTGCAGCGCAGGCCCAAGACCCAATGTCCTCGGACTTTCAGGGATGGATTCAGTTCAATCCTACGCTCACCCTTACCGAGACAGAGCTGTACAACTACTCCGTCCATGAAATCGGGCATTTACTTGGCCTAGAGCACAATCCGAGACACCGGTCAGTCATGTACTTTGAGGATGCACCTGGCCCTGAGCGGCTTGACGCGACTGATTTGGTAGCATTGGCCGCGATTCACAAACTGCGACTTAGGTCAACAAGCCGGGCGATCTATTTACAGAACTCGGTCTGGAATCACGTTCCCGACTTTCAACAAGTTAGGGAACGATTTCTTATGAACCGATTTCCCGGCGGGTTCATGACAATGCTTGCCACTGGCAAACGGGCACCGCGCGACCGTACACCTGCTCAAATTGCCAGTATGGCCGCGCCTACCGACGCTGTATGTGTTCTGACTCACGGCATCACAACGGTCGACCGGGCAAGCCGTCGAGGATCGCCGACCTTATGACAGGCCGCCCGGTTATCATTGTGCCCTCATCCCTCACAGTGGCCGAGAACCTGCCCTCATCTGTAGTTGGGCGGGCATCCTCTATATAGGAACAAATTGTTGTCGTCCCCAGACGTCAGAACAAAAGGATGACAACCGCGCGCGAAAGAGCATGGCCAATCAGGTGTGGAGTCGAGGTGGAGTCCAAACGCCCCATCTTCGGGCTCTGGCGTCCAATTGGCGTCCAAATTACATTAGGGCTAAGTATTGTGTTTTCAGCAAACACTGCCTGTAAGTAGTTCATACTTCTTGCTTGGGGTGCAAGAGGTCCCGGGTTCAAATCCCGGCGGCCCGACCAAAGAACTCTATAACTTACGGCCACGTCAGTGTTCTGGATTCGATCTTGGAGTCCAACTGGAGTCCAAACTCCACTTTCCTTTGTGGGCACCGTGGGCAGGGTGCGTACTTTCGATGCTGCCCGCAGTTAGCCTTTTGATTCAATGCGATCGGAATTTGGGCCCCGTCGACTCTCCTATTGGTGCAGGTTTCAACGAACACAGGCGCGATCGAACGCCACGGCAATCAACTTACGATGTCCAGAACTAGCGCTGAATCCATCGCACGAACGCTGCAAGGGAAACGAGTTGGTCAGGGCTTCATTGCCCTTCCCCATCTCACGACGATAGACATGCGTCTCTGTCGATCACGGACGGCAACGATGGCCGAATTCTCTTCAAATGTCACGCGGGATGCACGCAGCAGGATGTGCTCGAGGCATTCGCGAACTCGGCTTGTGGCCCACCGCGCAGGAACGCGAAGTGACTCAGAAAAATATTACGTACACGTACGTTGACGAGAATGGAAAGCCTCTACATCGGGCGATTCGCACTCCCGATAAGAGATTTTGGCAGGAGCACCTTGAGGGCGGAATCTGGGTACGGGGGGTGCGGGCCTCGACTTGTGCTCTATCATCTCGACGAACTCACAGCACGATGCAAGGAAACCGTGTGCATAGCCGAAGGCGAAAAAGATGTGGATCGTCTTCGCTCGTTTGGTTATCTGGCGACCTGCAATCCGATGGGGGCCGGCAAATGGCGTCAGTGTTATGCAGGCACTTTGCCAAACCGCGACATAGTCCTGTTTTATGACAACGATTCGGCCGCAAAGAAATGTGTCGGTCAAACGCATGCGGCCGATGTTGCGCTTTCAATGTGCGCAGTTGGCTGCAAGGTTCGGATAATCGACCTCCCCTGGGGCAGGGATGTCAGTGAGTTTCTCGATACCGGGGGCACGAAGGACGCACTTGAACGACTCATCGGGGATGCGTGCTACGTAGGCATCAATGAAATTCGTGAGTGGCGGGCGAAATTCGATGCTGAAACGGAGGGTCCCGGTTCACCTGACGACGGGGATAACGGCTGGCCCGAACCTATTTTATTCACCGAGGATCGAGTTGAATCTCTGCCGCCGGACATCCTCCCAGGCGTCCTAGGACACTATTCGCAAGCGCTAGCTCGATTCACGGAAACACCGTCCGAGCTTTCAGTGCTGGCCGTCCTTGGGGTCTTCTCGACGGCGGCCGCGGGAAAGGTCGAAGTCGAGGCGGAGCCTGGATACGTGGAACCGGTAAACATTTACGTCTGTCCGGTTTTGGAGAGTGGTAATCGCAAGACCGCCGTCGTGCAGCATGCGACGAAGGTCCTCGGTGACTACGAAAACGGGGAGCGAGAACGTCTCGCTCCGGAAATTGCGCGGCTCGAGAGCGAGCGTAAGACCAAAGCGGTGGTCATCGAAAAACTGCGTTACCTACAAAGTCGAGTTGTGAGGAGCGATCGCCTCCCCAACCTCTACATACTCCGTTGATCGTTGATTTTTACTCGAGCCCAAGTTTTCGTTTTCGTCTCTCCGCGCTTCTCGCGAGAGACTCAATTTCCTTAGGCGGAAGGTTTTGAATCGCCAAGAGTAAGCCTGCCACTCGCCGGGGGTCGTTTCGGATCATATCCAGAAGATCCTTCGCAATACGACCGGTGACAGCCAGCATCTCGTCTTCATCACAGTCAAGGGCGTTGGCTAAAGCAAAAACAACGTCTTCTGACGGTGTATTCTGATCGCGCTCCAATTGCACCAGATAAGTTGGACTGATATTTGCTAAGCCAGCCAACTTCCTCAGACTCAGGCCTCTTGACTCTCTCAAATTGCGCAGGGTTGCTCCGAAGGTTGGCTTTGGCATTTTTGTCATCGTAGCTTGACCAGCCACGTCGAGTGGTTGGAATCTCCCTATTTCGCGTTCTCCAGGGCGAACGAATAATCAGTACAAATCCGCAGGTGGTCTCGACCTGCTTTCATATGCGTTCCACAAAATGGTGGCGGTCGATCCTCTAGGGCTTGACGCTATGCACACTGTGAGCGTACAGTGTACACAGGTTCTCGTCAAGAACATGAGCAATCAGTAAAATCCGCAGCGCTTTTGACTTGCTTTCAAATGCGTTCACAAAATAGTTGGCGATCGATCCATCGTAGGGCTTGACGCTATGCACACTGTAAGCGTACAGTGTACACAGAGACTCATCAAGAACTATGAGCAGCAGCATCGACGCTATGGAAATTTTGCAGGACGGAGTTGTCCCGTCTCTAATGTCTCTGCGACACGACGCCGATTCGGTTATTCGCAGTGAAGCGCTCAAAGGCCTAAACGTCTACTTCCACTGGCGAGGCGTCGGGAAGATCCAAACCGCGCGTAATTACCTGCGCGATCGCAGGTGCTCTAGGGATCGAGGTTGGAACAGTCAAAACAATGCCGTTGAGGCTCGCCCCTTCCTGGAAATGCTGTTTGCTGGCAAGCCGGAGGAGTTATACATCTTGATCTGGACTCTGCCGGAGTAATGGAGCAAGGAACTACGCACCAGAGAACGCCCGGTCACACCAGTCCATACCGATGCTCACAATCAACGCTGAATATATTGCGCGAACACTCGAAGGCAAGCGAGTCGGCACGGGCTTCATTGCCCTATGCCCGTCGCACGACGACCGACACCCGTCTTTGTCGATCAATGAGGGCGAACAAGGCCGAGTTCTCTTCAAATGTCACGCGGGCTGCACGCAGGAAGACGTGCTTCGAGCACTTCGCGAACAGGGCTTGTGGCCCTCTCGGAAGCAACATGGCGGGCCTACTCAGAAAGACATGGCTTACGAATACGTCGACGAGAGCGGAACGCCGTTACATCGCACGATTCGCACTCCCGACAAGAGATTTTGGCAGGAGCACTTCGAGGGCGGAAATTGGGTTCCGGGTTGCGGTCATCGAGTCGTTCTCTACCATCTCGACGAACTCACAGCACGATGCAAGGAAACGGTGTGCATTGCCGAAGGCGAAAAAGATGTCGATCGTCTTCGCTCGCTTGGCTATCTGGCGACCTGCAATCCAATGGGCGCGGGCAAATGGCGTCGCTGTGATGCGGATTTTTTAGCAAACCGCGACATGGTTGTGTTCTATGACAACGATTCGGCCGCGAAGAAGCGTGCCGGCCAAGCGCATGCGGCCGATGTTGCGCTTTCACTATGCACGGTTGGGTGCAAGCTTCGAATAGTTGACCTCCCTTGGGGCAAAGATGTCAGTGAGTTTCTCGATTCCGGAGGTAGTAGGGAAGATTTGCAGCAACTCATCGTGGCTGCCCCTTATCTGGACTGTAATGGCATTCGTGAATGGCGAGCGCAATTCGATGCCGAATGCGAATCTGGTTTAGCCGAGCACGCGGATTTTGGCTGGCCTGATCCAATCTTATTCACGGATGACGAGGTCGAACTTTTACGGCCGGACGTCCTTCCCGGCATTCTAGGCGAATATTCTCAAGCTCTCGCTCGATTCACCGAAACACCCCCTGAGCTTCCCGTGCTGGCCGTCCTTGGGGTTCTTTCTACCGCAGCCGCAGGAAAGATCCGAATCGAGGCCGAACCGGGGTATGTGGAACCGGTGAATGTCTATGTCTGTCCGGTTTTGGAGAGTGGTAATCGCAAAACTGCTGTTGTCCAGCAAGCGACGACGCCGCTCATCAAATACGAAATAGGGGAACGCGAACGTCTCGCTCCAGAAATTGCACGTGTTGAGAGCGAGCGCAAAACGCGGGAGGTCGTCATCGACAAGCTTCGCAAGAAGCTCAAGGATATGGAAGAAAGCGAAATCCGGCACATCGCTGAGCTTGAGGCCGATCTGCCTGTCGTGCCACGACCTCCTATCCTCTTCACAGCTGATGTGACGGCGGAGCGTTTAGAAGTGCTGCTTGAGGCAAATGATGGACGGGTGGCCGTGATCAGCGATGAAGGCGGCATATTTGATGTGATCTCGGGCCGGTATAACGCTGCCCCGAACATGGACGTCTGGCTGAAGGCTCATTGCGAAGCTCCCGTTCGCGTTCATCGTATGGGGCGTACAACGCTGATCGATAAACCGCATTTGACTGTTCTAGTATCGCCCCAGCCGACGGTCTTAAGCGGATTGCGCGATAAGGAATTCATTCGGGGCCGTGGCTTACTTGCCCGCTTCCTGTTCGCGTTGCCGGCCTCCCCCGTCGGAAATAGAAAGCTTGTCCCGTGCCGTATGCCTGCTGCATTGACAGCGCAATACGAAGAGCTGATCACGAGGGTTCTCGAGTGGCGACCGGAGGAACCTCGAATCCTTCGACTCTCACCCCATGCATACGCGCTGTGGAAGGAATTTCAGCGAAGCATCGAACGGCAAATGGCTGATGGAGAACGTCTCTGCAGACTGCGCGATTGGGCTTCGAAACTCCCAGGCGCTGCTCTCCGCATTGCTGGCTTGCTTCACGTCGCCCGGCTTGCCAACTTTCTGGTCGCTTTGTCATTGGAGCTCGAGGAACCGGAAATGCAGATCGCGATTGAGATCTGTACGATTTTCATCTCTCACGCGATTGCTGTGTTCGGAATTGTTTCGGAAGATCCAGTCCTGACAAAATCCAAACGCCTCATGCGGTGGATTTCTGGCCAGCAGTTGGCCGAGATCTCGAAGCGGGACTGTTTCCGGGCACACCAGCCGCACCTGTTCGAAAGGATCGAAGAGATTGACGCTTGCCTCAGAATTCTGGCTGATCATCATTTGATTCGGATGGTGGAGCGAAAGACAGGAGGACGGCCTTCCGAAGTGATCGAGGTGAACCCCGCCTTGAAGGAGGGCCGGTGATGGGCGAAGCAACCTCCTGGAGTGAAATTCCGATTCCTCAAAAAGCACTGACAAAACTGACAAAAGGGGTGTTTAGGGGCACTTTTGTCAGTTTTGTCAGTGCTTTTCCGCATCCTCAGATCTCAAAAACGGACGCGCTGCCGCCAAGGCTGCCCGCCCAACTTTCATTAACCGTAAATATTTCCCGTACCGTCAACCTCGCGAGCGGGAAACGCTTTACTCTGCCAACTCTATTCGTGAATGCCCGGGCGAGTCTACCCCAAATGACTGAAGAACTGGGACTTGCATGATGCCCGGCAGCAGAGGTACTGTTCACATGCTGGCTGGAGGCCTGCAAGTGAAGGCGCGAGTGCAACATCCGCAAGTAAAGCCGCGCAAGGACCGCCAAGGCTGCCCCTGGGTCTTTCGCTATTGGGCGGATGAAATGCAACCGAATGGCTCGCTGAAAACGGTTCGTAAGTACGAAGCGGTCGGTCCGAGCAAGGGCGAGGGCGCCATCACGAGGAAAGAGGCCGAGATCGAACGCGATAAGTTCCTGGCGAAACTCAATGCGCCGTCAATCGATGTGGCCGTACAGCAAATTGCCACGAGAGGCGTCGTGTTCTTTTTCGCGATCGCCCAGATGTACCGGGATGGATATCTGGCGCGCGAGGACCAGATCTCCAGACCCACACGTGAAAAGGAATCGTTTTATCTCCGAGAATACATAGTTCCCAAGTGGGGCGGACTCCGCCTGAATGAGATTCAGCCGCAAGCCGTCGAGGATTGGCTGCATACCGCATTCGATTGCTGGTGGACGAGGCACGGCGTTCGCGCGATCATGAACCGGATCTTCAACCACGCCGAAGGTCACGGGCTCTGGGAGCAGGGAAAGCGCAGCCCGTCCAGCGGAGCCAAGCTCGGCAAAAAGCGTCACCAACGGGCGCGACGGATACTTTCGTTCGAGGAAACGGCGCGCGTGCTCGACCGGTTGGAGGAACCCAACCGGCTGATCATTGAGACTTGCATCGCCACGGGAACACGGATCTCGGAAGTGCTCGGACTCACATGGGAATACGTGAACCTCGATGCTGGCACAATCGATATCGAGCAACGCGTCTGGCATCAGGACGTGGGCCGCCCCAAAAGCGACGGCAGCAAACGCGTCCTCGGTATTGGCGACTTGGTTGAGCGCTACGGGGACAAAGCCGCCGAGGACGATGCCACGCCGGATTCGTTCGTATTCCAGCAGAAACGGGCGCCGGGAAAGCCACTGTGGGACTCGGGCGTTCGCGATGCTCTCCACCAGGCAGCGCAAGCAGAAAGATGCGATTTCCCAGGACTCGGGCCACACTCGTTTCGGCGGGCTAACATTACGTGGCGTCAACAGGTGGGCGGCACTTCGCTCGAGGCGTCAAAGATCGCCGGCCACAGCGCTCTCGAGATGACGGGCGAGTATACCTGCGTGAGCCCCGAACGGCAAAATGAGCTCACGCGGCGCATCCAGCGTGAGCTGCGAGACGCGGCCGGGAAGAACCGGAAACAGAAAACGTTACAGTCATCACTTTTGCTTGCCGGAGCTCCGGATATTTCGCCCCGTCCGGACCACGCCTCGCCGCCGAGGACGACCGTACAAGGAGTATCCGCGGCACCGCTATAACGTGGCACCCGCTTTGACCGCTTACCGGATGTTTTGTACTTCCTCCACGGCGCGGAACCCTCGAAGGCAACATGGATTTTGAATCTTGTCTGTCGATCGTCTTAGAAGCTCCTTGCGCGATCATACTTCTGCCTTCAAACGCTGAATCAGTTACTCAGTAGTTTGAAAGCGTAAGCAAGCGCCGCCGCTGCAAAACAGGCTCCGGTCAGAGCTAACACTCCGCAAGGAATGATACACCCGAAACATCCGGTCCGTCTTTGCGTTTCCATACCACATGGAGACTGCGGGGAGAATGCCAGGTTTCACCAAAAGAGCTTCCACATTGCAGATAGATGTCGGAGGATGCTGTCTCGCCCACATCCCAGCCACATGGGGGGAGGCTGATCCTTCTCTCGTCCCGAAGCCTGGTATGGCTATTGAGGCGGTGCTCTTCATGTGTGCCAGTAGAGGAAACTCCGCGACCGCAACAACCTAAGCATCGAATGTGTTCAGGGAGATCTGGTCGCGGATGAAGGTGATGCATTCCGATACCTCGACTTTCGGATCCGTGCCCTCCTCGAACTCGATTGCCGCTAGCCCATTGAAGCCGTCCTTGCTGATGGTTCGCAGGAACTTAGCCATGTTTCCACCGCCCTTCCCCATTACGACACCGTGGCCCGGCTTGTCTTCGTCCTTCAAGTGGATGATTCGGATATGAGGCTTCAGCTTTTCGTAGGCCTCGGTCGGGTCAAAGCCACAGGCGATCATGTGACCGGCGTATGGCCCGGATATTGAAATTGACTGAATGACGACTGTTTATGACCGGGTCGTTGGGCTGCGACAATCAGGGGAAAGATGCCGAGAATGCTCGATCCCTTTCAGTTCATGCTGGTCGCGGTTGCC
>JBPCLH010000179.1:0-36264 GCA_051003475.1 Bryobacteraceae bacterium
ATCGCTATAGGAGTGAATGGAGCCGATGCACTCTCGAAGCAGCCCGCCCGTGCGCCCATTTAGCGTAGCCTGAATCTCCGCGATGACTGCGAGGGCAACCTGCTCCGGACCGTCCGCGCCAATGTCCAATCCCATAGGGCTGTGGAGGGTGGGACCAAGCATCGAAGCATCAAGACCGGCATCGGAAAGAAGCTGCACCGTGCGCTTGCGGGGTCCCAACATGCCCAGGTATCTCAGATCCGTGGTAGAGAGTTCGCGAAGCGATTCAAGATCCTGACTGTAGCTGTGACTCATAAGAACAGCGGCGGTCCATCTGTCGATCTGCGGGATGGGGTCGATCTGTGCAACCGGGTCTATCTCGGAAAGGACGGGCGTTTTGCCTGCGGGGCGGACAACAACTGCATCTGCATCCGGGAATCTCTCGCGGCGCGCGTAATGCGCCCGGCCATCAAAGACCCAAACCTCCCAGCCAACATATTTGGCGAGCTCGGTCACTGGAACAGCGTCGTCTCCTGCTCCGAATACGAGCAGCCGCACCGCCGGCATCACCATTTCGATGAAAGCTTCAACCTCGTCGTTCAACCAAACAGTTCGAGAGGCACATTCGCAAAGCGCATTCTTGCTCTCCTGCTCCAAGGAACTTGCCAGCCCAGCGTCGCCAATGTTGTGACTCACTCTGCCGATTGTGTCAATTACGAGCCGTTTCCCGGCAGAAGCGGCAGGATGAATCAGGTGCGAAATGATAGAGGGACGCCGTTCTAATCGTGCGTCTCGGATAACGTTCAGGATCGTGGGCTCGGCAGGGGTCAATCGCTCGACTAAAACATGAATCACGCCGCTGCACCCCAGGCCAAATCCCGATCCAATGTCGCCATCAGGAGTCGTGTCGTATCTCCGGATTACAGGACCGCGTTCAGTCAGCCAATATGCCTTCTTGATCAGGTCGTCTTCCAGGCACCCGCCGCTGATAGAACCCGCGCGCTGGCCATTTGGTGTAAGCAGCAACCGAGCTCCGGGCAGACGATACGACGAGCCCTGCGTCTTCACAACGGTTGCAAGCACCGCAGACTCGCCGGACTCTTCGGCCTCTTTCCAGAGGCGCAAGATCTGTTCCAGTTCTTTCATGCCCAGGAGCTCTTCTTTAAGAGTAAACCGCAGCTTCCGCAGGCATTCTCAGCTTCAAATCGCCTCACGATTCAAAAGCGACGCGGAATCGGCATCCAAAAAAATTGTTGTTTTCGGATGCACGCGCAAAGCAGATGCCGGAGCCATAGGTGACATCGGGCCTTCTAAAGAAGCCTTGACGGCTGGAGCTTTGCGGCGGTCAGGAACTATGCACAGGATCTCCTTCGCTTTCAGAAGCTGCGGAATCGAAATGCTGATGGCTCGGCTCGGCACTTCCTGTACCGATGCGAACCAACCCTCCCCAACCTGCTGCTTACGGCAGGCTTCGTCAAGCTCGACTACCAGGTACGCCTCCCGTGCCTCGAAATCGGCTGGCGGATCGTTAAACGCCAGATGCCCATTCTCACCGATTCCAGCAAACGCAAGATCAATTGGCGCGACGTTAATTTCCCGGCCCATTTCCGTTGCGACCTGATGCGGTTCCCGGGTCCCATCGATCAGGTGATACCGCTCAATTCCGGTTCGATCGATGATGCGCTCCTTGATGTATCGCGCAAAGCTTGCCGGATGATCGGGACCAATGCCTACATATTCATCCAGGTGGAAGAGTTCAACGCGCCGCCAATCGATGGATGTGCTTGAGGTGAGGTGTTCTAAAAACTCGAGCTGTGAGGCGCCCGTTGCCGCAAGTAGCCGGACCGTGTCTTGCTTTTCGAGTAGCCGGCGCAATGAGTCGGCGGCGTGATTGGCGGACGCGCTCGCCACTTCGTCTTTTGTCTGAAAAATCCGAACCATTTGCTCTGAAACGCAGCTTAGCGTATCCATTCCGATAAACTGCTGGCATGCGCCCGTATCGGGCAGTTGTGGCGATAATGTTGCTCGTGCTGTGCTCTGCCTTGTTTCTCGTTCATGCCGCGAAAGAATTGAAGCAGCTGCAAAGAACCGTTGCTGGTTTGAAGCAGCCGGTCGAGATTCTACGCGACCGCTGGGGCGTCCCGCACATCTATGCGCAGAATTCAAACGATCTCTTCCTCGCGCAGGGCTACATCACAGCCAATGATCGCCTGTTCCAGCTCGACATCTGGCGGCGCATCGGAACGGGCAAGCTGTCCGAAGTGCTTGGGCCAAATTTCATCGCGCGCGATCGTATTGCCCGCTTAGTAAAGTATCGCGGCAATTGGGATGAAGAATGGAACAGCTATTCGCCGGACGCCAAACAGATCGTCATGGCATTCACGAACGGCATCAATGCATACATCCGATCGCTGAACGGCCAGCGCACCGAGGAATTTCGTCTGGCCGGGTTCGATCCTGGCCTTTGGACGCCCGAAGACGTCGCCGCTCGTATCGCAGGCCTCCAGATGACCGGCAACATGCTTCAGGAAGTGAACCGGGCGCAGCAGGTAGCCAGACTTGGACTGGCAACCGTTGAACTTCTCTCGCCTCCCGATCCGCCGACGGCGTTTGTCGTGCCGCATGGTCTCAATCTGGCAGACATCACGTCGGCGATTCTCCAGGACTATATTGCAGCAATCGGCCCTATCCGTTTTCCTGGTCAGCAAGGCAGCAATAACTGGGTTGTCGATGGCACGATGTCCCGGACCGGGAAACCCTTGCTTGCGAACGATCCTCACCGCGCTATTCGGCTTCCCTCACTACGAAAGACGGTACACCTGGTTGCGCCGGGGTGGGACGTCATCGGCGCCGGAGAACCGGCGTTGCCCGGCATTGCGCTCGGACATAACCAAGACGTGGCATTCGGATTCACCATTGTCGGGATCGATCAGCAGGACCTATTCGTCGAAAAGATCAATCCCGAGAATGCAACTGAATACCTGTACCGCGGCGCATGGCAAAAGTTCACGATCGAGCGCGAAAGCGTTCCAGTAAGAGGCGCTGGCGAGGACACCGCCGGCTCACAAGCGCCTGGGCCAGAAACTATCGAATTAAAATATACGGTCCATGGACCGGTGATTCACGAAGACCCGACCCGCCATCGCGCTTATGCATTGAAATGGGTTGGCCAGATGCCCGGCACGGCGGGTTACCTGCCCGCGCTTGCGCTGGCACGCGCTAAGAATTGGCAGGAGTTTCAAACGGCTGCAGGACGCTACAAAGTGCCATCGGAAAACCTGGTCTACGCAGACCGGCGCGGAAATATCGGGTGGATTGCCTGTGGCTTAGCTCCCATCAGGAAAGGTTGGGAAGGACTCTTTCCAGCTCCCGGCGATAGCGGCGAGTTTGATTGGTCCGGCTATTTGCCCGCGAGCGACCATCCTTCTGACTTGAATCCGACCCAGCACTTTATCGCGACTGCGAATAACAACATCTTGCCGCGTGGTTACTCGCACGAATTGGGCTTTTACTGGGCATCGCCGGAGCGTTATGAGCGGATTGTCCAATTACTGAGTGGGGCCGCTAAGTTCGACGTCGATGATTTTGAGCGAATGCAGCAAGACACCATTTCCCTGGTCGCGCTTGATTTTATCGATCTGATCAGAAACTGGAGTCCTCCCGAGCAGAGCCGGGCCGCTCACATCAGAACTCAGTTTCTCGACTGGGATGGCAATCTCCGGGTCGATTCGAAACTCGCCCTCATTTACGAAGTCTGGAAGACCAAACTCAGCTCAAAGCTCACAGTGAAGTTATTGCCGGTCCCGCGCACGAATCCACGTGCGGTTCTGGCCGGGTTGAAAGCGAATCCGCATGCCAACGAGCTGCTATCGATGTCGCTCAACGATGCTTTGGCCGACATCGAAAAACGCTTAGGCCCGGATGAATCGCATTGGACATGGGGAAAACTGCATGAGGCTTATTTCCGGCACCCGCTGAATGTGGTGCCCCCAGCCGATACAGCCGCGGAAACATCGGTTGGATTAGATAGCGCTACGGCGCAACGGGAGCGTCTGCTCGACAGCTTCGATTTACCTCCTGTTCCCCGGCCCGGTGATTCGAATACCGTGAATGCAGCCGGGGGAGGCGCTAACTACGGGGCAGCGTATGGCGCTTCCTATCGCGAGATCATCGACGTGAACGACTGGGACCGTTCCGTTATGACAAACGTTCCGGGTGAATCTGGTGTTCCGGGCGATAAACACTATGATGACCTGCTCGACCCGTGGGCTAAAGGCGAGTATCATCCCATGCCGTTTTCGCGCAAAGCTGTGGAAGCCGCAGCGGAAGAACGAATCTTGCTGGTTCCCGCGAAGTAGCAACTGGCTTTCCCGGACAATACATTGCATTTGCGTGTAGACTGCTTCAAGAGCTCTTATGAACCTCCGAAGCTGCTTTTCTGCCCTGGTTCTTGCGTTGGGGTGCTCACTTTCCGTTGCGTTCTGTCAGGTGCCATCGCCTTCCTCGCCGCCGAGTCCGGCAGCTCCCGCCTATCTCGGTTCTGCCGCTTGCAAAACCTGTCACGCGCAGATCTATGAACGCTGGCAGAAGACCCGAATGGCAAATGTCGTCCGCGATGCGAAAGAGCACCCAGATGCCATCCTGCCTGACCTATCGCGGCCGAACGCGCTCGTGAAGTTCACGAAAGATGACATTGCGTTCGTCTACGGAAGCAAATGGAAGCAGCGCTACTTCAAGAAGGTGGGCGACGACTACTTCGTTTTTCCTGCCCAGTGGGATATCACGAATCAGGTCTGGCGTCCTTATTTCGTGAAAAACGGAACGGATTGGTGGGCCCCGCTCTACCCTCCAGACAACATGAAGCGGCCAACCGGCCCGCTATGTGATGGTTGCCATTCAGTCAATTACAACGTTAAGACCAAAGCTGTCACGGAGTGGAACGTGGGCTGTGAACGCTGCCACGGGCCGGGTAACGAGCATGTTGCACATCCTTCCCTTGCGAACATTGTGAATCCTGCGCGGCTCGATTCTGTTCAGGCGAACGATATCTGCATCCAGTGCCATTCGCAGGGGCGTCCGCTGACGAATCCAATCGAACGCCAATATTACGACTGGCCGGTCGGCTTTCACGCAGGTCTCAAGCTGCAGAATTTCTGGCAGCTTGAGGAGCACAAGCTGGGTGAGGCGACATTCACTCACTACGCCGACGGCACGGCCCATAAGAACCGCATGCAGGGGAATGACTTTGTTCAGAGCGTTATGTACACCCGCGGAGTGAAGTGCTCGAGCTGTCACGACGTGCATGGAACCGGCAACGATGCGCTCTTGCTGAAGCCAGCTGGCGTGATGTGCCTGGAATGCCACGGACCGCGATCTCCGAATGGCCCGCACACTACGACTGTAGAAGAACATACTCATCACAAGCTTCAGAGCGCAGGCAATGAATGTATCGCCTGCCACATGCCGAAGATTGAGCAGACCATTGCGGACGTGAACGTCCGTAGCCACACTTTTCGTTTTATTACGCCCGCGATGACCGATAGCTACAAGATTCCCAATCCCTGCACGTCGTGTCACAAAGACAAAACCACGGCATGGGCAACCGCTCAACTCAAGGCTTGGGCTAGCGTATCGCCGTGGAGAATGGCGCAATGATACGGCCCCTTCCGCTATCGCCTCTTTTGATGATGGCTCCTCGACTCGTCGCTCCGCAGCCCGGCCGATGTTTGAATATTTTCTCTTCAAAGGACAACTCGCAGAAACATTGAAAGCATTGCAGCAGAATCGGTTCAAATCGACGTAAGGAGTTGTGTCTACATGCCACCCTCTCAGCGGGCAATGTTCTTTATAGCTTGTGTAGTCGCCATGAGTTCCAGCAGCTTTGCGCAAGCGCCGAATAGCACTTCCAGAGCTCAGCCCGATGTCCTCATCTTTGTGGACGGGGAGAAACTAATCGGGCACCTCGAACATGCTACCGGTTCTTCAGTTGTGTTTAAGAGCGACGTGGCAGGCGAAGTAACCGTCGAGTGGAGTAAGATTCAGGAACTCCGCTCATCCCAGAGGTTCGCCGTAATTCCAAAAGACGTGAAACTGCGCAGGAGCCCAAACGCCAATACAGTTCCTCAAGGAACAGTGACGATGAGAGACCAAAAACTTCAAGTGCAGACCACGGCGGCGGCGCGCTCGCAAGCGATTCCCGTCGGGAACGTTGGTAACCTCGTCGATGAAACTTCTTTCCAAGAAGCGTTTCGTAAGCAGAGCTTTACTCAGGGGTGGAAGGGCGGCGCGACCGCAGGATTATCCTTGACACAAGCCACGCAGACCAGTCAGGCGTTTACGGCTTCCGCCAATTTCACCCGCGCAGTGCCAAATGTAAATTGGTTAGACCTGCGTTCTCGCACGATTTTCGATTACAACCAAGCATACGGAAAAACGTCAACACCCGGCTCCCCATCAATCAAAACTTCGCTGTTTCGCATAGACGGTGAGCAGGACTGGTATCTGTCTCACAGGCTATACACCTTTGTAGGAGCCGCTTTCGATCACAACTTTTCGCAAGGATTATCACTGCAGCAGACCTACGGTGGTGGCGTGGGCCTCGTCGTGTTCAAGACAGACATCCAGGAATTCGACGTCAAAGCAAGTATGGATTACATCAATCAGCGGTTCCAAACCTCAACGCTGAACAAAAACTTAATCGGTTCCATCTTCGGTGAGAGCTACTCTGAGAAGTTCGTCCACGGAATCTTGTTCAACGAGCAAGCTGGTGTTACTCCAGCCTGGAACGATTCCAGTGCATATTCTGCTTTCGCGAGTGCAGGCCTAACATTCCCAGTATATCATCGTCTCGGCCTCACGCTAGGCGCTCTCGACAGTTACCTGAACGATCCGCCTCCCAGCTTCAAGAAAAACTCGTTCCAGTTTACGGTCGGTGCGACGTACTCTTTTCAGTAGAGTCGTGCCGAATTAAGAATCAACGGATCTGGTCAGCAAAGGGAAGGAATCGAAGGAGAGTAACTTATGAAGGGTTTTAGACAATTTATGCTACGCGGCAACGTACTGGATCTTGCCGTAGCCGTCGTCATCGGTGCGGCATTCGGCGCGGTTGTAACTGCGTTCGTCAAAGATCTGATCACACCGCTGATTGCCGCGATCGTCGGTAAGCCTGATTTTTCCGGGATAGCCTTTACGATCAACAACAGCAAGTTCCTGATCGGTGACTTCATCAATGCCTTGGTTTCATTCTTGTTGATAGGAGCAGCCGTTTATTTTTTTGTCGTCCTCCCGGTCAACAAAATCAACGCTCGAATGCGGCGCGGCGAAGCTCCCGCCGATCCTACTACAAAGAAATGTCCGGAATGCCTGAGCGAAGTGCCAATTGCCGCGCGAAAATGTGCCTTCTGCACCTCAACGCTAGCGACGGAGAGGGCCAAATTTTAGACCGGGCACGGCCAGTTGCAGTCCTTGGATGATGGTCCGTAGCGGGTCTCGCTGTCTACCTTCGACGGCATACCACCTGCTAACGAGTGACCGTTTGGCTTGCTCGGAGTGGGCGAGCTGGCCAGTGCCACTCGCGAACACCACTGTCCGGAATCGAAGAACAGCTAGGCACGCAACGCGTGCATAGGTTGCCTAAATAATAAATACTCAAGCGCTTACGGGGCAGGCCCAGCTAGGCACCACGCTTGCTCTATCGAGGAAAGATTCGCTCATGCAAACCTTACTCGGAGATCTCCGCTACGCGCTGCGCGTTCTTCGTCAATCGCCAGCATTCACGTTAACCGCCATGCTGACGCTGGCTCTCGGAATCGGCGGCACCACTGCCATCTTTTCTTCTTATCCATGCCGTCATGCTACGATCGCTGCCGGTTGCGGATCCTGGCAGCCTGTACCGGATCGGCGAAGGAAATAACTGCTGCGTAGAAGGCGGACCGCAGGACAAGTGGGGCCTCTTCTCCTTTCCACTGTATGAACGCCTAAAAGCTGCCGCCCCGGAGTTTGAGCAGGTCGCGGCCTTCCAGGCTATGCCTGCGCAATTCAGCGTACGGCGTGCAATCACCGAACGCGTCGCCCGGCCTCTGCGTGGCGAATTTGTCACGGGAAATTACTTCTCGACCTTTGGAATCGGCTCGTTTGCCGGTCGCGTATTCTCTTCAAAGGACGATCAACCGTCGGCGCCCCCCGTCGCCGTGCTTAGCTATCGCGCTTGGCAGGGAACGTATGGCGCTGATCCGGGTGTCATCGGTTCCACCTTCGTGGTCGAAGGACATCCGTTCACGGTAGCCGGCATCGCTCCGCCTGGCTTCTTCGGTGAAACGTTGCGCAGTGATCCGCCGGATTTGTGGCTTCCGCTGCAACAAGAACCCCTTGTGAACGGCGCAAACTCGCTTCTACATGAATCCATCGGAGCATGGCTGCGGATGATTGGCCGGCTGCGGCCGGGTGCCACCCTCGCCGGTATGTCCCCGCGGTTGACGGGAGTTTTGCGCGAGTGGCTGAAGAACGATAGCGGCTTCCCTCCCGAATTCATGCCGGAAATCAATCGCGTGCTTCCGAAGCAGCATATCCGTGTTGTGCCCGCAGGCGGAGGGGTTGCCACGATGAAGGCTGACTATAGTAGTAGCCTGAAGATTCTGCTGACGGTCTGCTGTCTCGTTCTTCTGATTGCCTGCGCCAACATCGCCAACCTTCTTCTTGCACGTGGCATGGCACGGCGCAGCCAAACCTCTCTTCGCCTCGCAATCGGAGCTTCCCGCGCGCGTCTCATGCGTCAATCGCTCACGGAAAGTGTTTTGCTCTCACTGGCCGGAGGAATCGCCGGGCTGCTTGTAGCTGATGCTGCCGGACGCCTGATTCTTGCTCTCGCCTTTCATAGCGCGCACTTCCTTCCAATCGACACCAATCCTTCCTTGCCGGTACTGGCATTTGCCTTCGCTCTATCGCTAGTGACTGGTGTGCTGTTTGGCACAGCTCCCGCATGGTTTGCAACTCACACCGATCCCGTTGAGGCGCTGCGCGGCGTGAATCGCAGCACCCGCGATAGTTCTTCTGTGCCGCAGAAAGCACTCCTGATGCTCCAGGCCACCCTGTCGGTCGTGCTGATTGCCGGTGCTGGGATGCTGGCACGAAGCCTCAACAACCTCGAACATCAGAACTTCGGATTTCAGACTGCCAATCGTGTCACCGTGAACCTGAACTCGCCACCCGCCACATATACTCCCGAGCGGCTGGACGCACTGTATCGCAACCCTGAGGAACGCCTCGGGCATCTGCCAGGGGTCGAGCGGGCGAGTCTTGCGCTCTACAATCCGTTCATTGATAACTGGAGCGATGCCATTGTCGTGCAAGGTCACCCGCGGGTCAATCTCAAGGAAGGCGGAAGCGCTTCTGTCGACCGTGTAAGCGCCGGATATCTGGAGACGGTCGGCCAACCTATTTGCGAAAGCTCTTCAGTGAAGCCGATCCGAATTTGACGATCATCGACGTTCGCACCATGCAGGAGCAGGTCGATTTGAATTTCGATCAGCAGCGCGCAGTCGCGGATTTAGCCGGCCTGTTCGGCATAGTGGCGCTGGTGCTCGCTGCCGTCGGACTGTATGGCGTGACCGCCTACACGGTCGCGCGGCGTACGAGCGAAATCGGCGTGCGTATGGCCCTCGGGGCCGATCGCACAAATGTCGTCGAACTAGTGTTGCGCGGGGCGTTCAAACAGGTTGGGATGGGGCTGTTGCTTGGTATTCCTCTGGCGGTGGGTGCTGGGCGGCTGATGTCATCTCAGCTTTATGGGGTAGGGAATTGGGATCCCGTCGCACTCTCGCTCGCCATGGTCTCGCTGTGCATTTGCGCATTCACCGCTACCGTCATTCCAGCTGCACGTGCAGCGTCCATCGATCCGATGAAGGCGCTACGAACCGAGTGAGGCCTGTGTTATCGGATCGTCGTTCGAGCGGCATCCGCCAGCTCATCCCGCGTTTGCGGATTTCGCATACAGATTGACACCCACCATCTCAGTCGTTCTTTCAAACAGCTTCTCGTCAGACAATAATCCAGAACCGATCCACTCTTCGTCACTCAATTGTTGCCGCATCTTCATCAAAAGCTCAGCGTCTTTGCCGACGACGTGACGGAGCTTTGGCGAATCACTCTCAATCGCCTGTTGAACGACATCCGCAACGGCTTCGGGCGGCGTGGGCTGAGAAAGCTGCGCTTCAAAGAACTTCAACATGCGGCGCAGGGGCGTCGCGTAGGGATTCCCATCCAGATTCGGAGGCTGGCCTTTGGAGAAAATCGGTGTCGCAATGACTCCGGGTTCGATGATTGCCACTCTAATTCCGTACGGGAGTGTTTCCACCGCTAAGATTTCGCTAGCCGCTTCAAGCGCGAATTTCGACGCGGAGTAATGGCCAGATCCTCCGGACGCCAGTCGGCCCGCTAGAGACGTTATGTTCACAACTACGCCGCTTCGGCGCTCACGCATTTGGGGCAGCACCGCACGGATCATTCGGATTGCGCCGAAGTAATCTGTTTCGAACATCTGCTTCGCGGCCTCGATCGGCACCAGCTCGATGGGTCCGCCGCCGCCGATTCCGGCGTTGTTCACAAGTATGTCGATACTTCCAGCTTTGCGCCTGACTTCCTCTACAGCATTTGTGACAGACGCGTCATTGTCAACGTCCAACTGAACCATCTGAATGGGGAGGCCGGAAGTAATGGCGGTTTGTAACTGTTCTGCCTTCGCCGGACTTCGCACTCCTGCATAGACCTGATATTTGGCTCGCGCAAGATGGACTGCGGTGGCGAAGCCAATTCCGGTGCTGGCCCCGGTAATCAAAACGTTCTTCATGTCTTCTCCTTTGGTTGCGTGTCAAGTCTAGCCTAACCTGTTGCGATTTTCCCTTGTAGAAGCAGATACGTCGGCTTCGCGGCCCGTCTCTCGGAGTTACTATTGACGGCATGATGGGCATGCGAACTTCGATGGTCGTCTCGGTTGTTGTATCCTCACTGAACATGGCTGCAAATACGATGGCTGCGAATACGCAAGGTCAGATGCCGCAGGCCGAGATTACGAACGGCGTGATTCACGCGAACCTTTATTTGCCTGATCCGGAGAAAGGCTACTACCGTGGCACCAGATTCGATTGGTCTGGCGTGATCAACAGCCTTGAGCACGAAGGACACCGGTATTACGGCCCTTGGTTTACCAAAACGGACCCGAAGGTAATCGATTTCATTTTCGATGGTGCGGATATTGTGGCAGGCCCATGCAGCGCGATCATGGGTCCCGTCGAAGAGTTCTCTTCTGACGAGAAGGCGCTGGGATACGACGAGGCAAAGCTTGGCGGGACATTCATCAAAATCGGCGTCGGCGTGCTTCGCAGGCCTGATGATGCAGATTACAATCCGTATCGCTTGTATGACATTGTCGATCCCGGCAAATGGAAGGTTCGGACGGAAGGCGATTCTGTCGAATTCACTCAGGAGCTGGCCGATCCTACTTCCGGTTATGCCTACGCATACACGAAAACAGTCCGGCTTGTGAAGGGAAAGCCGGAGATGGTACTAGAGCACAGCTTCAGAAATACGGGTCGCCGTCCCATTGATACGAGCGTGTACGATCATAACTTCCTAGTGCTTGATAACCAGCCGATCGGTCCAGACTTCACGATTGAGGTGCCGTACGAGATCAAGACAGAACAGCCGCCTGACAAGGCGCTCGCCGAAGTGCGCGGGAATCGGCTTCTTTTTCTGAAATTGCTCGAAGGCAAAGATACGGTTGCAACGTCCTTCTCAGGGTTTGGCAGTACCCCGGCGGATTACAGCATCACGATTGAGAACCGTAAAGTCGGAGCCGGTATGAAGGTAACGGGTGATCGCCCGCTCTCTCAAGAGAGCCTTTGGTCAATTCGGTCCGTTCTCGCGATGGAGCCATTCATCCATATGGTGGTCCAACCGGGTAAACAGTGGACGTGGATCGACACGTATTCGTATTACTCGCTTGCCCGCGAACGATGAGGTGAGTGAGCGCGGGCTGATTCCAACATCCCAGTCGGCGCGCTTCGATTGGTAACAGCGGTAGACTAATTCCGCAGCTTGTTCAAGGCTTCTGAGTGGACGGCAAAAGGGGCGGTCTCGCAGCTTAGGCAGCATAGGAGACCGAGTAGAAAGTTGCTCCGTTGTCTCCAGAACCATTTAGAATTTGTTTATCAGCTCACACTCGCACCCATTTTCCCCAGCTTGGTTGAA
This sequence comes from Bryobacteraceae bacterium, assembly GCA_051003475.1. Lineage (GTDB taxonomy): Bacteria > Acidobacteriota > Terriglobia > Bryobacterales > Bryobacteraceae > Bog-105. Next base: position 12,223 of record JBPCLH010000179.1, read on the forward strand.
ACTAAACGCGATTAGATCGAAACTGACCGACTGTCTTGGGTATTGACTTCCTCACCCCGCAATCCCAACATCGACTGGGGATTGTTTTCCCTCACTTCGTCCGACAGAAAAAGGAGACAGATTCATGCTGTTTGCACGAATATCAGGAGTGTCTGCTACGTCACTCTCATTCTTGGTTTGCCTCGCGCACGCCCAGACAAGGCCCAGCCCAGAGCGGCTCAACGCGATCCAAACGCGGATGGGTAACATCAAACAACAGGCCATTGGTAAGCTCTCCCCTGACCTACAGAAGGCCCTTTCAGGTGGCGCGCTGAATCTCTTGCAATTCGCCAAGGCGTGGCCAGACTTACAACAAGGGTTTCGCCAAAGGGGACAAGGCGGCTAAGCTTGCACAAATCCAAGCCGCTTTGCAAGACAAGAGTCATTCCTCAGCGGGGATTGTCCATTCTGGTCCCATTCCGGTTTCGAACCCTGGCGACGACTTTTTGCTTTCCATAGCGGGGGGATTCACGCAAAGCGAGACTTCAACCGCCTGGTGCGGCAGCAGCGTTGTTGTGGGCTTCAATGATTCAGGCAGCGTGTTTGAGAGCCTGGTGTCTGGTCCGGGTGGCCTGAGCTTCGCCGGGGCCGCGGCCTCAACTGACGCGGGCAACACATTCCGGGATATCGGCTACGTCAACCCCGGCTCGAATCCCAACAACTTCCTTTTTGGTGATCCCGTTGTGAACTGTACGGACGCAAATAGCTTCTACTACTCACAAATCGGTCTCGGTGGCACGTTGGATGCCCCCACCTCAGCCGTCTTTCTATCCAAATCGACAGACGGTGGTTTCACCTGGGAAGACCCGGCACCCGCGGTAGCAAAGGATGCCTTTACGCATGTTCTCGATAAAGATTGGAGCGCGGTCGACCTGAAAAATCCAAAAAACATCTACATCTCCTACACTGATTTCGACGATAGCTTCGAAGCGTGCGGCCCAAACGTCGAGCGAGTCGCCATCGAAGTTGTGCATTCTCCTGATGGCGGAGTCACGTGGAGCACGCCTACTGTTGTGAATGAGGTTTGCTCCCCCGCCCCAAACTTCCCATTCGTTCAAGGCTCACAAATCGTGGTGGATTCGCAGGGTAAAGTGTACGCCGAGTGGGAATACTTCCCCAACGACCTCTTAGGCGAGACTCGTGAGCTGCGGATTGTACGCTCCACGAATCACGCCGCGTCCTTCGAACCGTCATCGAAGATCGATAACGTATTCGCCACTGGGGATGGCTTCGCTCTACAGGGCTATTTCCGTAGCTGGTTGACCGGGAACTTGGCGGTCGATCGGTCTGGCACGAAAACGGACGGTGATCTTTATGTCACTTGGGAGGACGGGCGCTTTCATTCCCAATCGGATCTCGAGTCGCCCTTCGGACTGTACAGAAGCGCCAATGTACTCATCAGTCGTTCTACAGACGGCGGCAAGAGGTGGTGTCCGCCTGTGCGCGTCAACAACGACCCGCTGCAATCTTCGACCGGCTTCGGCATCGATCATTTCGAGCCTGGAGCAGCTATCGATTCCACAGGCACCGTTGGTGTTTGTTGGTTCGACCGCCGAGATGATCCTCTAAACTACCGGATCTCGCGATACTGCGGAGTATCGAGGGACCAAGGCACAGCTTGGGAAAATGTCAGGATCGATCCAAAAACCTGGCCGCCGGTCCACGCCACAGATGGAATCGTCGACCCGTTCTATCTGGGCGATTACGACACCGTCGCAAGCGATACGACGGAGGGTTCGACTGGCTTCCAGGGTGCATATGGAAACGTAACTGTGCGTGCTCCTGTCCCAAACCAAGACGTCTTTCTCGCTCACGTTCATTAGCTATCGCACGTGGCGCCTGATCCATAAGACATCGGGGCGAGCTCATCGCTCGTCCCGATGTCCAATGCTTTCAGTAAAAGCGGTACACCGCGCCGGCAGCATTAACGCCCCAGACAACTGACTTTGCACCGACACTGATTTGTTTCAGAAGGCCCGGGATGCTATCCCATGGCGTGGGCGATGCCGGGTCGTAGCGATAAATCAGACCGCCTGGGTTCACACCCCACACGCTACCGTCGAATCCTACGGAGAGCTGTGTCAACGTTCCGGGGACATTCTGCCAGCTCTGAGCTTGTGCATCGAATGTGTAAATAAAATCTCCGCCGTTGATGCCCCAAACGGAACTGGCCGAACCTAAGGAGATGCTCGTCAAATTGCCCGGCGTGTTGATCCAAGCCTGGCTCGGGATGTCGAAGCGGTAAATTGACCCCGCGGTGTTGATGCCCCAGACTGTCCCATCCGCTCCCACAGATACGTGAACGAGCTCGCCAGGAATTCGCGTGAATGCCTGAGCTTGGGGATCGTACCGATAGATCGCATGCCCGGAATTGACGCCCCAGATATCAACGTTCGCACCCACCGCGGCTTCAGTGAGGAAGCCAGGTACCTGAACAAACGTCTGACTGGATGGATCAAAGTGAAAGACTGTCTGATTCGTGCCGAGCGCCCAGACATCCTGCGCGAAACCAGCCGAAACTTCCGCGAAAACATTGCCCGGGTTGAATGCCGCCCACGTCTGCGCGGCCACGTTGTAGCCATATAGCTCTCCAGTTGGATCGATTCCCCATGCGTTTCCATCAATTCCGGTAGCAATCTGCGCGAGTGTTGCACCCGGTACCGAATGGAAGCTTTGGGTCGACGTTGACGGCTGATTGAACGAATAGATTGCGTTTGACGAATTCAGGCCCCATATCGAACCGTTCGCCCCGGCAGCAATTTGCGTAAGCGTTCCTGGAACATTCACCCAGCTCTGGCTCGGTGCATCGAAATGGTAGATCAGATTACCAGCGTTGACGCCCCACACGTTCCCGGCGGAACCCACAGCAATGTGAGCCAGGCCTCCGGGAATGTTTTCAAACTGCTGCGTCAGTGAGTTGAAGCGATAAATGCTTTGCCCATTCAATCCCCAAACCACGCCATCACTGCCGACAGCGATCTGAGTCAAATTACCAGAAACGGGCACGAAAGCCTGCAAACCGGGATTGAAACGATAGACGAGGCCAGCGCTGTTGATGCCCCAGACCGCCCCGTTGAAGCCAACCGCGATCTGCTTTAGAGTGCCGGGAATTTGAACCCAATTCTGAGCAGACGGGTTCCAATGATAGATCAGCTCGGCAGAGTTCAGCCCCCAAACATCGCCGTCCGAACCGGCGCTGATCTGCGCAAGAGTGCCGCTGACTGGCGTCCAGTTCTGGCCGTTTGGATCCCAGTGGTAGATCAAGCCAGCGGGATTGAGACCCCAAATCGAGCCATTACCGCCGACTGCAATTTGCGCGAGGTAACCCGGTACTTCAACCCAGTTCTGGCTCTTCTGGTCATATCGATAGATCACGTCCGCCGCATTGATACCCCATACCGAACCGTCCGCGCCTATCGAAACCTGCTGCAAGCTGCCGGGCACGAGTGTGAAGGTGGGCGGCAGCAAACCGAACGCGGCAACACCGTCCGTCGTGCCGACAAACACCTCACCATTAGAAATAGCGGGCGTGATGTACTTATTTCCCGGCCCAAACTGATCGCGTCCCGAAGGCGCCTGATTGCTGTTGTACAACTCCGATGCGAGATTATTCGCATCATACGCGCGCAGGACTGCTGGGTTACTGTTCTCAACAGCCCAAAGTATTGCGTTTGCTGTTCCGTCAGCCGAGATACTGGGCGTTACGCCTGGATACGGAAACGCAGTTGCCGTCGTGGAAACGGGCAAAGAGGACAACCGCGCCGATGTCAGTTGAAACGCCCGGATCACATCGCCAACAGCTCCGAAATATATTCGGCCATTGAAATAGGCTGGATTGCTCCATGCGCCTCCAGGTAGTGCTCCAGCTAATTCTTGATAGATCGTGGCATTCGCTTGTGCATCATACTTGCCCATGTTGTCCCGATCGAGCACCCATAAGTTGGTGTCTTTGCCTGCGCCGGCTGCCAGATGACGAACCGCCCCGTTCGCATCGAGCATATCGGGAAGCAGCATGATTCCTCCCGACCCGAGATCGATGTCGCCGTTCGATTCTGAACCGGTATTGTCCATCGTCCAGTAATCGCTCGGGACCAAACTGCCATTTCCGGGCGTCAGTTTTACAAACGCGTTGCCGTAATCGCCGCTGGCAGGGAAGCCTTGCGTGTTCAGAGTGGTATCGAAAGTTCCGTTGGCTACTGAAACAAAAATATTGCCCTGAGCATCGGCGGCGGGCGCGCCTCCGCTATTCCAAAGCGCGGCATCGTTCCCGTTCGGCGCAAAATTGAAAACGCTCCTCTGCCGCAGTGTCGTGCTGTTATAGCCGATCATCCAGCCCGTGTACGGTCTGATGTCACAGTGCGAGCCCCAGCTCGTATACACAACCCCGTTCAACAGGAGAAGCCCCGGCCGGCTCTTGTATTGCTTTGGATCGAAGATTACTTGACCGTTACTGCTGCCGTCGCCAGTTCCCGGATAACTGGCTTGGACCGAAACCGGCCCTCCAAACTCCTCCGCACCGGTAGTGATGTCCAAAGCATGTAAGCGCTGAAAGTAATTTCCCGACGAATCCTTGCTCATCGCAACCAGATAGATCGTGCCGTGAGCACCAACCGAAACATCGATCACGGGGGTCGCCGTGATGCCGATCTCCGGGGTCACCTGACCGCAGCCGCGGTTATCAGAGGGCGTTTCGCCGGGTTGCAATAGAGAAACGTGCCAGTAAATGGTACCGTTTGAGGCATTGAAGGCGTAGACGCTATCGTGTTCCGTTGCGGCGAAAACCACGTTGGGGCTGCCGTGCTCCGGAATCGGCACTGCCGAGACAGTCAGCGGCTCGGCATCGACCTTTCCGTCGACCGGAACTGTAAAGAGCTTTCCAAATGTCGAGGACCTTACGTTTTGCGGCGTAAGAGTCGTCTCGGACAAGTTCTGCCCTGTGCGCCCAAGATCGTTGTGGTACGTGAGAACATTCGTCTGCCCGAGCGCGTCACATGCGTACCTTCCAAGCAACAGAATGCCGAGGGCTAGCTGAAACCGCCTTACGCCCAATTGAAGCCGCTCTTGGCCAATGGTAACGAGCGAATGCGCTGACCGCTGGCTGCGAAAATTGCGTTGCAGACGGCCGGTATGACGGGCGGCAGCGCGGGTTCGCCCAACCCAGTGGGTGGGTTATCACTCTTCAAGAAATGCACCTCGATTTGCGGCGCCTGCCTCAAGCGAAGCAACGTGTGCTGGTTGTAATTGCTTTGAACAACCCGGCCGCGTTCAAGAGTGATCTCCTGATTCATCAGCTCGCTTAAGCCGTCGACGATTGCGCCTTCAACCTGGGCTTTCGCGCCGCTCGGATTGATGATTTGACTCCCGACGTCGCCACACACCCATACCTTATGCACCTTGATGCCTTTATTCGCCGAAACGCTGACTTCGGCAACATGCGCAAAGTACCCTTGAAAGCTGTAGTGGAATGCAACACCCATTGCAGTTCCTTTTGGCAAAGTGCGCTTGCCCCAACCTGATTTCTCGGCGACACTTTCTAGGACGCCGCGCGTCCGTCCCGCATCGTAGGCTTCCGGTTTCGCACCTGCGCGCGTGGGACTGGGCTCGTTCTCGACTTTCGGCTTAGCTGCTTCTTTTACGATCTGATGCCCTGGTTCGGCGAGCAGTTCCAATCGGAACTGCACGGGGTCTTTCCCGGCGGCATGAGCGAGTTCGTCGATAAATGATTGCATCACAAAACATTGAGAATTCGCGCCCGGTGCCCGAAGCGCCCCGGTTTTCAATCGCAACGGCATCACTGAGGCATGCATTGCAAAATTCGGGACAAAGCCCGAGGGAAATTCAGTAGGCGTGATACTCGCGGAAGGTGAAAACGTTTCTCCCTCTCCAAAGCTGACGAAGTGATTGCCCCAGGCAACAATCTTGCCGGACGCGTCCACGCCGCCTCTTAAAAAGTGGAATCCGCCTGGACGATAGTAGTCGTGCGTCATGTCATCTTCGCGCGACCAGACAAGTTTCACCGGCGCGCCCGCCTTCTTCGCAATGGCTGATACTTCAACCATGTAGTCATTCGTAAGCCCCCGGCCAAACGAGCCGCCAGCCCGCAGCAAGTGAATCGTGATATCGCTTTCCGGAATACCCAGAATCTTGGAGACCAAAGCGCGACCACGCGCTGGCTGCTGAGTCGTCGACCAGATTTCCAGCTTTCCGTCTTTGAAATGCGCGCTGCAATTCCTCGGTTCAAGCGCTGCGTGCGATATGAATGGATACGAATACGACGCCTCCACGGTCTTCGCCGCGCTCTTGAGTGCATTGTCCACGTTGCCGTCGTTCTTCAGCGTCCGGGCTGGCGGTTGTTTCGATAACTCTTGGGCGCGTTTCGCGAAGACTTCGCTGCTCTGCTCGGCGCCCGGACCTTCGTCCCATTTCACTTCCACTTTCTTCCGGGCTGACTGCGCTGCCCACCACGTGTCGGCAATGATCGCGACCCCCGGCTCCAGACCGGGGTCACCCGTCATCACCGGGCCAACTTGCAGCGGGCTTTCGATCACAAACGCGTCTCGAATACCGGGCAGCTTCTTCACTTCATCGACGTTTGCGCTCACCACCTTTCCGCCAAAGACGGGGCACTTTTGATATGCGGCATAGAGCATGCCGGGCATCGTGAAATCAATCCCGAAAATGGGTTTTCCACCCGTGATGTCGGGAACATCGACCCCCGGCGTGAAACGGCCGACGATGTTAAAAGCGCTCTCCTCCTTCAGCTTCACTGAATTGAGATCAGGAGTCGGCAGAGTAGCAGCCTTCGCGGCAAGTTGGCCGTAACCCAACGAGCGGTCAGTCGGCCGGTGATACACGCGCCCGTTCGACGCGAAACATTCTGATTCAGGGACGCCCCACGTCTTTGCAGCCGCCGCGATCAGCATCTGCCGCCCGGCGGCCCCGACCTGCCTCATGGGAATCCAGTTGTTAGAAGCCGCGCGGCTCCCTCCTGTGGATTGCAGTCCGTACCTGGCATCCAGATCGGCCTGTTCCACCTTGACAGTCTTCCAATCAACTTCCAGTTCTTCGGCGATCATCATGGGCAGCATGGTCTTGATCCCCTGCCCAATTTCGGGATTCCTCGAGACCAAAGTTACGGTGCCGTCCGCCGAGATGCGTACAAAAGCATTGGGGTCGGGCGGCGTTTTGGGTGCTGGCTGCTGTGCACGGGCTTTCGGCTCGATGAACGTGCCGATCAGCATGCCTCCGCCTGCTAACGCGGTGACTTGAAGAAAGGAGCGGCGGGATAAGCGTGCCATCACAGGCCTCCTTGTCCGTTGCCGGACTCACTCCGGCCTATTTCGGCGCTCCCGGCCGAACCGTTCGCGTGCAAAGAAGCCGTCGCGTGCATCGAAGCCGCCTTATGGATTGCCTCCCTGATACGCAAGTAAGTGCCGCACCGGCACAGATTCCCATTCATGGCGGCATCGATCTCTTCATCCGTCGGTTTTGGATGTTTGGTCAGCAACGCCGCTGCCGACATAATCTGCCCGGCCTGGCAGTAGCCGCACTGCGGCACGTCAATGTCGAGCCAAGCTCGCTGCAGCGGATGTGAATTCTCTGGGGACAGCCCCTCGATCGTTGTGATCCGCGCATTTGCAGCGCTTGAGATGGGAGTGAGGCACGAGCGCACCGGTTGCCCGCCAAGATGCACCGTGCATGCGCCGCATTCCCCGATCCCGCAGCCATATTTTGTCCCGTGCAGGTTCAACACGTCCCGGATCACCCACAAAAGCGGCGTATCGGGAGCCACATCGACGGTGCTGGACCGCCCGTTAACAGTAAGGTTGATCGCCATAGTCTCTACTTCCAACAATACCCCCTGAATTCCGATAGTGGTAGCTCAAACCCCTGCTATGTACCACCCCTGGAGAACCGGCCTTGAGTCGGGGATCGCATGTTCTGCCCATAAGGTGATCCAGCTTATGTGTCGATTAGAGGAAAGGGTATAGGTAAATGGCGCATTATCTACTGTCATCCGGCGCTTTGCCATCCGGAGCTCGCTCAGCCTGGCATCTCGCACGCAACTTCGCAAACCGGTCCAGACCTGCTGTTGTCGCAATGTGCGCCCTCGTAACGCTTTTCGCTGTCTCGGCCCCCGCCTTCGAAAAGCTTCCTACCCTTACTTCGAGCACGGCGGTACGCAGCCTGAAGCCGCAAGAAGTGCGGCGGGGCTACCCGATTCATCTTCGGGCGGTGGTGACATATTTCGATCCGATCACGCCCGATTTGTTCGTGCAGGACGCGACTGGTGGGATCTACATAGGCTGGACGTCCGGTATGCCCAAACCTGCGGTCGGAGATGTGCTGGAGATAGATGGAGTCAGCACGCAAATAGATTTCGCGCCTGATATTGCCAACCCGCATTGGAAAGTTGTCGGGCGAGCGCCGACGCCTGCACCCAGACCGGTTACATTTGGGCAAATGGCGAGCACCTCCGAAGACGCTCGCTGGGTGGAGGTTGAGGGCATACTCAGGCAGGCAGCATATCTTAACCGGACCGCAAACGAGCGGGTGCTGCAAATGAACGTTGCGCTGGCAGGCGGCACGATTGACGTTGTAATGCCGTGGGACGGCTCCCCCGTACCGTCGGGACTTGTCGATGCGCGTGTCAGGATTCGCGGGGTTTGCGGCGCGCGGTTTACGGCGAAAAATCAAATGGTCGGAGTGGTGCTGTACGTTCCCAGCCCGAACGAAATCTCTGTGCTCGAGGCGCGTCATTCAGACCCCTTCGCTGGGCCCGCCATGTCCATTGGCGACTTACAAAGATTCGGGTTTCGAGGCACGTCGGGTCACCGCGTTAAGTTGGCGGCTGTTGTAACGGCCGTCGTTCCTGGTCGAGGAATTTATATAGAAGACAAGTCCGGCAATACGTTCGCGCAGATCAGTGCGCCAACTACCCTGAAACCCGGCGATCGGATCGAAGCTTTGGGGTTTCCGGGCTTCTTTGACTCGCATACCAGGTTAGAGGATGCAGTGGTTCGTCGTACCGGCACGGGCCCTCAGCCGAAACCGGTGGGGACTACGATCACGCAGGTAATGACCGGCGAGTACGATTCGGCGCTAGTAAAAGTGGAAGGCCGCATTGTGCGTGAATCAATCTTGCCTGACGAACAAGTATTGGTCATCGAGCAGGATCACACGATTTTTTCAGCAAGCTTCGCGCCGTTGAGTGGAATCCGCAAACTGCCGAGAGAGGGTAGTCTCGTGCGTGTTTCCGGGATATGCGTGAGCCAAATTGATTCGCTTCGCCGAGTATCTGATTTCAGGCTCATCTTGCGGTCCGCGAATGACGTAGCCGTGATCGAAAACGCTCCGTTCTGGACCATCGGCCGCGCAGTCGGCCTCCTGGGGGTGTTCGCTCTTTTGATCTTTCTCACACTTGCCTGGATTGTCATCTTGCGGCGGCGAGTAAATGAGAAAGCTGAAACAATTCGCGCAACCCTGGAATCGACCCAGGATGGAATTCTGGTCGTAAGCTCAAGTGGCGCGATTGTTACGTCCAATCACAAATTCCGGGAAACTTGGAAGATTCCCGATTCTGTTCTCAAGTCGAGCGACAGCAATAAGGCGATTGACCTCGTTCTGAATCAGTTAAAAAGTCCGGAAGCATTTGTCTCCAGAGTTCGGGAGCTTGAAGTTGACGAGAACGCGAAAAGCGACGATGTGATCGAGCTCACCGATGGGCGTCTGATCGAGCGGCACTCTGAGCCACAGCGTGTTCACGGTAAGAGCATCGGAAGAGTCTGGAGTTTCCGGGACATTACCGAGCGGAGGCGTGCTCAGGCCGAGCTGCAAACCGCCAAAGAGGCCGCTGAGGTCGCCAACCGGAGCAAGAGTGAGTTTCTCGCCAATATGAGTCATGAAATCCGCACGCCGATGAATGCAGTGTTTGGAATGACAACTCTGCTCCTCGAAATGGACCTGTCGAAAGAGGCACGCGAATTCCTAGGGATCATCAGAACCAGCGGAGAAACGTTGTTAACGGTGATCAACGATATCCTCGATTTCTCGAAGATTGATTCCGGCAAACTCGATTTCGAGCAGGCCCCTTTCCGTTTGGATCACTGCATTGAGGATGCTTTGGATCTGCTGGCTCCGAAGGCGGCGGAGAAATGCCTGCAGCTCGCCTATCTGATGGAAGAAGATATTCCCTTAACAGTTGTTGGCGACGTCACCCGGGTACGGCAAATTCTTTTGAACCTTATCAGCAACGGTGTGAAGTTCACATCTTCGGGCGAGGTCGTCGTCTTAGTTTCCCGGCAGCAGGAGGGCGACGCCGGTCAGTTGTGTTTCCGTGTTCGTGATACCGGCATCGGAATTCCTAAAGATCGCCAAAACTTGCTGTTTCGCTCGTTCAGTCAGGCGGATACGTCTACCACCCGGCAATACGGAGGAACGGGACTTGGCTTGGCCATTAGCAAACGGCTTTGCGAGCTGATGGGCGGCAGCATGTGGGTGGAAAGCGAAATCGGAGTCGGCTCTACATTCCATTTCGTAATTCCGGCCCTTGCCGCAGCCGAAAGCCTGCCCGACCGGTCCACCGCCCCTGTTGCGATGCTGAACGGAAAACGTGTGTTGGTCGTTGACGACAACGCTACGAACCGTTTTATTTTGACCAAACAGCTTGAGGCTTCGGGGATACAAGCATGGACGGCAGCGTCGGGGTTTGAAGCTTTGGACCTGCTCAAAAAACACGAGCCGTTCGATTTCGCGGTCCTTGATTTTCACCTGCCCGAAATGGATGGCGTTCAATTGGCGTCCGAAATTCGTAAATTGCCTCGCGGTATAAATCTACCTCTGGTGATGCTGAGTTCGGGCATCAACGCGATCCCCTGCAACGGGCAGCAGAATCTGTTTGCCGCTTTCCTTTCGAAGCCCATCAAACCTCAGAAGCTCATCGACACGCTCGCTGGTATTTTCAATGGTCAAGCAACCGCCGATTCGGTACTTGTTCCATCCGCTGCGCGCAGCCTGGCCGAACAGATACCGCTACGGATTTTGCTGGCGGAAGACAATCTCATCAACCAGAAATTGGCCGTGAAGATGTTGGAGCGAATCGGATATTGTCCTGATCTTGCCTGTAATGGTCTCGAAGTGCTCGCCGCGCTAAGACGTCAATCCTATGACCTCGTGCTGATGGACGTCCAGATGCCTGAGATGGACGGGGTAGAAGCAACCCGCAGAATCCGCCAGGAGTGGGCGGGCGATTCCGGACCGCGCATCGTAGCCATTACCGCCAACGCGTTCAAGAGCGATCGGGAACAGTGCTTGGCTGCGGGTATGAACGGATACGTGACCAAGCCTATCCAGTTCAGAGAACTCCAGGCGGTTCTTGAGCAATGCGGCGTTGGACTAGCCGTATAACCGTTCGGCCAATCGAGTTTCTTTCTTGCGGACCTGCTCCGGGCTTTGCGCCCTTAGCAATTAACGCATACAGGAATTCATATCTGAAATCAGTCGTTTACGCCGTTGGAACGACTGCGGCGAAAGTGTAAGCAGACAATACTCGGGCGCGGAGAGGACGCGACTCTTGAGAAAATCAGAACAGGCTCGCAAAGCGGACGTAAAAATTGGGCGCGATCTGGCTACCACGGCCCAAACCATCTTTCAGGGACAGAATCACTATAAGAAGCAGCACAAAATAACGATTCTTAATCAATGGATTGAAATTGAAATGGATAACGGGCAAACCGTCACGAAGCTCTATCCATCAAACGAAAAGTTGATTGAAGAAGGGAAGGCCATGCTCCCTCCGCCGGAGTTGGTATATCGAAGATTAAATTTCCCGGCTGGCGTTCCGCCTGAATATCATTGGGTCACCCGAAACCCGGAAGCGCGGGAGCGGGGTGGCACCGGCATTCAGAGGATGACGGTCGACACTTGGCTGAACGTAATCGAGCGTGAAGGGGCGGAGCGGACCGGGCACGTCGGGCCGACTGGTGTAGGAAATTTGCCAAGGCCGATAGAGCATGGCGTGTGCGAGTGCAGCATCTGTGTGAGAAACACGTTGATTTTGTAACGAACAGTTCTGAGCGATGCACCCTGAGTTCATCGAAACTACTTTTGCTAAACTGAAGCTTCGGCCCGTTCGGTATATACTCAGCGGGACTGTATTTCTTATGGCAAAAGTTTGTGAAATTTGCGGTCGCGGTCCGCAGTTCGGACATCGCATCAGCCATGCCCATAACGTCAGTAACCGCCGTTGGAATGTGAACCTGCAAAGGGTTCATGCGCTTGTGAACGGTGCCGGAAGGCGCCTTCGCGTTTGCACATCTTGCATCCGCAGCGGCAAGGTTCAAAAGGCGCCGCTAGCCTAAGCGTCCCATGCTGAACTGACCGTTTTTGATAACGTACAGCATCGTGTCACCGAAATACCACCCGCTGATATACTCCCTGCATGGCCGCCATTGAAAAGCACACCCCTGGAGCATTCTGCTGGTTTGAGCTCGCGACCACCGATCAAGCTGCGGCGAAGAGATTCTACACTTCACTGTTTGGATGGTCGTTCAATGACTTCCCGATCGGTCCCAACGAGCAGTACACGATGTTTCAACTAAGCGGACTCGACGCGGGTGCGGCGTACACCCTGAAACCCGAACAGCAATCCCCACCGCACTGGATGGTCTACGTCGCTGTCGAGAATGCGGATGAGGCAGCCGGTCGAGCAGCCGAACTCGGCGGCAATCTTCTCGCACCGGCCTTTGACGTAATGGATGTTGGGCGCATGGCCGTCATTGCCGATCCTGCCGGAGCAGTGTTTTCCATCTGGCAGCCCAAGAAACACAAGGGCGTCGGCATCACCGGCGAGAATGGAACCGTTTGTTGGGTCGATTTGAGCACGCCCGATCCTGCCACGGCCAGGCGCTTCTATCACGACTTTTTCGGTTGGAATTTTGTTGAAGGCGAAAAGGACACTTCCGGCTATCTGCACATCAAGAATCATGAGCACTTTATTGGTGGCGTCCCTCCCGCCTCTCAGCGCGATCCGCATGCGCGACCTCATTGGCTGATTTACTTTCAGGTGGCCAGCTGCGACGCCTCAGCGACGAAGGCGAAGGAGCACGGCGCTCAAATCTTGCTTCAGCCAACCGACCTGGAGGACGTCGGCCGATTTGCCATACTCAAAGATCCGCAGGGAGCCGCCCTGGCGGTATTTCAGCCGGTGATCAAATAACGCCCCGGCTCCCTTGTCCACGTTCTTTCGCCATCTCCTTCAACTCCTCTTTCAACTCGGCTATTTCGGGCCGCTCGTCATGGGGGTGCTCGATTCCTCGTTCCTTTTCTTCCCGTTTGGTAACGATCTCCTCGTCGTAGGGCTCGTAGCCCGCAATCACCACGGCTTCCTTCTCTACGTGCTTGCGGCAGCGACGGGTTCAATTCTCGGTGTATTCCTGCTCGACCTGGTTGCGCGTAAAGCCGGCGAAGAAGGCATCCAAAAAGTAGCCGGTTCCAAACGATTCGAATATCTGAAGCGCAAAATCGGTGAAAAGGGCGGAAGAGCGCTCGCACTCGGCTGCCTCGCTCCCCCTCCATTCCCATTCACGATGGTGGTTGCGACCAACAGCGCCCTCGGTTACCCGCGATTGCGCCTTCTCTGGATCGTTTGGCTAGCGCGCGCGTTCCGGTTCACCGTGATAGGCTTTTTGGCGCTGAAGTTCGGACCTGTCATTCTGCGGATTGCCAATTCACCAGCGTTCAAATGGTCGATGGTCGGATTCATTGTCATCTGCATCGCCGGCAGTGCGATCTCGATCACCAACTGGGTTCGGAAAAGCCGTCGCGCCCGGTAGGCAGCCTGAACATGGAAAGATCTGCGCGCAACTAAAGCTCGCGAATTCTGTAACCAACTCCGCCTCGGCGACTCTGTTCCGTTAGCAGGCGAATGAACGCCCGCATAAGTCGCGCCGTTGAGCGCGTCACCCCGAGGAGAGATACAAGATGACCTTACGCATCAGCAAAGTAGTCGCGTTCACAGCAGCAGTAACGTTTGTTGCGGCAACATTTCATCCGATTGCGCGAGCCCAAGCGGCGGGTGCTGCACCTAGCGATCCTCAGATCGTGGGCATTGTAGTTGCCGCCGCCAACCAGATCGACATCGCTTATGCAAAGCTTGCGCTGTCCAAATCAAAAAACAAAGAGGTTCGGGATTTCGCGCAGCAGATGGCGACAGACCACTCCGCACTACAGAAATCCGTCTCAGATCTCGGTGCAAAGCTGAATGTGACCCCCGCCGACAGCGACACCAGTAAATCCTTGAAGTCACAATCTGAAGAGACTACTCAAAAACTTCAGGCCCTCAAGGGCAAAGCATTCGACAAAGCTTACATTGACAACGAAGTCGCGTACCACAAAGCGGTCATCAACGCCGTCTCTTCCGTGCTGATCCCGAATGCACAAAACGCTGAACTCAAGAGCGCGCTCGAAGGGGCCGCGCCACTTTTCCAAGGTCACCTTGAACACGCTCAGAAGGTGCAAGCGGATTTGGAAGGCGGTCATTAAACCCAGGACGTAGGAATGTTTCCTCGTCAATCGAGTGCGCGGCTTGCGACACTACTGGCGGCCACATCGCTGGTGCTGGTCGCATGCGCAGGGGGAACTCCTTCTTCATCCTCCATCGCAAGACCAGAAGGTGCTGAACCACCCAAACGCGCCAACGTAACCAGCAAGGTGAACACAGTCCTGATCAGCCAATTCAAATATCAGCCTGACACGCTTGTCGTGAATGTGGGCGATACCGTTGAATGGAAAAACGCGGATATTGTTCCTCACACAATCACTGCTGTAGATGGGAAGACGTTCGATTCCGGCGGCATGGCCAAGGGAGCGTCATGGCGCTTCATTGTGATTAAGAAGGGGACTTACGAGTACCTCTGCACGCTTCATCCAAATATGAAAGCCAAGTTAGTCGTCCAATAACCCGATTATTTCCAGATGGCGCCATCTGATTTCCATGAAGAACCTCGGTTAGATCACCTGACGCGAGCAGCTTCCCCTCCATAGTGCGCAGCGCCAGAAAACCATGGGTCGTTCCCTCCGGATAGCGTACGGATATGGGTTCGGCTCGCAAGGGGCCGGGCTGGGCCAGAATGGCAATCAGCAGCCAGCGGCAGGCGCCTATAAGCAGAGCGCTGGAAATGTCAGGTCTCCCTGCGTGACAACGCCCGCTGTGGTCTTTCCGTCCAGTGCAGATCAAGAGCTTCGTAACGAATAATCCAACCCTTGGAATGTCTCGTTCGCTGAAAGCACACAGCATAGACGCAATGCTCGGAATCCTGGTACGCCAATCGAATTGAGCAGCGTGAGTAGCTAGGTACGGTGTTCCTACAAATCGCGTTTCCGGCCGCGCGAAATACTGTAGTCTTCCCGATAGGCGTACAAGGAAACGCGTGCCGCCGCTCACTCCTTCAGCCCCGCCTGCCAGTTGATGACCACCTGCAAGGAAGGGCTCGCCCCTTTCGGGATCGGCGCGAGGAACTTTTGGCCGTCATGGCTCACCTCATATCCTCCGATCCCCGCAGCCGAAAGATACGTGGGCAGCCGGAAGAGGGCAGTAGGAGGCCCAAAGTCCGTCTCGATTCCCGGTTTGACCGCCACCGCCATGATCTGGCGGTCCGGGGAAATGAAGAAAAGCTCCTTGCCATCTCGCCGCCAGCGCGGCAAGTTTCCTCCGTTGTGTGAGACGCGGCGTCGCTCTCCGACGAGCTTTGGCGAACCGCCTCCCTGAAAGTGCTGCACGTAGATTTCGTAGCGCCCAGTGTCGTTCGCGGAAAAAGCCAGGTACTCCCGGTCCCAGGACAAGATGGGGGACGCGCTGTCAAACGGGGTCTGCAACAGAGGCATAATCTTGCGATCCTTCACCGATGCCAGCCAGATTTCTCCGTTCCCTACGCCGGCCGATGTCGTGAAAAAAATCCAGCGGTCATCAGACGACCAATCGCTCGGCATCTGAAAAGGCCCTGGCGGAAATTGTTCCCCGCCGCCGCGCTCACTCACGCCCTTCATTCTTAGCTGCGGCGCCACTCCGGCTTTCGCGATGAAGAACGCTATACGTGTACCATCCGGCGACCAGACCGCTGCTCCCGAGATCGGTGCTCCCGATGGAGGCCCGAACGTCACGCGTTCGGCGGTACCTTGCGAGAGATCGTAGACCCAGATATCCCCGCCCCCAGTGCTGAAGTCGAGAACGGTGGCTGCGAGTTTCTTGCCGTCCGGCGAGACTCTTGAATCGGCCGCGAAGTCCCTCGGATCGTCCACCGTGCCTGACTCGCGCCCGCTACGGTCGAACCACGTGAGCTGCGCTCGTTGTGAGCCTGTGGAATAAATCAGGACGCCGTCGGCCGATGCCTCGAATTCGGACCACGCGGACGCTTCGAAAAATGGGACCTCCTTCGCGACCGGCACGGGCTCCCCCGCCATCTGCAGCCGGTCCGCATCAAAACGCAGCGCCAGCAATGTGGAGTTGCGACCGAAAAGAAGATAGCCCTGGCTACCGCCTTTCACTTGGTCAGGCACGAAGATCACCTGAGTGTCCGTGAGCATGAGCGCCGTCTCCCGGCCGGTTGACATTTCCGCCACATGGGCCCGGTAGGCGCCGATCTTGGGGTCTGCTCTCACATAGAGCAAATGCTTTCCGTCGGGAAGGAACTTCGGCCACAAGAGCAACTTCCATGGGCTGACGGCTCCCGACCTTACGGATATTACGTTCGAGGGAAGATCATGACGCATATTCCCGGCAACGATAGTGTCCTGATTCCAAGTTGCCGACGATGCTCCCGGGAGATCGCAGATGGGAAGGGCCGTTCCTCCTTCAGCGGCGATCTTTTTCAATTTGCCGGCCGCCCAAAAGCCGATTGTTTGCCCGTCCGGCGACCAGAAACAATCGCTGCGCCTTCGGTTCCCTGCAGCGGGGAAGCGGTGAGAGAGTCCAGCCGCTGAACCCAGATCATGGGACCCCGCTCACCGGTCGCAATCATCGCCACACGGCCGCCTGCCGGGGAGAGTGCCAGGGATTGCCAGATGAGCACACGTTCGAGCCTGGTGCCTTCGGGAGGCCCAAGTCGAAATCGGATGGGTCTCGAGGGAGCCGGTACGCTTGTGCCGCGCCAAGCCCAAGTCGCGAGCCCGGCGAAGGACGCGCCCGCAACCGCACCTCCAATCCAGGGAAAGAATGCGCGACGCGGAACGGTCCGGGGCGCGGCGGAATCGCTCGTCGCGATCCACTCCAGTTCAGCTTTCAGGTCACGTGCGGTCTGCCAGCGGTTCTCCCGGTCTTTAGCCAGGCAGCGGAGCAGCACGTGATCCAACGCCGCAGGAGCGACACCGGACACTGAGGGCGCTTCGCGCTCCAGAATGGCGGCGATTACACTGGCCGGGCTGGCTCCCACAAAGGCCTGTTTCCCTGTCAGCATCTCGTATAGGACCACGCCGAACGAGATAGATGTCGCTGCGCGGATCCGCCTCCTGGCCTTGGAGCTGCTCTGGTGACATGTAGTGCAGCGTCCCGACGATTCGCCCTTCACCCGTCAGCGCCTTCGTCATCGTGGCATCGACAACCGCTGCCTCGCGATCGCGGCTCTGTTTCGCCAGCCCGAAATCCAGCAGCTTGATGCCCGCCTTGGTCACCAGAATGTTGCCGGGCTTCAGGTCGCGGTGCGTGATACCTTTTTGATGCGCGGCATCGAGCGCATCACAGATCTGCACGGCGTACTTGAGCGCCCGATCGAGAGGAAGCGGTCCCTTGATAGGAGCACCCTCGATGTACTCCATCACCAGGTAATCCGTCCCGACGTCGTATAGCGTGCAGATGTGCGGATGGTTCAGTGCAGCCACCGCGCGAGCTTCCCGCTCGAAGCGTTCGGAGAATTTCTCCTGCGAGACTTTGATCGCAACGATGCGATCCAGCCGGGCGTCCCGTGCCTTGTAGACCTCGCCCATGCCGCCCATGCCAATAGGCGCCATAATTTCGTACGGGCCAAGACGAGTTCCAGCGGCGAGCGGCATAAGCTGTTAGCTGATTCTATGTCAGAGCGACAGCTGCGCCGCGCATCAAAGAAGGGACGGGTTCACGGAAAGAGGCGAATCTCAGTCGTTGTTGAGCACGCTCGAGAATGAGTCACCAGGCCTTTGGGAAACAGGGATTTTGCTTTCTTCGTTCGCGTCACCGCGGCCTGATTTCTTGCACTCACAACCGCCTATCGCGCCGATTGCCCGACTTTGATCCATGTGGAGGACAGCGCCCCACCTCCGTCGAGGAGGCTGCGGAACTCCGTGCCGTGTCTCACCACCACGAAAAATAGGTTCAGCGGAACAGGACTATTGGGGGTGTTGAGCACAAGTTTTCCAGTGCAATTCGAATTGACGGTGTAGATCCCACTGTTGGCAGTCCAATCGAGGTCTAGCGCTGTGCCGTTGACGACTGTGTGCTCCACGCCCGTGAAATTACCTTTGCCATCGAAATGAGTCAGCCCCACTGAGCGAAACGGCAGTTCCGGCGGAAGGCCTGGGTTTGGAAGGAGCACACCTTCGGCGATGCTTCCGTAATCGCCGGAAAGCGTTCGGTTCGAACAGGAGCAGTGTTGGTCGTCCGACTGAGCGATGCCAGAAGCGCCTGAAGCCAGTAACCCGCAAACAATCATCAGAGGAGTCGCGAACATCGAAATTTTCATGCTTTGCTTGTTCATTGTGTGACCTCCTTATGGTCAGGTCTGCACTATGACGTCTTAGGGAAAGGAACTTCAATCGGCGGCAACTTCTTTCCTTGTCTCCCGTTTGTCGCTCGATAATCCGCACTAAATCAGCAACGTACCAGGCAAGATCCTCTGCTGCGAGTCGTTTTCATGGGCAAAGCGCGGAAGTGTTATACTGCGTTCGCCCCGGCCGCCGTGCATGGAAGAGACCAAACGTCTATCCTTACCGATTCGTTTTGGAATCTTCGAGCTTGATCTTCAGACTGGCGAATTGCGCAGGCAGGGCTACAAAGTCAAGCTGCAGGAGCAGCCGTTTCAGGTTCTAGTAATGTTGCTGGAGCGCCCCGGGGAGGTCGTCACCAGGGAAGAACTCCAGAGGAAGCTTTGGCCGGTGGACACTTTCGTCGACTTCGAGCGCGGCCTGAACAGAGCCGTCAATAAGCTCCGCGAAGCGTTAGGCGACGATTCGGACAGTCCCCGCTTTATCGAGACCTTGCCCCGGCGTGGATATCGCTTCGTCGCCCCGGTTGAGACAGCGGGTACGCGCGAAGCTGAAACGCCTGGAAGGAACCGGCTGGTTTTGATACAACCGGACCTTCCGCGCAAAGTGGGAAACAACGTTTCGACCGCTCCAGCTCCGAGCCGGCAGATTCTGCCTTGGGCTGCCGCAGGCGTGATAGCGGTGATCGCGGTATTTGGCTATTGGAAGCAGTCGCGCACTCCTAAAATCGTAGCGGACCGGCCGTTCTTACAATTTGACCTGGACGTGGGCCCAGACGAGTTCTCGCAACCGGCGATCTCGCCCGACGGCATGCGGATCGTCTTCATTTCGAACGGAGCTTTAGCTATCCGGCGCCTCGACCAAACAAGAAGTACTCGACTCGCCGGCACCGAGGGCGCCTTCTTCCCCTTCTTTTCACCGAACGGGCAGTGGGTTGCTTTTTTCGCCGCCCGCAAGCTCCACAAGGTCGCCATTGAAGGCGGCGCTCCCATTGCACTCTGCGATGCCACAGCCCCTGGCGGTGGAAGTTGGGCTGACGACGACAACATCGTGGCCACCCTAAACGCAAACAGAGAGGGAGTATCCCGAATATCCGCCGCTGGTGGCGCGCCGCAGCCATTGACCGATTCCAAATCGGATTCGGGCGCGCTGATGCATCTTTGGCCCCAAGCGCTCCCGGGCGGCAAAGGAGTTTTGTTCGCGGCCACGAGCGCGAGCGGGCAAGGCTCGCTCCGGGTCCTTGCCCCGAATACCGGTAAGCTCCGAACCTTGGTCGAGAATTCCACCTACGGTCGCTTTCTCGCGAGCGGATATCTCGTCTACTACCAGCGCGAGACTCTGTTTGCGGCGCCCATGGATGCGGACCGGATGGAGCTGACAGGCCCCGCAGTACCTCTCGTGTACGCCGTATCCAGCTCAGGAGATCGAGCGGATTTCGACCTGTCCACTTCCGGTACGCTGGTTTACCGGCATGGCACCGCGCGAGATAGCGTCCCGTCCTGGTTCTACTCCTCCGGGAAGATCGAGCCCGTGCTGGCGAAAGCGGCGAACTACTCGTCCCCTCGTCTTTCACCCGACGGGACCCGACTCGCGTTATCCGTGATCCAGGAGGGAAAACAGAGCCTCTGGGTGTATGACCTCAGACGCGAAACTTGGAATCGGCTGACGTCTGAAGACGAACCTGAATTCCTTCCCACCTGGACTCCGGACGGCGAGTTTCTCGCTTTCCGATCTGGAAACACGCTGGCCTGGACGCAGTCGGACGGGAGCGGCAAAGTGGAACGTCTGCCGGGCGTCAGCCGCAATGCGGGCCCTTGGTCGTTCTCGGCCGACGGAAAGTGGCTCGCGTTTTGGCCGCTGCAGCCAGGCTCGCACCTCTGGACTGTTCCGGTCGAGCGAACGCCAGGTTCACTCCGGTTAGGACAACCGCAGCTGCTATTGCAGCAGGCCGGATCTAAAGGCGCGCCTGCCATATCGCCCGACGGCCGCTGGCTCGCTTACGCTTCGGATGCGTCGGGACGCTTTGAGGTGTATGTGATGCCCTTCTCACCGGATGGGAGAGCGATCGGCCGCAAATGGTCGGTATCGAACGGTGGAGGCTACGGTCCCATTTGGTCCCGCAACAGTCGGGAGCTGTTCTATGAAGGTCTTGACCACCGCATCCACGTGGCTGTTTACAAAACTGCTGGCGACTCGTTCCTTCCTGACAAACCCCGATTCTGGTCCGAGAAACAGGTGGCGGACATTGGCTTTTTCCCCACCTTCGATGTCGCCGCCGACGGGAAACGCGTTCTGGCCCTGTTTGATTCCGAGGACCCCAAGCCCGAGACGACCCTGCACGTGCTGCTCAACGTGGAGAGTGAACTGCGCCGGAGGGCGCCCGCGCACGCTAAGTGATCTCCGGCGGAGCTAGACTTTCCGCTGAGGAGTGGCCTGACCTCGCACCAATTTCTTAACGAAGGCGCTCGCATGCCGGGCGCTTCGGAAATTCCGCTGGGATAGCCCGTGCAATTGTTTTTCTCGTCTCCGATGAATCCGCGTTCACAGTCGGCAGCGAACTCCCGATCGATGGTGAAATGGCCAATCCTTAAAGTCTGACGGTTGTGCAAGGAAGGGGGAAGAGATTGCTGGCTGTCGATCGGGCAAGAGGTTTACAGCATGATTGACTCTGAGTGCAATGGCGGTGACTGTTCGAGCGTGCGAAACACCAGCCGGCCAACAGTCCTGGACGGCGCTGGTCGCGGGTAATCGGCCAAGTCCACAACCGGACTTCGGGGCAACAACGCACGGACTGCGCCAGATCGTAAGCGGCGACCTGGCAACATTGGAGCTATCGCTGCGCGAAAGCTGAAGTTACCCGCAAAACGCGGCGCGCTGTTGCTGTAGCCGTACTCGCTCCACCGCCTGCAAAACGCGCGTCGAAAGCGATAACATTATATCGACGCGAACACAGCCTGGCCAGGGGCTGCGAATCGACCAGGACATTTTCCTTGCACAGGAGGAGTTATGGCAGCACCGGCACAATTGAACATGAAGAAAGTGGAAGAGTTGGCGTTTCGGGTGGTGGGCGATATGGGCGGAGCCTTCATCATGGCGTTGGGCTACATTGGAGACCGCCTCGGACTGTACAAAGCTATGGACGGAGCGGGCCTGATCACCAGTGGCGACCTTGCGTCACGCACAGGTCTCAACGAACGCTATGTTCGCGAGTGGCTGCGAGCCATGGTCGCCGCCGAATACATCGACTACGACCCGGAGTCCCAGAAATACTCGATGTCATCGGAACAGGCGTTCGTCCTTTCGAACGAGGACAGCCCCATGTTCGTCGGCGGCGGGTTTCATTTCACGGTTCCGTCGCTTTTGAACGTGCCGAAGATCATGGACGCGTTCAAGAACGGCGGCGGAATCCCGTACTCGGAAATCGGCGAGGAAATTCCCCCGGCCATCGAGCGCTTCTTTCGCCCGGGCTATGTGAATTTCCTGAGCAGGGAATGGCTAGGGGCAGTGCCGGGGTTGATTGCCCGGCTGGAAAAAGGAATTACTGTGGGGGACGTCGGTTGTGGGAGGGGCCAATCTACAGTTGCCATGGCTAAGGCCTATCCCAACTCTCGATTTCTCGGCATCGACTACGACGGCAGGAGTATCTCGGCCTGCCGAGAGCTAGCCGAGGGTGCGGGCTTGGAGAATGTCGAATTCGCCCAGGGTCCTGCGGAGCAGATTCCACGGGACCGAAGGTACGATCTGATCTGCAGCTTTGACTGCATTCACGACATGGTCGACCCGGTTGCCACTCTAAGAGCAATTCGCGACGTTCTGGCCCCTGACGGCGTTTATCTCTGGTCGGAACCAAATTGCTCACATGACGCCCACGAAAATCGAAACCCACTCGGCCGAACCTTTCATGCAATCAGCCCGCTGCACTGCATGACTGTTTCGCTGGCTCACAATGGAGCCGGATTGGGGACGGTGATCGGGGAGCGAGGTGCCCGGGAACTTGCGGGAAAAGTCGGATTTTCACAATTCGAGAAGCTGCCTATTCAGAATCCGTTTAACCAGTTCTTCGCGCTTAGCCTCTGAATTAGTGTGAAAAAGCGATCCAGGAGGTCCGAGGGTCACTAAGATTCGAGCCTGGGTGCTGGTGTGACCCGGGCCGGCTTGGCCACCGTCTCGCATCGAGGTTCGGACTCGACGGGTCTAACTACCGTCCGTAGCAGTATTCTGAGCGGCTGCACCGGATTACTTATAACAGGTAGCCTGGTGTTTACGGAACACGTATACCAGCTGGAGATCGTTGCGTCCGAATACAGCGTTCTGGGAAAAAGATTGCTAAACGTCGCGGAGCGTTTAAGGATCGTCGCACGTAAGCCCTTGTCGCGGTCAGTTGGCCATCGCGTCACTTGGCTGTCAACGATATGGAATGGAAGCCATCGGGAAGCATAGCCGACTACGCATCCGGGTTCAAACTGCCTTTGTAAATTGGGTACATTTTCTGAAAGACTGAACAAGTCACGCCTTTAACCAAAATTGTTTCAAGATGTCCTGGCGGTGCTTTTGTCACGTTGTGGGCTGACTTTCCGTGCCGATGTTGACAATGCGCCGATAAAAGCGCCCGTCGTAAGTTTCGCCATCTCGAGAAATGCCTCTGCCTCTGGCTTGTATTCCATTCGCCTTGCCGCAAAAACAAGCCCGTATAACACGCAAGCCAGAAGTGCAACAGCCAAAGGAATTCCGGTCAGTCCGATACGATTAAAGAACCCGGCACCACCGACCGTCTGCTGGAGAAGTGCGATGTCCTCCGCCCTAACTGGCGTTTGTAAGAGCCCAAGGAATCGCTGAATCGTCCGTCCTTGATTTCCAGGGCTTATCGCAAACCAGAAAGCGGCAAAAAGAACACATCCAACACCTATACCCATTCGCCGATATGTGTCCGCCAGATCCTTCGTAATTAGGACGCTTGCAATAAAAACGATTCCCAAGCAAAGAAAGGCGAATACCGCCAGCAGCACGATCCATTTCTCAATATCACTGCGCCAGTCCTGCACATTAGCCTCCGGTGTTGAGCTCCGACCAGGTATGAGAATTAATTGTAATTGTGACCGCCACTCTAAAGCTCTCCCAGACTGCTTTTATCGGTACTTGGACGAAAAACGCTAGCTTTGATCGGAAATGTCGAGGCAGAAGCTGCCGAGGCGAACCACACTTGGTCGTCGCCGAGACGTTTTCGATAAGGACGTTAGAAGGGAGTCGCTGACGATTGCGGCGGGCGCGGTCCTT
>JBPCLH010000180.1:0-3098 GCA_051003475.1 Bryobacteraceae bacterium
GCACAATCCACAAAAGGAGAACGCCAATTGCGGCAATGCTGAGGGCATGATGCTTCAAAAATCCGCTCTTTCGAGGGAGAACACGTCTCCTGCTCATAGCTCCCCAGTGTCCCACCCGCCCGGGCCAGTCGACCGAGTTAGTTCGGGGCTGGGACCGTGCAGACGCTGCGCTCGGAATGTCCGTCGAAATGAAAAATCCGCTTAAAGGTGCACCTCGGCCGGTCTGTCCACCTTCCCCCTTCGCTGAAGCAATTTTGATCCGGGGAACATGGCACCTGATCTGACGAATTGCGCTACTTAGTTCTACCGGTACAGCGGACATGTCTAGGAGAAGAACCTCCGGCTTTGTCTTGGCGATACGTTCCAAAAGTCTGGCCCAATCAGAATCGTGCTGGTCAAACGCTATAGGACTGTCAGCGAGTCGAAGAACCTCGAGCGTTTCCCGGCGGAGACTTTCCTGGGAGCGAATGTATCTCATGTGATTTGCCTCAGCGAAACGTCCCAACACTCCAGAAAGCCGGATCAAGCCCGATTGCGGCAAAGATCGCCGACGCTTCACTCGGTGACTTCCGCCGCCATCCCGGTGAGGCATAATCGCCGAACAACAGCGCGGCCAGCTTGCTTTCCGTAGTGGCTCAATTTGAGCATCGGATTTTATTCGGGAGTCTTCTCCAGCACAGGTCCATCGTGGTCAGCCTGAACGCGGTGCGCCTCGGGGGTTATGTATGCACTTAAAACACTTTTCATTTGCTGGTAAGGGTCGCCGTGACTCGCTGGAGGTAACAATTCCGGGTTGGTTTGCTGGAGCCTACCGTAGAACGGGAGCAGGTCGTTCATAGTCCGCTTCTCGGTCGGCTGTTCTAGCCAAAGCTTCACTAGGCGTCTATCACGTTCGTTTTGTTTTGGCATTTCATAATCCTATCGCGCCGAATAGCTCAACGAAAGGCATACCCGGCTTAGTTTGAGTGTGGAGTCAAGCGTGTCCGTCGGAGGGCAAGCGAGTCTAGGTGACTTGCTAATCAACAGACTCGCTTTTAAAGCCGCCCCTCCGGTTCGCCCTCTGATGGGACGCCCAGAGAACACGATTCTACACCGGTCTTGCCCTCTTCCCGTCAAGACAATACCCCGAACTTCCATGTATCGGCGGTGAGCTTCATTTTTCCTGTGAACGCTGTGCATAACCGGGTCGAAGATTAGAGAGACTTAGCGGTTCCCCTTTGCACATGCTGAGCATGTCGCACGTCTTCTCGGCTTCAACCACGTACGTTAGAAGTGCGTCGCTACACTCCCGTTGCAACGCGAGAAAAGATTGTTCATCCAGAACCAGACCACAATCCTATCGCGACTCACGCCCGCTTTTGACAGCGGGCGAGAGCCGCCTTTTTTGGCCGATAGCCCTTCTTTTGGCCGGAATCAAGTAAGCTCACGCACTGACAATTCGTATGGTTTAGTACTGCTACTCCTGTGGGGACAATAGCGAGTTGGTGCGATTCAGCGCAACATTAACAGTGGTCATGTTTTTCTTTTTGGGGCTGCATCTGTGTTCTTGGTCAGCCCCTATTTTTCCATCCTCGACAGCTAGTCGATGGATGGGACAAATAAAGGTGGTTGTCATGATGATCGTTCTTTCATCGAGGCAAAAGGCGATGTTGATTAGACTGAAATCCTACGTACGTTATCTGTTTGGGTTCGCCTGAGTCCGAGTTCGCAACGGAACGATTCGGCATTGGGCTTGCTGGCATTTCCCGGCTTCCTGTGACCTTCAGGCCAGGATGAAATGGACTGACGGAAACCTTGAGAAGTAATTCAGTGACGCCCGGTGATCGCGTCGAGGAAGATTGTCGATTGTAAGCAATGGAAAACTTGCGACCCGAACACGCTACGACGTTCCCTGCCCTTCCATTTCGTTTTCCAGAAATCGCAGTATGGGCCGATTTCGGCCTCTAAGGAGAAACTCAGATGTCACAGCAGTCTTGCGAAAGCAACACACCTAGTCTTCTTACTCTTCATCCCCTTGTGAACTTTCCCGATTATAAGCCCACTGTCTACGAGGTTAAAGGGCTGCTCGAAGGTCGCAAAGCCACGATCATCAAAGGGTCCGAGACTTGGCAGGTGTACTATACCGATTGCCACGGCACACGGATTACTTGGGAAGATCGGTTCTTCGACTCGCCAGCAGAAGCGTTACAAACATTACAAGCGATAACAGATCTGAAAAGTTGAAACTGA
This sequence comes from Bryobacteraceae bacterium, assembly GCA_051003475.1. Lineage (GTDB taxonomy): Bacteria > Acidobacteriota > Terriglobia > Bryobacterales > Bryobacteraceae > Bog-105. The sequence continues at coordinate 2,230 of JBPCLH010000180.1, forward strand.
CGGGCCACTCCGAGCACGTTTAGGTACGCGGCATGGTATTCCTTTCATCCGTGCTGGTACATCAGCGTCGCCACTAAGCCGTAAGAACTGGATTAGAGCAAATAGCCATTTGAGCTTCAAAGTGTAGGATCGTTCAGAGACGAGGCAATCCGGGATCGGGAAATGTTTTCAAGACGGGTCACTCCTATCGAGACGCCACTTTCGACTACAAACAGGTCATCCGATAGCGCCGTTGCCTAAGCACTTCGACTGCCGAGATAGCGCGGTTCAACACGTTGCCATGAAGTTAACCGAGTCATGTACCCGTGCTATGGCGGTCTTGCGATCCGTGAACCGGGCCACCGGTTCTACGCCCGGCAAGCGGTTCCAGATCTCGACCAGACGCTTCATCGGCCATTCGCGCCCCAGTTCCCGCAACTCCTTCTCGCTTGCAAAGGTACTGTCACCTGCACCCGTCTCTATCGGCTCTTGAGCGTTTAGCACCCGGATGTGATCTTCCGTTGTGAAATGAAAAAGCATCGCTTTCATCCTCGTCTCCGGTACAGCGTCGCTGCTCTACCGATCACATCCATGGCTCCGCTGCCCAAGAAAAGCAAGCCGAATCCCTACCCCGATAGGGCGCCGACTGTCTGGAATCGTTACTGCCGGGACTGGACTTTTGCACTCCCAGCAGAGCTTTCGCCTCGCCTGGGTGCGGCCTGCGACAAGACGCCGCCGCTAAAAACAAAACGCTCTTCCCCGGGCTGTTAACCAACATCTGAGCTGGTCAGTCAAGAGGTGCGACAGCGATTTTGCTGAAGCCAGCGCAGGTTTTCCACTGGAGTTGCACAGTTGGAGTTTTGACTGCGAGTTGACGACTGCTTAATGCT
>JBPCLH010000181.1:0-12466 GCA_051003475.1 Bryobacteraceae bacterium
GTGCCACGGTCGAGGGTTTCTTTACGAAGAACCACCGAAACTGCCCACTGGACAGACATCCCGCCGCACGAGTCTCGTGCCAGTTTTTGAACGGATACGTATTGACGAGGAGAACGGTCAAGACTGCCCGACCTGCGAAGGGAAAGGTAAGTTCGATTGCCGCGTTTGCGGCGGAAGCGGTGAGGAACACCGCAAGAACGACCGATACCAGTCCGGCTCGTAATCTGCATATCGGGGTGGGTCAGCGTTTTCGCTGGCTCACCCCCTTTCTTTGGTTACGTCATGTAACATCCATTGCCGGTTTTCGTTGTAGTTAGTAAGATACAGACGGGATCACTGGGACTAACAACCGAATACAACGATTGGTTCGCGGCCACCGTGCGAAGTTCACGCAGAAAGGCTAGCCAATGAGCAGGAATAGTCTCGTATCCTACCAGCAGGAAGCTAGCAGCCTCATCGCGCAGTTTCCTAAGCTTCCCAAAGCCTCACAGAAGCAAGTCCTTGACCGTGTTGCACACATCATCGCTTTGGCGATTGTGGGTGAAATCGGCGTGCGGGCGAACACGGCCATGTACCAGGACGAGGCTGCTCAAGCTCTCCAAATGACAGGAACTTACCATATGCTTAGTCAGTTGGAGCCATTTTTGCCGCCTGAAATGCAGGACGCGTTCAAGCAGTCCTTCGCAGACGCCATGAATGCGAATCGGAAAACCCGTAAGGAGCTAGAACAGCACATCTTGTCGGATATCCGCTCAATGCAACGAGAGCCGTCATCCCCCTCCGCTGAAGATGACGACACCAGTAGCGGCCTCGGACGATTCCTTGAAGATGTTGCGGAGGGCTTCACGCTCGGCCGTTATAAAGCCAAGAAATAGTGAAGGGAGCGGAGAGGTGGGAAAGGCAATCGGTGTTGGCGCGCTTTTACTCGTTGTCCTCTTAATTATTGGAACGGTCGCAGGCAACAATGATAAGGAGAAAGGCGTTGGGGCAACCGCAACAGCAGCCGTCGCAACAGCAGCAGCGGTTCGAGGAAATGCACCGCTCGCGACCACCGCGCCTGCACAGGGTAGTGGCACGGGATCGAACCCCCAAGTAATCACACTCATCGTTACGGCAACGCCTGTCCCACAAGTGGCCGCGAGCGGGAACACAACCTCCGGCGCCGTGGCAACGCCAGTTCCCCAGGTTGCGTCATCAGCCGGTAGCCAGTGGCGACAGACCTGCACCAACGGTGCGTTCGTTGTCGAAGAACCCGACGGAAATCTTCATATGACCAGTGAGCCAGCTCAGGGGTACGAATGCGATTTCTGGCCGACGATGGGCGGGGATCGCTATTGGAAGGGAGTGAACGCTATCTTGTCTTCTAACGGCACCGTGATCGAGCCGAGGAATACGGCCAACAATACAAAAGTCACGATTACCCCTGGTCAGCAGTACCACGTTCAAGGATTCCAGAGTAACGGCGGGTTCGCGCTTCAGCGGAGCCCATCATAAGGAGCAGTCGACATGGCGAAGAACAACAATCCCCGCAACCTGCCCGCAGTTTCGCAACAGCACCAGGTTATGAATCCACCTCGTAAGCTGGCTCTTGGCTCTGCCCAGCAGTGGATCAACGAGCAGACCGAGCAAAAAGGTGCAGAGATCACCCAGCATGGAGCGCTCGGGGCATATGCCGTACAAGTAAATACGGCTATGACGGTCGCCAATGCTGATAGCACCGTCAAGGGTATGCACGCAATCGAGGGGATGCGCCCCCAGGACGGAAGCCCAAAGTTTGTGAAACTGGCTGATCGCACGATGGATGCGTTCCAGGCAGACTTGATTGATTCGAACCGAATCATCACAGCGGAGGCCAACGCAAACATCAGTGCAACGGTTCGACATCCGTTCGAGCAGCCCGAAGAGGAGGAGCGGAGCGGATGGGATAAGCTCTGGAACGGTAATAGGAAATAACAATGGCCGGTCGCGGGGACTTCGGCAAACAACTGAAACCGATTGACTGGGAAGCCCTGAACGATCCGAACACGCCGGTTTCGCAGTTTGCAGCGTGGGCAAAGGGGATTCTCTCAAGTCTGCGAGAGCAGCCGAATCCGCTTTTGATCCAGGCTACCAAAGCAGTGCTGCTTGACCGTTTCATGTTCCTTCGCGCCGACGTGCCGAGGAAGGAACGGTATAAGGCGGGGAGCCCCGATCAGCCGAGCCTCGTCAGTGTCTTAGAGGATGCCTACAACGAACTGCACGAGATAGAGCAAACCGCCTTGCCTCATTTCGCAGGGATGGCATTCCAACAGCCAGCCAAGCCGGAGGAAGCACCGGGTCTCTATATCGGTGAGGCTGACACCGATGAAGACGTATGACCTCAACCAGCTTTACCAAGCCGTGCCCAAATCCAGACGCAAAAAAGGAATCTACCTCTCGCCTAAAGCCCGAGCAATGGGCGTCAGGATCTCCGCGACGAAGGGAACGGGAAAATCGCGCCTGTCAGGTCGCATCATCGTTTATGGCGATTTCCTCCAAGGAATCCCAACTCTTGTTATTGATCCAGTCGGAGGCCTCATCGCAGACGTGCTCGACAAGATTTCGCGGTGTCCGAAAGACGTGCAGCGCGAGCTTTGGAAACGGATTCGTTACGTTGATATGGCCGGTTTAGCAGGGGAGGATGGGGAACAGCGAGTCATTCCGTTTCCCGTTTACAACCAGGAATACGATGAATCGCCTTTTGTGATTGCCAACCGGTATATAGACGTTATCGCACGGATTGACCCCGCCCTTGCCAACGCCCCGCTTCTTGGACTCAATGCATTCAAGAGAGCCGCTATCAACGTTGGTATGCTTCTGTCGGCGCTCGGCTGGCAGATAACCGAGGCAGAGGAGCTACTACGCAACCCGAAGCCGTACAGCGAGCAGATTATCAGTGTCGCGACCACCCCCGAACTCAAGAAGGCCGCAAAGTATGTTTTAGAGACCGTTCCATCACTCAAGCCCCAGGAACGGGACATGCAGCTATCAGCGTTCCTCAGCAAAATCGAGGATTTTCAGCTTGACCCGGTACTCAAAGCCATGTTTGGTGCATCGACGCCGGGGATTGACTGGCATGAGGTGGAAAGGAAGAAGCAAACCGTTCTCATCGACTTCAGCAGAGTTGAAGGCGAGAAGCGGATACCGTTTCTCATGTTTTGGGTGTACTGGTCATTTATCCGCTACATCAAGCAGCGCGGAGCCGGGAAGGACGAGCGTCATACGCCGTGGTCTCTCGTATTCGATGAGATTACCTATCTTCTTGGCGACCCCAAAGTACGAAACGAGCTTCTGGCAAAAGACCTCGTGGAACTGACCGACCGCATATCGCGCAGCCATAACGTGTGGCTAACGATTGTGCATCAGGAACTCAATCAACTCTCAGAACAGGTACAAGAAACATTTATGAGAATCGGCACACAGATTTTCGGATCAACGAGTGACCCGGAATCAGCCTTGCTTGTCGCACGCCGGTTTATGGAATATCGCCCGCACTTAGTGAAAGCCGCCGACGCCGTGTACTCCGAGGGCGAGCAGATTGATACCAGGTACTCGTATTTCTCGATTGACGAACAGCGGGAGATAAATAGCAGGCCGATCATGGGGCTTCGTAAGTTTCGATTCCTTATTGGGCTGTCAGAGGACGAGGGACACCTAGCGACAGAGCTTGTCCCGTTCACGATCAGTCACATTGACCGCGACCTCTATGCAGATGGTGAGCGCGTTCGCCTTGCCAAACAACGACTGATGGAGCGAGACGGCATGACGGTGAGCGAAGTCCAAAACACGATAGCGGAACGGCTCAGGACAGCACCGCGAAAGGTACAGAGCACAGACGATGACGACTCTTTCTATGAACCGCTTGACGAGCCAGGATGATACAGATTGTTCCCGTTGACTCTGGCTGTTGTAGTTCCATAAGATGATTCCTCAGTGTTGAAAACAATCTTCAAAGCGCGCAAACGAAAGGCAGAGCGACCGGTGCTGAAGGAGCATGAGATCAAGATTGTCGATGCGTGTAATCGCTATTTTCTTCTCACCCCGCATCAAATCAATCGCCTACTCTACAAAGGGGGAGTCCAAAATCGGTACTCCCAACTTCGCGCGCTTGCGACAGATAAGTATTTACAGGTCGTCAACCTCGGCAGACACAATCCCTATGGCCGTGCACCGATAGCCTATGCCCTTGGATCAGCGGGACGAACCGTGCTCATGAAACTTGGTAACGATGTGCCGAAGCGATTGCGAATCTATGCGACGAAAGGGGAGACGACGGACGGTAAAGACGAAGATATCCCGATGCACAGACCCCACACGCTCGCGGTCAATGACTTCCTGATTGCCGCCGAGCTTGTCTCAAATCCCCACATATCGTTCTTCCGATTCGTCCATGAGAAGACGCTTTTTTCCCAACGGTTGCCGGTGGTTTTACCTAGTGGCAAAGCAACGAGCATCGCACCCGATGCCTTTATAGAGTTTCGTATCAGTGATTCACGAGGTAGGCATAGAGCATGTCTGATACACGAAGAAGACTTAGGAACTGAACACCGGCCTGCATGGACGAATAAGATCCTTGCCCATTTGGAGTGCATGAAAGGCATGTATCAAGACCGGTTCGACGTGAAGCGGTTTGCTTTCACCGTCCATACGACCAAAGGGGAAGACCGGCTAGAGGAACTGTGCCAGTGGACGGAGAAAGTGCTTCTTGACCAGAATGTCGGCAAAGCGATTCGCAACTCGTTTTACTTCTCTAGTTTCTCAGCAGAGACCGCCAGCCCAAACCAGCTATTCATTGCGCCGGTCTGGTATCGGGCGTTTCGAGAGCGGCCGCTACCGATTCTCCAGGTCGCACTTGACGAAGTAGAGAGCGATTCAGACACAGATCGCGTGACGGTACTTCCACCGCGGCATATCTCGGACAAAATCAGAATCACGCTCAAGTTTCAGGAGGAACAGGAGGCCTACGCCGATTTGCTGCTTCCTGATTAGCACCGCACAGCACAAAGACCGGAACAAGAGACCGCTATCTTAGCCCACCCCCGCCTTTTTAGGGAACCTGCGGTTCCCCTGGTGCAAGGGTAAAATGCACGCACATATGTGCGCCCTTGCACCATTCACCTCCCTTTTCTTAATAGCTGACGCAGGCAGGCCGTTTTGCCTGTCCTGAAAGGAGGTGAAAAGCATGGGATACACACATTATTGGGAGAACACAGCGGACGCGATTCCGTATGAAGCCCTCGTGATCATTCGGGAGATCATCGAGGATGCCTACAAAGCAGGCCTCATTCAGTATGAGGAGGATGACGCAAAGCCGCCTGTCGTGACGGAAAAACTGATCCGCTTCAACGGTGTTGGAGCGAACGCACACGAGACGTTTTCCTTCAACGTGCAGGACGACTACCGCACGAGCGATGGAAAGCCCTTCGCCTTCTGCAAGACGGCGGAGAAGCCGTATGACGCCGTCGTGATGAAGGTGCTCATTGTCCTGAAACGGTATCTTCGGGACGGCCTCAGGGTTACGAGTGATGGCAGTTTCGCCGAGGAGTGGGAGGACGCTCGCGCCGAGATGGAAGAGCGCTACGGCATCCACACCTACGTGGACGCACGTCTTGAAGTGTTGTAGGGAGACCCTTGCGCCCGCCTTTGCTTCACGCATTGCAGCGGGCGCTGTCGCGGAGATGGCGGCTCTTGGAGACGCTTTCCAAACAAGGAATCGTCCAGCCATTGCCCTGCACTGTCAGGACGATGGCGGGGGTTTCCCACCCACCCCACTTGCAGTGGGCAAGGAAAATAATAGTATAATCACAACTATATGGCATTGGAGGAGCGAAAGCAGTTTGATGAAATCGTGACTGAGAACGGGCGCAAGGCTGTAAAACGGCAGATGAACTCCCTGTACACAGGCGGGCTGTTTGGGATCGCGCTTGGAATACTCATCGGAGGAGCAGTCCTTGATACAACGAAAAGCGTTTCCGTCACGGCAGTATCAATGCTTGCACCGCTTGTCCTTGCGTTTATCGTGATGGATAAATCGTAGCTACCGTCAGAATAGACGTGGAGGGTTTCGCTTGCGAACCCTCCTAATAGCAGAAAAGACCGGAGCGGATGTCAAGGGCGCAGTCCCGTAGGGATCGGAGCGAAGCGGAGACCCGTGACAGGAGCGTTCCCCCTACCTTGCCGCTATCAAGCAGCCATTGCAACAACAATCGCCTATAGTATATAATGCACTCAAGGTTATGAATAAATTACATTTTCTCGTAATACTCGCAGCCTGCGTGCTCTCAAGTGTTGGAACGGCATTCGTGCTTTCTGCAAACAAACCGGTCCAACCCAAGGTAATGGCGCTGAATACGGTTTCACCGGTAATCCCTACGCCGACTTCCACGATAGAACCGACTCCCACGAGTACACCAGCGCCCACGAGAATTCCGATCCCAACCACCGTGCAACCGTCAGCAAATCAGCTGTACGTGGCTGCTTACCTTATGGGACATGCGGGCGCGGATGACACTGCAGGCTTCAAGAGCAGGCATGGATTACCCGATAGCACCTCAGATACCGAGCTCATTGCATTCCTCGCCCGCTTGTATACAACTGATCCAGCCAGATATGCGCAAGCACAAGCCACGGTCGATCAGCTCAAAAGCACACCACAAAACGTTCAGTCTTCACCGCTCTATGTCGCGCCTCCCCAAAGCGTATTCTGCACATCGAATACATCCGGCTCGCTCACGACGACTTCCTGCTTCTAGGCATTTTTACCGTGCCTCTCAAAGAAATTTTCAATCTTGCGGGTTCAGGCGATCCTTCCGAATGGGGCTGTGCCCCATTCTACTCAGTGTGTCAAGAAGTCCGCTGTCAGCGCTGACAAGGGAAGGAACCTAGAGGACGATGCGTCCTCTAGGTGTCGTCCTTCGTATGCGGCGTTGAGCGCAGCGTGTAGACGCGGAGGAAGTATCTCGTCGTGAACTTCATGAGTGTGTTGCGATGGCCGCTCGGACCGGCGATCACCTCGACCAGGATGTGCTGGGGCATGATCTTGCGCACCCGCACCGTCCACTTGTGGTGCACCTGCGTGCCGACCCAGATCGATCCGACCGTCATCGTCATCGGTGCACCGCTCCTTACCACCGCTGTCCCACAAGCAGTATGCCACCCGGGAACGCGCGATGTAGTTGTCGTCACTCCACCCGATTTTGCTACCCGGCGACAATAGCCATCGAACAATCGAATGGTCGAAAACGTCGCATCGAAGACTCTGCGAGGCCAGAAAGGCGGACACCGCCTTCGTTCGCGTCAAGAGTCTCCGCGTTGCTTCGATCCGGTTCCCGGACTTCGCTCTTGACCCGAACTACCACCGTTTTACATTTCTTGGGTAAGCATTCCAAAGAAATGCTTACCTTTTTATAGTGTGATATAATGCGTTCGTGACCGGAAAGGAACACGAGATGAGCGCACAACAGCAACAAAACCAAATGGATCAAGACATCGAGCGTGAGCTTGCCCGACGCCTAAACAAAGCACAGGCTGAGAACAAGCCCGCCGAAGTGGAGATCGCTGGTAATCTTTACCACCTCGTGCCCGTAGATGACGATATCCAGACGACTGACGACCCTGCCGCGAACTACGATCTGGCGAAGGTGCTTGCGGCGATTGACGCTGGCGCCGGTGCATTCAAAGGCATGGACGTTCCCGCATTCCTCCAAGAAATCTATGAGGCCGGGGAACAGGACACGCCCGGACACTCGTTCTAAGTATGCGCTATCTGATGGATACCACAGTGCTTATCCCCTATTTCGCAGACGATCCGGATGCAATCGCGCTCCTCAAACACCTCGCACCCGATGGTTTTGCCGTCAGTATTCTCGCGTATCTTGAAGCGTACCAAGGCGCGATTGAGCGATCCGACGCGGAGGAAGCAAAGCGGAAGTTCAATGCCTTTTTTCGCGACGTGCCGATTCTGCCCGTTTCCCCGGCGGTGGCGAAGCGCTGGGCCGAGATTCGCTCCCTCCTCAAGAAGCAAGGGAAAAACCCACGGCGACGCGCGTTTGACCTCGTGATCGCGGCCACGGCGTTGGAGCACGGCTTAGAAGTCGGCACCCACAATACGAAGGATTATCAGGACATCCCGAATCTCATCCGGTATCACATCTAACTTTTCGTTGTGCTATAATCTGCTTTCTCAAAACAGATATGGCACGACCCGAGCACTACCACCAGCCAGCATTATCCCTTGACCAAACACCGCGATCGCAAGGCAGCGGCGAACATCAATCTCTTCCATTACCAGCCGAAACGCTTCACGACGGCGACGAGCCGGTGATGCCATCAATCGCCGCCGATCCAGTGGGGCTACACCGTGGCAATGCCAGCGACCGGCTACCGCATGACTTCTGGCAAGAGTTCCACTTGGAATGGGAGTTCCGCGAACAGCACGGCATGACGCCGGTTTCCCCGGCTGAGTTTGCCGACATGCGCGACTGCGCAGACGGTATGACTCTCTATCTTGACATTGACCAGCCGGAGCCACCCTACGAGCGAAAAACCGGAAGTGGGGAGCAGGCATGAAGAACACATATGTCTGCGAGCAGTGTGGAAGAGCGTTTTCGACCGTGCGCGGTTTAGCTATCCATATCGGGATGACCGTCAAGGCACCGGCGATCGGCAAGCAACGAGGACGACCAAGAACGAAATGCACCGGCTGTGCCAGGGTGTTTCGGAGTGCCCACGGACTCCGCATCCACGATGCACTCGTCAACGATGGGTTCATCATTAGTCACGTTATACCAGTGAGACAACGGAGCGCGCCCGCCCGCCGACAGGCGAATCCGTGATACGTGCTCCCCCCCGTCTTTCGTCTGCTTCTGGTGTCGCTGAACGAGCGCACCATCGGCGTTACCAGCCAGCAGATGGAGGAACACAGATGGGAACGGCACAATCGCCACCTGGACAGCAGGCGGGATGCCCCGCATTTTTGCGGATCGTCCGCTTCAAACGCGATGCGGCGGCAAAGCGGGTCTATATCGCAGCACAGGAGGCGATCAGAAATGCCGAGTGCGATCTATCGGTCTATAACCTACGGTTCAACGGCGAGCCGACTTTGGTAATCTTAGGCTGCGCACCACCGGCAGATTTGGATGAGCGGTTGCGGCGAATGCTCGCCGCAGGAACTCCGGCAGACTTGCCGCCAGACATAATCGCGATGCTGACACAGCGTAGCATCGAGGAGTGGCGGAAAGGGCCGTGGAGCGAAGGTCATTACGACCCCGGAAAACGGCTCATCTAGGAGCGACACTAACGCCCCTGCCCATCGTGGCAGGGGCAAACCTTATAGATATGACGGCGTACCCGAAACCGAAACCAGAGGACATGGAGAGAGAACCGTACACCGAGGCGCGGAAAGCCCGCCGTCGTGTGCTCCGAGGAGTGGAGGCCAGACGCCGACAGGTCTATGTGCGAATCATGCGAAAACGGCTGACGCACACGCACGATACCGACGCCTGAAGTTCCAGATCTCCCTTCTGCTACAATATTTCACGATGAATAAGCGGTATGTAACAGCCAGTGAGCTCGGTGAGTTTGTCTACTGTAAGAGGGCATGGTGGCTCCGGTTCAACGGCCTCACCACAAAGCCCAGCCCGAACATGATTGCTGGCACGGCCAAGCACGAACAACTTGTTACCCATCTTGAAACCCACCGCCAGAAAAGCATTGCGGCGTACGTGATTGTTGGCATCGGCGCGGTTCTCCTGATGGCGTCTCTATTCTTTTGGATTCTCTTTCGCTGATATGATCTACTTTATAGTCATTTCGTTTATCGTGCTTCTTGTTGGACTCGTCGCTCTTTCGCGTTTGAGAGCACAGCAACAGCGATTCGGAGTGCTCACGAATACGCGCATCTATTCAGACACGGCAGAGAGACCTGGAAAGACCCTCTATGCAAAATCGGTGAATCTTGTCGGCAAGCCGGATTACCTCATCGAGCAGAACGGTGTGATCATTCCGGTTGAAGTGAAGACCGGGAGAACGCCGAGTACCCCGTATATGAATCACACCATGCAACTGCTGGCCTATTGCCTCTTGGTCGAGGAGAACTACAAACGGCCACCTGGCGGCTATCTTCGCTACCCGGACAAGGAATATCAGCTTGCCTATACCGATGAAGCAAAGGCATCAGTCATCGCATTGGTCAGGGAAATATCGGAGTTGAAGCGGACGAACATCGAGCAGCACTGCAAGCACTCCGAGCACTACCGTGATACCGAAGCCTGAACCCCGGACATTTCGTGTCATCGTTCGCGGAATCTTCCAGTTCCCCGATGGACGCAGGTTGACACGGGCTGTTACCCTACGGGTAACAGGAGACCCAACAGACGAGGAGCGAGTAGCAATCGTTTATCAGGAGTTGCTTGAAGAGCTATACGCTGGCTACCAGTTTCGAGAAGGGAAAGGCGCACTCATCGAAATCCTTGGCTCGATACTCGACTGATGTTCCTTGACGCTGATGTAACCGGCTCGTAGACTCTCCGAAGTCGCAGGGGAAGATGGGGAACAGGGGGAAGTGAGCCCGTGGCTCGCCTTGAAGAGTTACTTACAGGCATTCCCGATCTCACTTTACGCAAGGAGATCGCGGATGAAGTTGCGAACATAAAAAGCCGGACTAAGTTCGGCTTGGTATTTGAGCAGCATATCCCCGAAATGGCTGTTCTTTTGACGTTCCCTGTACGACAGGGAGCGTTCGTACGCGTTCGCACCGAGCCTAACAATCGGTCGATTTACCGTGTAACAGCCATCTCCTCTTCAGTGGCGACGATTGACGATCGTGATACCACCGAATGCCGTGAGATTCCGATAGATCAACTGCATGTTGTGAAAGATTTTAGCGACCCAATCTATCCAGCGTTGATGCCGGTTGAAACCGTAGAGCAGGGAGGCGACAAGCCGCATCATGTCGTCATCAACGGTGAAAACTTCCATGCCCTTGAAATGCTCGTTTTCATGTATACCCAATCCGTTGATCTGATTTACATTGACCCACCTTACAATACCGGCGCAAGAGATTGGAAATATAACAATGATTTCATTGATACGAACGATCAGTGGCGGCACAGCAAATGGTTGTCGTTTATGGACAAGCGTCTACGGCTTGCAAAACGGTTACTGAAATCCGATGGTATTCTCGTCGTCACGATTGATGAGAACGAACACGCGCACCTGGGAATGCTCTTAGAGAGCCTGTTTCCCAATCATGCCATCAACTCGATAGCGATTGTTCATAACCCGCGCGGAGTTCAGGGCGATAACTTCTCCTACAGCAACGAGTTCGCAGTGTTTGTCATCCCCGCAGGTCTCAAAGCTATTACCCGTAGACGCGCTGATAAGAAGCCGGATAATCTTCGGAACTGGGGGGGTGAATCAGAGCGCACTGATGCCAAAAACTGCTTCTACCCGATTTACATTGAGGATGATCGTGTCGTCGAGTTTGGCGCTGTCGCTGATGACGATTACCATCCGGCGAAGGCGAACGTAGCCGTTGGCAAAAACCGCTTTGAGATATGGCCGATTGACAATAAAGGCGTCGAGCGTAAGTGGCGCTATGCGCGCGATTCGGTCGAGGACATCAAAGATCAGCTTATAGTGCGCGGAAGCAAGGGTACGTATCAGATACTCCTGAAGAAGGAGAGCGAACCATATAAGACAGTCTGGCAAGACCCCAAGTACGATGCAGGGACACATGGAACACGCCTGATCGGGAAGTTGATTGACGCAAAGTTTCCATTCCCGAAGTCCCTCTATGCTGTTGAGGAAGTCCTGTATGCGTGTACCGCGCGAAAAAAGGATGCGCTCATATTGGACTTTTTTGCAGGCTCGGGTACGACGCTTCACGCAACCTGTCTTCTAAATGCGGAGGATGGTGGCAGCAGGCAATGCATCATAGTGACGAATAACGAGGTCGAGGAGACAGTTGCACGGCAATGCCATAAGACCGGCCTGTTTCCAGGCGATCCAGAATATGAGCGTCTTGGGATATTTGAACAGGTGACGCTTCCTCGGATCAAGGCGGCTATTACGGGCGTTCGCCCGAATGGAAAACCGGCTCCGGACGCATATCAAGGCGACTTGGCAAGACCCATTTCATTGGGTTTTGAAGAGAACGTTGATTTTTTTCGGCTCGGCTATCTTGATCCAGATCGAGTCGAAATCGGTGTCGAGTTCGCGTCGCTTCTGCCAATGCTTTGGCTGATGAGCGGGGGAATAGGCCATTTTGAAGGCATCGAACACGGTAGTTGGGTGATACCCGCTGATAGCACTTATGCAGTCCTAGTACACCGCCAGCGGGATTATGATGGGTAGAGGCGTGCTAGTTTCGTGCGCGCCTTCGCTGTCGTAAACCGCCAGTCCACCGTCGCCTTCGTTTCGTTGCGCGGCCCTTCCCACGCCCCAATCT
>JBPCLH010000182.1:0-25452 GCA_051003475.1 Bryobacteraceae bacterium
CGCCCGGCGGCTCAGCGGCGCTCCGTTCCGACCACCATCGCACTTCCTTTCAAATCACCCCTACTCAACTGAAAAACTGGTCTGATTTTCCGCCGCCTTTTGGCCTAATTTCAAAACGCCCTTGACATCGGCGCCCGCGATTTGCGTGAGCATATTCCGCGCTGCGACAAAGCGTCGAAACGCACCGCGTCGAATTCTGAACCGATTCGAGGTTAGTTTTACTTCGGCACTGTCTGATTCCTGATCTCGCGTATCGCGCCTACGATTTCGGCTGTCCACACGGCCGGATCGCCCAAGGCCGCCAAGTGGATTCGCTGGAATCTTCGTTACGTTATAGCTAACAAAACGAAAACAGTGTATCCTTTCGTTATAGCGAAGCTAACGAAAGGTTGACTCCTTGGTGGAAGAGCCGCAAAGTCGCGGAATGGGGCGATACGTCACAACAACGTACGACAAGGAAGTCGTACGTGCGTTTGTTCCACCCCCACTTCCGCCCGACCCTCCCGTTCGACTGGAGGGTCTGCAGCAGATTTTGGAACAGGCAAATCAAGCAGTCGGTCGCCTTGACGGTCTCGCTTCTATTCTGCCGGATTTGTCGCTGTTTATCTATACTTACGTCCGCAAAGAGGCTGTTCTATCGTCACAGATCGAAGGAACCCAATCGTCTCTGTCCGATTTGCTCATGTTCGAGAACGACGAGGTTCCCGGTGTTCCGATTGAGGATGTACAGGACGTATCAAATTACGTCGCGGCGATGAACCATGGACTAACGCGACTGCGCGGTGGATTTCCCCTCTCCATCCGCCTCATCTGCGAAATACACGACATTCTCCTTTCACACGGCCGTGGCAGAGAGAAACAGCCAGGTGAATTTCGGCGAAGCCAGAACTGGATTGGCGGCACGAGGCCCGGCAACGCGGCATTTGTTCCTCCTCCACCGGAGATGGTCATGGACTGCATGGGGAGCCTCGAACTTTTCCTTCACGATGAACGGCCGGACATTCCGTTGCTTATAAAGGCGGGCCTTCTACATGCCCAGTTCGAGACCATTCACCCGTTTCTTGACGGCAACGGCCGACTAGGGCGCCTGCTCATTACCTTTCTCCTTTGCGCGAAAGGTGTGATCCGGGAGCCGATTCTCTACCTCAGCCTATACCTGAAGTCTAATCGCGCCGCTTACTACGAGCTGCTAGACCGCGTTCGCGCAAAAGGGGATTGGGAGGTTTGGCTCGAGTTTTTCCTGACGGGAGTGAAGGAGACTTCGGATCAGGCCGCCAGCGCCGCTCGACAAATTGTAGACCTGTTTGAGAAGCATCAAACCAAAATTGAGACGATTGGCCGGCCAGCAGCCTCAGTCCTGCGCGTCTTCCAGCACATGCAACGGAATCCGATAGTGTCGATTCCGGCGACGGCCCAGAAAATCGGCATATCCGCTCCGACTGTCGCGAAGTCGTTAGAGCACATGAGACAGCTTGGCATTCTGCGCGAGGTCACGGGCCGCGAACGCCACCGGTTGTTTGTGTACGAGCAGTATCTCGCGATCCTGAACGAGGGAACGGAGCCTCTTGCCCGAATACCTCGCAGAGAGGGTTCCCGTACCCAAGTCCACGAAGGATGATTTCAAAATGGCATTCCTAGAACTACGACAAGAGTTTCAAACACAGCACATGCGGGGGACCGCAATCGAACTGTCGAACCGCCAGAACACCGGCTGGGCGCAGCGAAAAGATGCCGCAGATATTTTGGAGATCACCTATCCCAGTTCGGACGTGCGCCGAGCTTTGGACGCGGTATCCACGGCCTCCAATGGCAAGCCGGTCGTCATGATCGGTCAGCGCGGCAGCGGCAAATCGCACATCATGGCCCTCGTACATTATGCGTTCGAGGCCCCGGACACGGTAGAAGCTTGGGCAAGGGCCTGGGGAGACCGTTTGGCTGCACCGAAGCTCTCCGGATTGAAGCTCCAACGAGGATTCAAAGCAATATCCGAGACGCTCTCGAACCAGGAATACCCCGTGCTGTGGGATGTCCTGTTTGACAAACACCCCAAAGGGGCATACTTCCGGGGCAGGTTTGAGCAGTCCGGCAATCTCATCCCGGCCAAATCTTTGCTTCAGGATATGTTCGTCGAACAAAAAACCGCGCTGATTCTAGACGAACTGCAAACTTGGTATGACGGCCTGCACGACGAGGCTGGAAGCGAAGGAAAGAAGCGTCTGCAATGGGCATTCAATTTCATCCAGACGCTATCCGAGCTCGCTGAAGATCGACCAGACCTGTTCTGTTTTATTGTCTCCGTCCGAGACAACACTACCGAGGCATTCCAACAGATTCACCGTAAGGGCCCTGTCGTCATCGATTTCAAAGGTGAGACGGCGCGAGAAGATCGCAAACGCCTCGTCCTGCATCGTCTATTTAAGAATCGGGGCAATATTCCATCTGCGACGGTTCAGGATATCGTCTCGCCATATGCCACCGAGCGCGTACGGCTTTTATATTCCGATCGCAGTTCGGTGGACCAAGCTCGGATTCGACAAGACTGCAGCGACTGTTGGCCATTTTCGCCCGAACTGCTCAGCCTGCTCGAAGATCACATTCTCATGGCCGCCGCTGCCCAAGACAGTCGAGACTTCATTCGGATGTTGGCCGAAGTGTTCCGAGTACGAGGGCAGCAGGTGCCCATCATTACGCCCGCAGACTTCTCGGTCGATGACGACGCTTGCGGCGTAACCACACTTATCGATTCCTTTGCGACTAGCGCAGACCAGGAGCGGCTTCGCGAAAAAGCGATTCGCAACTTGAGTGCGCTTAAAGAGGCAAACGTCAATGCGCCGGATGTTCGAGAGGTTATCTCCAGCATCTGGGTCCGCTCGCTTTCTTCCACTCAGTCCGCAGGAGGCACGCGCCAGGAAGTGCAGCTTGATCTCACGCGGACGAAGCCAGTCGACGACAACGTATTTACCGCGGAGCTCGCGGAAATTGTCGAGAACAGCTTCAACATTCACGAAGTCGGCACTCATGACAAGAGATTTTGTTTCAAGCTGCCAGAGAACCCGGAGTCGAAGCTAAAGGCATGGGCTCGGAATGACCGCTACTTCGATCCCCAATCTGCTGCCGTGCCAGGACTGCTGGCAGTTGGGCGGGATCAGGAATTCCTTCGACAGTTTCTAAACCATTACCTCAAAACCCCTGACAGCACGCGTGAACTGCCCTCCCAAATCGTCGTGCTCGACCCGAACTGGATCAAGGCACCTTGGGCAAACATCGCCCAACCTGAGCAACCGGGGAGTTGGACCGAAAAGGGAAAGCCTGTTCTGATTGTGCTTCCCGTTTCGCCCAAAGATCTTTCAGCGACGCTCGGACCGTGGTTAGTGGACCACGTTCCGCAGAATCGCAACATGATTAGGTTTTTGTTACCGCGCGCGGATCAGCCCGATCTGTACGTAGATCGAGATTTGCTTATCACCGCTCGATGCGTTCTTCTCGCTCGGGAATGGAAGCAGAATGACCCCCAATTCGACAAATTGCAAAAGAAGTACGAAGGCGCGTTATCGTCCGATTTGAAGAATCGGTTCGATCGGTATGCTTTGTTGGCCGACTGGAATTTCCAGACTCCGACTCTGTGCAAATTTCAGGTAGAATCTCACGGCGTCGCCGGCGCCGCGACCTCCGATGGTATCGAGAAACATCTAAGAGAGAATCATTTCGCTCCAGAGGACTTTGAGCAGGTCGTTCAAGAGGCGGCGGGCCGTAATGAGCCCATGCGCCAACTGCTGGCCCTACTGCGAGAACCTCCGCTCCCAGGGCATTCGCCGATACCTTACCTCGGCGACGTTCCGACCTTCGAGAACGTGATCCGGATCGTCGCAAAGGGCAAGATCACACTCAATGCGGCAGGAAGATGGTATTACCGGGAGCCCGATGAATCCGTCGAAGCTGCCGACCTTCGCCTTAAGCAGAAATTGGGGCAATTTACCGGACAAGCCATGTTCGCAGTTCAGCTTGGCGACGTATCCCAAGTCGGAGGGGGCGGAGTGTCTGTGACTCCGCCGATATCGGTTCCCGATCCAACTTCCATCCCACCCTTCAACAGCCAGCCCATTTCCGGTGGAGTAGGTGGGACATTCCCAGATCCACAATCGGCCGCGCCAGTTTTACCAAATCCCGCTGTACCAGGGCCGGCCAGCATTCCGCTTGCGCCGGTCATCCGGCGCTCGATGGGGGCCAAATCCGGAATGAATCTTCTTGGAGACGTCGAGAAGTGGGCGCTTCCGGACAGCCAAAAAGTTACCCAGGCTTCCCTTACGTTTAGCGGGCTTTCCATTAAAGAGCTTCGCGATCTCTGCACAAAGCTTCCACCCAAGCTGCAGGCAGAGCTTCAACTAATTCTGCCCCCAGAAGTAGGTCCCGCCGCATGATCGTCTCCAATTCAGACTGGATTCAGATCATCCTTGGTGAGTCGGATGCGGGAGCGGTCTGGCAGGGCATTTTCGAGTCTTTGCGCGATTTGGCACTCCAGACGAAGCCGGGGGCCTTGGATCGGATGACCGTTGCGGCTGACCGGCTTCTCGCCAATGGCGCCTGGGATCTTTGGAACGATTACATTGGGCATGCTCGACTGGCCGCAAATGAGTTGAAACACTTCTGGACTTCGACCGCGGCTTCCGGAACGGCCATCTTGGTCCTCGATGGGCTGTCGCTTCGAGAGCTTCCGATCATTGTTGCTGCAAGCAAAGAACGCGGTGTATTCCCAATAAGGGCAGAAGCGTTCGGATCTCAGGTTCCAACTGATACTGACAGATTTGCCGAAGCAGTGGGACTATCAAATCGTTCGAAACTATCCAACAACAACGCCCCTGCATCGTTCCTTTTCGCAGGCACAGACGTCTACACTGATGTTCTCGACAGCCCGTTTGCCGACTGCGTCGGCTCGGTGACATCTCATCCCCGTATTTTCGTCTGGCACACCTGGCCGGATGAGCCGCTAATTCATGGGAATGCGGCGAAGGACGAAGGTCCAGAGCTTCTCGCAGCCCAGGTCAAGAAGCAACTTACTTCCGATGAGTTTTGGTTTTTCGTAGACCGCCTCAGGCAAGGTCGCCGTTTGGTGATCACCTCTGATCACGGTTACGCGGTTAGCCGTTCCTTTTCAGATGAGATCAGAGAACCTGAAATGGTCCAACTGCTTCGAAACACTTTCGGGGCTAAGCGCTATGCGCCGGAGTCTTCGACATCGCCCTGGCCCCGTCGGCACCTACCTCCCCTCGTGGCACGATACTCCGGAAGGCTGGCTGTCATCGGCCAACGCAAATGGGTGGTGCAGGGAGGTTTCCCAAACCTTTGCCATGGGGGCCTCTCGCTGCTTGAGGCGGCGGTCCCGTTTATCGAATTTCCCGCGAAGTGAATAAGAAAAACAATGGCCCGTTCCAAAGTATCTCTAGATCAACCGTCGTTTCCGGAAGTGGATTTCGACTCCCAGCCATCTCTGTCTTTCGATGAGATTCCCAAGAAGACCATCATCGCTAATCAGATGGCGTCGGCCTCGTCAGGCCCAACCGTGAGCGTGATGGTTCCCGATTTCTCTGATCCCACGCGGCCTAAGACCTGTCTCGAGATTGACTTCCCCATCGTTCCGATCAATGCCCTTTCAAAACAGGAAGGGAACGCGGGAAAGCCGATTTATCAAATGAGCAAATGGTGGGCGCGCCGTCGAAGTAGCATCTTTCGAGCGATACTCATAGCCGCTGCAATGCAAGCACCCGCAAGGAGGAACCCTGATGGAACACCAACCCTGGACCTGGACGGTTTTCCAGTTGCGGACGAGACGGAGGCGGCACGGGCGGTTTGGGACGTCTACTATGCCAATCACCAGAAGAGTGGAGCCTTTCAAAGTCTTAAAGTGCTCGACTGCTTCATGGGCGGGGGAACGACACTTGTAGAGGGCGCCCGGTTAGGTTTTCAAGTCGCGGGCGTGGATCTAAATCCCGTCGCTTGGTTCATAGTTAAAAACGAACTGGCGTGCACTAATCCGGCGGAGGTTAACGCGTTCTTCACGCAGATTGAAGAAAACGTAAAATCTATCCTCCAGCCTTTCTACGTGACCAAGTGCCCGCGCGGGCACACCGGCCGTTGGTTTCGCATCGCAGGAACGGGGAATTCGGATAGCGACGAGCAGATGGCGGCGGATTTCGACCCCCTCAGTATCGCGCCGGAGCATTGCAAGGAGTATCGATATGAAGGCCCCGAAATAATCTACACGTTCTGGGCAAAACACAGCCCCTGTACCAAGCCCGGTTGCGGCCATCGAACCCCGATCTTCCGCTCTCCGGTTATTGGCGAGAAAAGGTTGGGTGTGAAGTACATAGAATTGACCTGCAAGAGCTGCAAGACCGCGTTGCATGCTGAGCTAGGTGATGCCCGCCTAGCTCCCACGGCGGAACATATTGTTCTCGACACCGAGTCGCCTTTCACTTCGTTGTCGCAGCCATTTGCCAAACGACTTCTGGACTATAGCAAGGGAACGGCGGCCGAAAGCCTGCAACGGGCCAAAGAGCTGGCAGCGATGGTCGAAATCGAACCTGGTTTGCGCTGCCCGAAATGCAGTGATTTTGCTGGCCAATTTCTTCGTGACATTTTGGGCAAGCACAGTACCGCCATTCGACGGTCGGATATCAATAAGAAGGATCTCCGGATTCAACCGCCAAGAAATAGCACCAAGCATGTATACACGTACCTGTTAATTGATCCCGATTGGCTGAAAGGGAGCCCAGGCTCGGTGAATGGGGAGTCTGTTGGCGGGTATTCGGATGCGCCACTAAACGAAACGGAACTATGGCTGAAGTCTCGTCTTGAGAACCTCCGATTAATTGAGGTTCGGGGGCGGATCAAGCTGTCGGAGGATACCTCCAATGTGGTGGTTACTTCAGATAATGAATCTGAACCTGCGGATGTGCCGGATATCGGTGGATCAGCCGAAGAGAAGGCTACAGAGCCGACTGATACCGAGGTTGAGCCTCCAGATCGAAAGGAGTTCGGGCTCCCACGGTATGTCGTACTTGCAAGTGGCCGCAAGATCGATACTCACAAAGGAACGGTCGTAGAAAAAGCTACTGTAGCTTGTCAGTTTTGCGGACAGAAGGAAAATATCATAGACGGGCTTCGAGCCGCCAAACACGCAGCTCCGGTGATGACATACGCCATCCAGTGCCTCTGTCCAACTTGTAAAGACGATGGTCGCGTGTACGACGGACGGTCTTTCCTAGCACCCGGCTCAGCCGATATTGCTCGGGTAGTGTCGTCCTACCGATCTTGGGAACTGCAAAAGGTAGACTCACTCCAAGCATTTTGGCCAAAAGAAGAGATTCCATTCGGATGGCAAACTCACTATTGGAGCATTCCAGACCATGGATATACCCACTGGTATCGAATGTTCAACCCTCGGCAGTTATTAGTCCACGCCACGCTATTGAAGGCCATTATGACGCTCGGCTCTGTCAGCCTTCCCATTCGTGAGCAGGCATTGGGTGCGTTTCAGCAATACTTGCGAAATCAATGTATGTTCGCGTTCTGGAATCAGCAGGCCGATAAGCTTGAACCTCACTTTGCCAATAATAACTATGTCGCCAAGCAGTTGGTCGTCGAAAACTCCGTGTTTTCGGCGTTAGGGCGTGGCAACTGGACTTCCTGTACCGAGAAGGTGGTTGAAGGACTTGAGTGGTGTCGGAATCCATGGGAGCCAATGCTCGTTCCCGACGCGAGCAAGAGCGAGAAAGTCATCACGGGCGACCCCGTGATCCCCGGATCGGCAACTATCGAATGTCGTTCTTCGAGCGATTTGACGGATTTTCCGTCAGAAAGTGTCGATCTTGTAATCACCGATCCGCCCTTTGGCGACAACTTTATCTATTCAGAGATGGCGAACTTCTTTTATGCTTGGCTTCGAATACCCCTTTCTCGTTGGCATCCAGAGTTAGCTGCGGTGAAGACTTCGCCCAATTCACAGGAAGCCGTAAAAAATGTTGCGCACCATCCTGAAGATGCGGACGCATTTTATCAGGGCATGATGACCGCATGTTGGTCTGAGTCTTGCCGCCTCCTCAAGCCTGGGGGCATTATGGCCTTCACATTCCACCATAGCGAAGAGGGCCAATGGGCGATCGTGCTAGAGGCGCTTTTCGAGGCGGGGTTCTACATCGAAGCAATCTATCCCGTGACAAGTGACGAGTCCAAAGGTGAGAATGCCGAGTTTGGTTCCAAGAAGATCGAGTACGACATGCTGCACGTATGTCGAAAGCGTCTCGTCGATGCGTCTCCAGTCAGTTGGGCGAAGATGCGCCAGTGGGTAAAGGCTGAGCTTAGTCGCCTCAAACAACTGCTCGCCTCATACAAGGAAAACGATCTGTCCGACGCAGATGTTCGCGTGATACTACGAGGCAAAGCCTTGGAGTTTTACAGTCGGCATTACGGAAGGGTCCTTACGTCGGCGGATGAACCGATGAAGATCGCCCACGCTTTGGCGGGCATCAATCAGCTTCTGGATGAGGGGAGCGGCGACGGCGCTAAGTCTGACGACGTTACGAAGAGCTTATTTGGAACCGCCATTCGGCTGAAAGACCTCATTGACCATGGCTGGATAGAAGAACGCAACCGCGTCGCGAGTGCCGTGCCGATAATAACCCGGTTTGAAATGGCACGTTTGCGCCCACGCAAGGAGATGAAGACAGAAATCGATCAGGCTCATTTCCTGATTGGTAGCGCGATGCCAAACAGCGGCGTCAATCTCGAGCAAGAGCTTTCTAAAGATACATGGATGCTTCGTCGCACCGTGGACGCCGTGCTCGAGTGGTACGCGAAAATGAGCAGCCACTCAGAAACACGTAAGGCCGCAACTTTGGCGAGGGGCATTCTCCAAAGAAGCGTGGAGAAGTTGCGACAGCATCCCGGAGCGCTTGAAGCGCAGCTCACTCTCTTCAATGACTGGGATGAATCGGAATGACGGCTGTTGCCTTGGATATGAGGAGGAGAGCATAGTGCAGGAAATGACGGCACTGGGATGGAAAAGGAGAGGTTGTAGTCTTGTGTGGTCCCCAGAACTGCTTCGCGACCTGATAACTGGAGTAGAGGCAACACCCCTGCATGTCGCGCTCGAATGGCAGCGGACCGGACTGCCAGAAGAACTGCCGGACGGCGCGCGGACGGTTCTCGTTGGTGGACTGCAGACTGTGCTTGAAGTGATGCCGGATCACGACGAAGCGTATACCTGGCTTCGAGCAAATATCCTTCCGCTATGTCGGCTGTGGAGCAATCATTGGGCCAGCGTCGGACTTGTCTTCGGAATGGATGGCCCTGGAAAGCTATTTCAACTGAACGAGGCGGACGATCTTGTTTACTTCGGACGTTCAGGCGATCGTGACGGGAACGTTTGCCTCACACGCGCTATTTGGAATGGGGCTGCGACCGGCAACGGCGTGTTCAAATTGATGGCCGAAGGTTCACGGGAGGTCGGCGGATTTCATGTCCTCCGTGTCTCCTGATCTGACCGCCGGCTCTCGCGTATTTCATCCTGAGCTCGGGACAGGCATATTTATAGGCACAGAGCCAGGCGGCTACGCCCGCGTCTTTTTCCAAGGGCATGGCGAGCGCCAGGTATCTATCGGCAGTATCTCGCGCTCCCTTGCGTGGGACGAAGAAGTGATCTCGAACGTCCGGCCGGCAACCATTGAATCCATTAAGCGGTTGTGGCTTGCGGTCGAGGCGGAAGAACTGCCTCTGCTCGAAAATGCAGCGGCATTGACGGCAGCCAAGGTCGATCTGTTGCCCCATCAGATTGTTCTCACACACAAGATCGCCACTGCATCTTCTCGACGCTTCCTCATTGCAGATAGCGTCGGCTTGGGAAAGACAATCGAGACCGCTCTGGTTCTTCGGGAACTAGCGTCACGCGGCGAACTTTCGCGAGCATTGATGGTTGTCCCCGCCGGCCTGGTGAATAATTGGCGGCGTGAATTAAACGATACGTTCCATCTGGATTTCGAGGTGTTCGGTAGCGAGGGTGATGTCACAGATAGAAAGACGAATGCTTTTGCTAAACACAATCGGCTCATTGCCAGTATCGACACCCTGAAACGTCCTACCCGGCTCAAGAAGATACTAGAAGCGCCTCAGTGGGATTTGATCGTCTTCGATGAGGCACATCACCTGACGGCTTATCAGACGGGCAATAAGGTTACGAAAACTCAAAACTTCAAACTTGCGGAGGCCCTGAGAGATCATAGCCGCGATCTTTTGCTTCTTTCCGCCACGCCTCATCAGGGCGACCACTTTCGCTTCTGGATGCTCATCCGTCTGCTTAACCCGTCATTGTTTCTAACCACCGACGACATGCTTCATAACCGGTATCGTCTGAATTCCGTGGTATTTCGGCGAACTCAGGCGGACGCATGTGATGCTCACGGGGAGCCACTCTTTTCGAGGCGGCAGGTCCATACGCAGACATTTCGACTGTCGCAGCCGGAGAGCCTCTTCTATGGTGCGCTGATGGAGTATTTGCGGGATGGCTACAATCTGGCGGAGGCCAAAGGCGGCAAGGGTAGGGCGCTCGGATTTGTCATGACAATCTTCCAGAAGATTGCGGCGTCCAGCTTCTCCGCCGTTGGATCTACATTACACCGGCGCTTGCTAAGCCTGACGATTCACGAAGCAATCGTGTGTGATCAGAATCTGGACGTGGACGGGCGCGAGTGCGCCCTTTCCGATGCCCGTACTTTGCTCCACAACATGCACGACCTTCCGACGGACACGCTTGGGCGGGCTGAAGTTGATCGCCTGCTTGCCGATTCTCGCGTCAAGTTGCTCCGAAAGTTGGGCGAGAAAGTCGAGGCAGAAGGACAGGACGGCGAGGTCCAGTCCAGCATGGATGAAGAATCGGCAGCATTTCTGGTTTCAGTCGCGCTTCCTGCTGAGCGGCAGCGGATTCGTGATTTGCTGGCACTGATCCCAAAGGGCGATGAGAGCAAGACAAAAGAACTGCTGCGAGCCCTTGGCGATCTGTGGGGGGTTCACCCGGGCGAAAAGATTGTCGTGTTCACCACGTACCTGGGAAGTGTTGACTCCCTTCAGGCCGCGATTGACCGTGAGTTTCCCCGCGCAGGCGTTGAGGTTCTCAAAGGGGGAGATCATGGGGCCAAACTTGCTGCGGAGCGACGCTTCAAGCGGCCGGACGGACCGAGGGTTCTGTTGTGCACCGCAGCAGGTAGAGAAGGAATCAACCTTCAGTTCGCGAGGGTCTCTTCAATCACGATCTTCCCTGGAATCCGATGGATCTAGAGCAGCGTATTGGACGCATCCATCGCTACGGACAGGCGCACACAGCGCAGGTATACAACGTAGTTTCGGCTGACACGATTGAAGGACAGATCTATCTCCTTCTCGAAGAAAAGCTGCTCCAGATTGCGAAGACCTTGGGCAAAGTGGACGAACTCGGGCAGATCGCGGAGGATTTGCGCGGTCAAATTCTCGGACAACTGTCCGAACGGATTTCCTACGACAAGCTCTACCAGGACGCAGTTCGCGATCCGAAGCTGGTGCGGACGAGGCAGGAGCTTGAGGTTGCCATTGAGAACGCGCAAACTGCTCGGCACGTTGTGTGGGAGTTGTTTCAGGATCTTGACGGTTTTGTCCTTGATGACTATAAACAGATGGATGATGCGGGGGCCGGAATGGCACGACTCGTTCGTTACGTCAGGGAGTCCGTTGCCCTAAAGGGTTGCTCTTGCCGCACAATTGACGACCAGACGTTCGAGGTTGCCGGACTTACGGAGTTGCCAGTGCGTTTCACGCAAAATCGGGAGTTTGCAAAGGGAAACGAAGAGATTTCCCTTCTCGGCTTGGAACATCCCCTTGTTCGTAGACTGCTTGACGATGATCGCGCGCTTCCGGGATCAGAACGGGGCCTGACCGCTGCCGGCGATCAGGCAATAAGCACTAAGGGACTTCTAACGATATGGAGGGTGGTGCTCCAGGACAAGGAGGAACGAACGGTTCAACGTGTGGTCGCGGTGGGCTTAGACGAGGCGAAACAGAGAAGCCGGGTCATCGAGACCTCTGTAAAATCGATTTCGAGCCTTCGGCCCAGCAATGAGGGTCTTTTGGGCGACCAGCAACGGAAGGATCTCCTTTCGCTTGTCCTGCCTGAGATACTCCGGCGAGATTTGGCCCACAAAGGCCAATTATCTGATTCGGTCACGATGTCATCAAGGTTGCTTGCCTGGATCGAGCTACTTCCCGCCTTGAGCATTTCGTAGTATTTGACGAGCTTGAGCGACCGAAAGCGAGGTCCGCCTGACCGCCGAAATGCTCAAACCATTCTTGGTTCGACGGCCGAGTCTTCCCATTCCGCATCGCCACCGAAGATGTCAGCGTCGGCGAAGAGCCCTGCCAAGATCGACGGCGCGAATAAATCCGCCATTTGAGTCCGCATGAACAGCGGTTCCCGCGGGTACTAGTTCGCTCGATGAAAGATAGTCGCTCGGGCGGCAGGTGAAAACCAGGATCTGGAAAATGCGAGCCTTTTCGGCAAGCAGCCCGCGAAACCAGTCCATGCGACTATCGTCGCTCTGGACGAGCTGGTCATCAAGGACGATCGCCGTGCGCAAATACTCTGCGAGCGACAACCGGTACAGCGTTGACAATTGCTCGCGTGTACCGACAGATATCTGCGCCGCCGGCCTCAACGCACCCGAGACCATAACGCCTTCTGTAGCGAGCTGCGCGGTGAGCTGCACGGCCTCATAACGCCGCTGAGTCAGCTCCTGGAACCGCCCGGCAATGGCAGGCACAAGCGCCTGTCCGAGGTTGCTAGCCTGGGCTGCATCGGCCTCCTTCATCTGGTCGAGAAGCAGTCTCCAAGCCTCATACTCCGCCTCGATTTCTCTTTCTTGACGCTCTGCCAGCTCGAAAGCCTCGGTCGCATCGCGCAGCCGTTCACGGGCCACAGCGCCGCCGACCTGTTCGAGACCGCCATGCGCCCTCTGGATGTCCCGCTCGATGCCTTCGAGCTCTAATTTCACGCCAGCGGAGGTATTTCGGGCGGCGCTGACTTCGTCGTCACTGACAATCCTATCGGGGATAGGCAAGGACGCGTGACGCTCGGTCGCTTCACGGTGCCTGGTTTCGGCCGCCACGAGGTTTTCCGCGTCCCGCTGTTTTCGCAACTCGATGAGTCGACCGTTCTCCGCCGCATGGTCGGTTTTCGCGATCGTTAACCGTCCTTGCGCAACCTCGACCGCAGCTCTTGCCTGAACGCCATTCGTGCGCGCGCCGATCAGGGCCGCGTCGATGCGCTTTTTTCTCTCGCTGATCGTACGTTCAAGTGAGGCGATCTCTGCCGCCACCCTTTCGTTCTCTGTGCCAGCGGCCGCGAGCGCGGCCTGCGCTACGGTCAAGGACGTATCCACTCCTTCTGGAAAGGCGGTCAGGGCAGCATCCCTCGCCGCCAGAGCAGTGTCCAGTGCCAACCTCGCCTGCCGGCTGCGCTCGTCGGCGAGTGTTCGCTCGTTCGTAGCCGGATTTGCGATTGTCCGTGCCGCTTCGGCCTCCTGGGACAATTGTTGCCGCCGCTTTCGCAAGCCCGCGGTCGCGTCGGTCCCAAGCGCCTTGAGATCAGCGGCCAGTGTATCGAGCCCTACGCCGCCGAGCGCGGCCCGGCACGCCGCCTCCCGGTCAGTCGCTTCACGCAACGTCTCCGCCACGCCGGTGAGGGCGGCGATCTGGGCGCGCAGCGATTCCATCTCTGTGTCCTTTGTCTTAATGGCGCCATCCAGCGTGTGAGCCTCGCCGATTTTTGTATCCAAGCCATCCAGCTCCGTGACACCGGCGGCGACGAGATGCGGCGCAACGTCACGTCGCCAGCGATCTTCCAAGCCCTGGGCCTTCTCCTGCGCTTCGCGCCGGCCACCCCGGACACGGACAGTTGCGATATTGGGGATGGAGACTTCAACCTCAGCGTTGGCTTCGATCTCCACAGGTTTGTCAGTTGACTTCGCCTCAGCCTTCTTCCCATCCCTTCGAATCCGCAGGTCGAGCTGACCAGTCGGATTGACCGTCACCACAAAACCGACATCGAGCGCACCCCGCGCAGCTGCCAGCTCTGTGGCGAGCTTGCGCATGGGCCCGAGCGCACTGGAAATCGGAACCGTAATCAAAGCGCGTTGTTCTGCCAATGTCGCCCGCTGTCCGGTCGTTTCCTGCAGGCGGTTCCGAAGAACAGCCTCGTTGTCTACGGCGGTTTGCGCATCCTTGGTCCGCTTTTCAGCGGCATAAACATCCAGGGCCCGCTCAAGCAGGTCGCACCGGCGAAGTTCATCGTCGGCGGTTTTTGCTTTCGTTGTCGCTTTTGAAGCGGCTTCAAGCGCGTTGTCGGCTTTCTCCTGTTGCTCCTGGAGCTCCTGTTCCGCCGCCGCCGCAGCTTTAACAAGCTTCTGCGCGGCTAGAGCGGCATCTATCCGTTGTTGCGCCTCCCGCACGGCCTGTTCGGCCGTCGACTTTCGAAGTTCGAGCTGTTGGCGAACCAGCGTATCGGTCACGCCTGGATCTGTTCCCTCTGCGCGGGCCGCTTCTTCGGCAGCTTCAAGCGCTGCGTCCGACTCAACTTGCCGACCGCGCGCGGCATTAAGCGCCTGCTCCTCTTCGGTAATCTTTTCAACTAGCGTTTCGACTTCGCGCTCCGCGATTGCCACTTCGGCCCCGATCCTCTGGATACGCAACACATCTTCCTGCGCTAGGCGAACCTGTTCCGCCGCCACCGAGCGGCACGCAGCCTGCGAAGCAAGAGCATCAAGGGTTGCGACCAGATCGGTCGCAACAGCCAAACTCTCCTGCTTATGCGCTCGCCTATCCATCAGCTCCCGCAAATACCTCTCTGCGCCTTCCGAGTCGGCCACAATCCTCTGCAGCTTTTCCTTTTCGTCTCTCGTTTCGTTGAGCCGTTCCGCCGCGGCCTTGAAGACGCTTCCTTTGGCGGTCTTCTTCGCGCCCTTATCGGTATAGGCTGCATCCCGCCGTGCTTGTGTCTCTCTAAGCAGGGCGACGAACAGCGGGTCTTGGGCGACCGCCTGCAAAGCCGCGGCGATCTGCTCCTTGCCGCTGACGGTCGGATCACTCTGCAAGCTGTTCCGGAGAACAGCGCTCACGTCATCCTGCGGCGACAAGAGCACTGTCGCCAGAAAGCTCTCCGGAAGCCCCTTTCCGCCCGCCGTGCCGCCGGGCTCGGGAATGCCCCAACGAAGGATCTCTCGCAGTTTGGCGTCCACCTTCCTCCCGCGTTCCACATCATCGAAGTCCTGACCGTTTCTCGATTCCTG
Organism: Bryobacteraceae bacterium; assembly: GCA_051003475.1. GTDB lineage: Bacteria > Acidobacteriota > Terriglobia > Bryobacterales > Bryobacteraceae > Bog-105. Next base: position 15,360 of record JBPCLH010000182.1, read on the forward strand.
CAAAAGCGACGAGCCGCCCTTACCAAACTGCTTCCGGACGCGCCAGATCCGTTGCGCTTCTGTTTCGAACGTCAGTTCCACTATCGGATCGTCGACGCCCGTCCACCCGACGTACTGGTCGCCGTACGTTGAAGTGTGAGGAAGCAGCAGGCCCAACCTGATAGCGGCAACCACCGTGGACTTGCCGAGGTCGTTCGGCCCGTAAAGCACGTTCATTCCCGGACCGAACTCGACGTCCACGTTTCCGATTGCAGCGAAGCTCGTTATTCGCAGCCTGTGGAGTCTCATATATCGCGACCGCCGGTCGCATCGTGGCTCTGCAGCAGTTTATAGAGGTGAGCGAGCGCCCTGGTCGCCCTCGATTTCTCGGACTCATCGATCGAGTCGGCGACAAGCCGGTCAAGCCGCGCTACCGTTTCCTTCAGCACTGGCGGCAGATCGTCCGGAAATGCGTCGCCGGAACCAACTTGCAATCGCAGGTTCGCCAGATCCTCCACCAGCACGCCCACGCGGCCATGCGTCGCGTCAGTCCCACGCAGGTCACGCAGTATTCGCTCTACCTCGCTCTCCTCGGATAGGGAAACGGTCATGTCGAGATGCAGTCTGACGACGTGGCGGTCGAGGTCCGGAGCGGTCAACAAACTTCGAAGCTCGTTCATGTCGCGACACCGAACGTCGAGCCAGCGCCAGAAGGCAACCGGCTCCGCATCGACGCGGGGTCGCAGCCCGCGCCTGAAGAGCGCCACGAGCACGACGCGGCCGGCGCCGGCCTCGTCGAAGTTCGTAGGCTCAGGAGCGCCTGGGTATACAGTCGGCACCGCGAGATTGTCGGTAACGTCTCGAAACCAGTGAGTGTCGCCTATCGCGAGATAGTCCAGTCCGCGTTGAACGCCCGCGTCGCGGCAAATGGGAAAGTTCGTCTGATATCCGTCGATGTCAAACGTACAGCCATGGACGCAACCAATGCGAAGCCGTTCATCGCCAGGCTCGCGCGCCGGCAACGCCATCGCCAGATCGTTCTCACCGGCCTTCGATCGGCACGGACGCGCGTACAACACCGCATTGGGAGCGATTTCATACGTGAAATCATCACGATCTACGACGTGCACCCACGCGGGAAGCCATGCCCTAAACGTGTGGCCGGCAGCCCAAACTGACTCCGGGGTCAGTGGGTCGTGGTTGCCGGGCACAAGAAAGAGCGGGGGATGCGGGCCAGCATGCCCTTGGAACGTTCTTGCAAGCCCTTCCCAAAAGTCAGGGGCTGGATCAGGATCGTCGAATATATCCCCGACGCAGAGTATCGCATTCACCGCGTTGCGGCGCGCGACGGCGAGAATCCTCCCCACCACATCCATACGTGCCCGCGACAGCTTTTTCTGCCCCTCTTCAGGGAACGACGGAAAGCGTCGCCCGAGGTGCCAGTCGGCGGTGTGCAACAGCCTCAGCCCGACGTCTCCGGGTTCGGTGCGGCGATCTGAAACGCTACCTCGAACAACCGGATTATCGCCGGCGCCCGATAACGAAGCTCGTGATATTCGTCGCGCCATTTTTTATAAACCTCGTCCTCTCTGGATTCCAATGCACCGATCCGGCGTTCAAGACTCTCGTCCTTTGTAGCCAGTCGCATGATCTCCGCCTCGAACCGATCTCGGGCAGTGGAGCCGACTATCTCGTCACGCCGGGCCCTCGCAGCCCGCAGCTTTTCAGCAATGCTCGTCCGCTCGCGGCGGCACACCAGGATTTTGTCCTCGACAAAGCGCTCAAGCTGACCGATAGCCTGCTCGAAGTGCTTCTGCTCGCTTTCCTCGACCTGCCGCTGGTCCACGAATACCGCCTCATCGACCGCGTCATCGAGCCATTGCGCCTCCACGGAGACCTTGAATGTCTCACCGTCGCTTGCCTGCAAGCGCAAGAGTTTGGCGGTCACTGATGGATCGATCGGCGCGCCGCCCACCACCGCCGCCGCGACGAGCCTTTGAACCGGCTCGAAACCGACGTAATCGACCAGCGCGACACAGAGGACGCCCACTTTCCCGGCCAATGCCGAGAGTTCCGGGGAAGAACCTGGGGGAAGCTGCAGCGTGACCGAGCCACCACCTGACCAGGTCCGGGCCAGCGCGATCGCAGCGCGAACGAGCGGATGTCCGAGGTTCAAAGACTCGGCGTCGGTGAGAGCCCTCGCGTCTCCGGTGGCGAACTTCCGCCCCTCTCCAACCTCGGTGGGCAATTCAGCGCTGGGGGCGATGTTAAACACGACGCGGCCGGCCTGGTCGGAACGTTGGTACGCGACCTTGCGTGCGGTGAGGTATCCATCCACTAGGTCGGCGATGTCTCTATCGAGCTCCGCCAGGCTAGCGGGCAGATCCTCGCGCAAGCGTTTGAACACTCTGCGCACGTTCTCGTCGAACCGCGACTCGATGATCTGGGAGGTCCGCTCGTATTCCTTCTCGAAAGCATCCCTGCGCTCAGAAATCTTGTCTCGCAGTGCGGCGATCTCCCGCGTCACCTCCTCGAGTGTGCGCGAGCGGCTGTAGATGCTGCGGAGATCACTCTCGAATTCGACCGAGAGCGCCGACACCATAAGCTCGGGAGCGTCCGTCCGCGGCTCATGCAAAACATGGTCGGAGGCGTCAAGAACCCTCCCGAACAGATCCAGTTTTTGGCTGAGTATCTCGAAGGTTAGCCGATGCGCCTCATTGTCCCGAGCGATGAAGTTGACCACGGTGACATCGCGCTGCTGGCTGTACCGGTGGCAGCGCCCGATGCGTTGTTCGATGCGCTGCGGGTTCCACGGCAAATCGTAGTTGATAACCGTCTCGCAAAATTGCAGGTTCAGCCCTTTTGCGCCTGCCTCGGTGCATACGAGGACCTTCGAACGCGTGCGGAACTCATGCACGAGCGCGAGACGCACAGCGACATCGCGACTCGGTCTGGCGCCCGGCGCAAAGCGGGAGCCCTCTTCCTGTTGCCATCGGGCTAGGGCTTGCTGCGCACGCTCGTGATCGTTGACGCCGCGGAACAAGGTGATGTCGTCCTCGTCGAGGCCGATGGCGAGAAGCAGGCGACGCAAGTACTCCTGGGTAGTGATCGACTCGGTGAACACAACGGCCTTGCCGCTGCCGCGGCCGTCCCGTCCCAAATCCAGAATCACTTTGATCGCTTCTTGGAAAGAGCGCGCCTTGGCGTCGTTTGGAAGCGACCGAGCGCGCTTGACGAAACCCTCCACGCGGACCAGCTCGGCGGCGAGGGCTTCGCGATTGATCGGCGGTGCCGGTTCGTCGGACGATTCTTCGACTTCGTCCTCTTCCTCAAGGTCCCGCAGGACGGTGATCACTGTGTCGTCGGAACGCAAACCGGCTTGCACGCGGCGCAAACGGGCGGCTACGTTCTCCAGACTTGCGGCCAGAGCTGAGATTGACGAAGCCATGCGCCGGTGGAATCCGATCAACAAAAGTCGTCGTTGCCGGCCAGCGAACGCAAACAGGGACGGTTCAAGCAGGTACTCGCTCACATCGTCGTAGAGCGACCGCTCAGCGTCGCTCATGGCATACTCGTACAACCTGCAGCGGCGTTGCGTGAAGGGCCGGTCAAGAAATTCCTGGGCCTGACGGCGCAAAGTCCTCCGTTGGACCATCGCGAGGCGTCGTTTGAGTTCGTGCTCCTGGCCAGGGACCAGCGTTCGATCATCCTCAGAGCAGAACACCTTGCGGAACGTCGCGATGTCACCGAGTAGCGTGCCCGTGGGCTCCACGTACTGCACGAGGCCCCACAGTTCGGCCAGTGAGTTCTGCATCGGTGTCGCGGTGAGAAGCAACACCGGCGTTGAACGCAGAAGGCCGCGAACCCGGTGTGCCATCAGGGCTTCATCCGACGTTTCGTCGTAAATCCCATCACGCCCGTATCTCTTGTGCAATCCTGCGAAGATTTCATGCGCTTCGTCGATGACGGCGAGATCGAAGGGCGGGACGGCGCCGAGCGGTGTCGCGCCACGCTCACTTCCGGCGAACTCTCTGCCGACCAGATAGACGCCTGGGGCAAAGAAGCTCGCATCGTTTTCGCGTGCCTGGATGCCGAACAGGCTTAAGAGCTCGCTCTGCCACTGGCCGATGAGCGACTTGGGCACAATCAGCAGGATGCGTTGCGCACCCTCCGCCCGGCTCTGGGCGATGACCAAGCCGGCCTCAATCGTCTTTCCCAGGCCAACCTCGTCTGCGAGAATGCAACCGCCTTCCCGAAGACGTCGAAGCGCAAAGATCACCGCGTCGATCTGATGGGGGTTGGGATCAATCCGAGCTTGGCGTTGTGCTGCCGCATAACGCTCGCGGTCGTCCGGACGGCGGACCCGAACAAGCTCCTCGGCGAGAATACGCTGATTGAAGGCGTGGAGACAGATGTGTTGCGCCATTGCACCCTTGCGCTTGTGGCATTAAGCTTCTATCCAAATACGATCCGGAACCCACAATAATACCGAGTTTCGTGCGTCAGAGCTCGTAATCACGCGTGGCCCCCGAGGCGCGTTACGAGATTGGACGTCTCGATAAAGAAGAGATAGTTGAGGAGCCGACCGAAGAACCCAATGGCCTGAGTTAGCGAGTTGTCCAAACGACCTTCAGAAAGCGTTTGCTGCAGGAAGTCTGCCGTAAAGGAACGTTCGATGCAAACAATCGTCACGTCGCTAATGCCTGCTCATGATGTCGTCGCAGGCTGGTTTTTTTGTCAGCAGCTTTGTCAGCACGAGGGTGCAGTCTCATGTGTTTTCCACAGTTTTCAGCCGGCCCGGCGCATCTCAAAAAGCGCGCAAAACAGGCCGAAAACGAGAAAAATAACTATAGAAGAGACTTGACACGTATGGTTTCGTAATCAGCCGGTCCCAGCACACCCAAATTCCCGTTCTGGCGAAAACCCAAAGGTCAAATCGACTCCCATTCAACTCCCAATACCCGTTTCCGAGGGTTCCTGAAGGCTCTTTCGAGTGCCACTCGTGCCTTTTTATGAATCACATAGCCAATGCCCGTCACGCTCATAACCCAAAGGTCGCAAGTTCAAATCTTGCCCCCGCAACCATCCGAATGCGCCGAATGAGCTTCGGTGTGAACCGAGCGCCGGATGGTTGTAGCCACCCAACAGATCCCAGGCGCCTTCCGCCTCGTAATGGCCCTTTTTATCTGTAATCACCGGGACCATGCGTATTTCGGTAACGTGTTTTCTCAGTTCAGCTTTGGCCTTGTTAACATCCGTTTTCAAGTCTTCACTGTCCGCTCATAAACGCCGCCGCGTCGAATTCGCACGGAAACACACCCGCCGCTTCGCACAAACTCTGGATTTCTGATTCAACCGCTTCGTAGTACTTCAAGCTCTGTAGCCTCGGTGTCTCTATTCGCAGCGGCGGAAGATACTTGTTGACCCAATCAGCAACCCTACTATCCAACGGAATCTCATACCGTGTCACGCGCCTATGCAGATCCAAAGATTCCGGGACTGTTTGGGTCCGATCCCATCCAGTTTCATCGCAAGGTGGGCGGCATCGCGTTCAACGGCGATACAAGCCGTGGCAGAAGCGTTCCTGGGCATCTGTGACAACCGATAGAACGCCTCCTCAACTCGGGACCACCCGCCGTCGTGTAGCCAGTTCAGGTTTTTGTAGAGGTATCGGCTTATTTTCGGTCCAAACCTGATTCCAGCTTTGTGAATCTGATCCCCAGCATAGCCCTGCAAATCGCCTTCGGCTTCGCAAGTTCCTAACGACAATGGGAACGGCTCCATGCTTTCAAATCGGATTACCGGGCTATTAGGACCGACTCTCTGCATCGAGCTACACAGGCAACCTACAAGCTGCTTCCAGAAGCCGTCTCGATCAAATACCTGGGGAGGTTGGAGGACATTGATTTCGCGTCTCTTTAGCAACAGAGGGGTCTTGCTCCCGGTGTTCATGACGGACCGTATTGCCCCTATTTGTTTGGTCCACTGAGTATTCATATCACGGCATTCTCGGATTCAGAAAATGGATAGCGCCTCGTGGCACCGTCTAGAGCAGCAACTCAGAAAGGGCAACTATCTTGCGATTTTCGCCGTCTGTGAACACCCGAGAGACAAAGTCTCGCCTACTCCACCGTGCTCGATGCGTACGCTCTCGAACTCTGCGTCGCATAATTTGGCGTTGGCCACGCCACCCACATGAGTAAACCTCTTGCCGAAATCGGCGCGGTGCTCAGACTCTTCAAACACATCAGAGTCAAAAACTAGCGTGCCATTATTATCCCGGACGTTGAGTCTATCTTTTCCCGACCGCGTATTCTGCCACCATTTGACAATGACGTCTCTTTTCAAAGCTTCCGGGGTTCCAGCGAATAGTTTCTTAATCTCGCATGAACTGCTCGCAGCCTGTTCAACGATGAAGCCCATGTTAAAGTTGCGAAATCGCCTACTGGTGTGCGGAGGAACGATTTCATAGATAGTGCGAGCGTTGCTATCGATTTCCGTTCCGCTGGGAGCAGAATGCGTACATTCAATTTCCAGATCTTTCACCATAAGGTCTCCATCGTTCCGTATGGTGAAATTGGCCATCATGATCGATCCAAATCCCTCTTTATACCAACTGAACGCTTCGAGTTTGGTTGTTTGCATAGCCTGTTCGGATGGATCTTCCGGTGGCGCAGCATGGTCTTCAGCTTTGACCTGCTGTTGTGCAGTGTTCTCTTGCCGTTTTTCTACCCTTCCCGAACAGGACGATAGCCCACAGGCAGCTACGATTGCCCATAATGCAGCGAATTGGCACCTCATTGGCGATGCTCCAATTGAAACTCCTATGAGCCTTTCATCGCATAATCAATCGGCTTCCACATCGGCTGCAACAGGTCGAATTGATCCAGACTGTTTACCCCCCACTATTGGCAAAATATCGCTGCCCAGCTAACTTTCGTGGACTAACACACTATCACGCCGGTGCCTAGACCAGCAAGTTTGTGTCGGCAGTTCCGCTCGTTCTAAAGGGCGGTGCTTCCCTTGGTTGTGAAACTTTCTACGGGAAGAGCAGGCAAGACGGGAGTTGGGCCTTGTGAGTTCTCAAGGGTTTGCCGCTAAATCCAGTCGGAACGGCAACCTCAGCGCGTTCGGACCATTGCAGTCCCCCGCAACCAAAGCCCCAGACCTTTCTGCCGACGTCGCTCACCAACTCTGAGAGAGCTTAAACGTTACGATGTCTGCACCCCGCCCTTGATAATGCTCATTGCCGTGGCGATGAACGAGCTTGCATCGGAGAGGTTTGTGGGGATAATGAAAGTGTTGCCGGTTTTGGCGAGATTGCCGAACTGCGTGATGTACTGTTCGGCAACCCGGAGTTGGACCGCCTGGAAGCCTCCAGGGGCTTGAATGGCGGCGGCGACGCGATTGATGCCTTCGGCGGTAGCGCTGGCAATTGAAAGAATCGCTTGCGCCTGGCCTTCCGCTTCGTTAATCTGCTTTTGACGGACGGCCTCCGACGCTTTGATTGACTTCTGTTTCTCACCTTCGGCGGTGTTGATCGCGGCATCGCGCACGCCTTCGGAGGTGAGGATCACGGAACGCTTCTCCCGCTCGGCCCTCATCTGCTTTTCCATCGCAGCGAAAATGTCTTCGGGCGGAGTAATGTTCTTGATTTCGTAGCGGAGAACCTTGACGCCCCAGGGTTCGGACGCTTTATCAACTTCGCTGACTACAGATAAGTTGATTTGGGAGCGCTCTTCGAACGTTTTATCGAGGTCGATCTTGCCGACTTCGGATCGTAGAGTAGTTTGGCAGAGCTGGGCGATGGCAAAAATGTAATTGGAGATTCCGTAGGAAGCGCGCTCAGCATCAAGAACTTTCAAGTAGAGCAGTCCATCGACGCGTACCTGCACGTTGTCGCGAGTGATACAGACCTGTTCGGGGATGTCAATCGCTGTCTCCTTGAGTGAATGCCTGTAGCGGATAACGTCGACAAAGGGGGTGAGGACATGGAAACCTGCCTGCAGCGTGCCGGAATAACGTCCGAGCCGCTCAACAACGAATGCCGCTTGCTGAGGGACTACCACAGCGGTCTTGGCAAGTATGACTATGGCGAGAAAGACGAGGACACCGACAACGATAACGCCTGCGGTCAATGGATTCTCCTAGATTTTGACATGTAACGTGAGGCCTTCGATCTTCTCGACCCGGCACCGCACGTCCGCGGCAATGAGCACCGAACCTGTGTTCAAGGCAGACCAGGAAGATCCGCGCAGCTCGACTTTTCCGAATCCCTGCGGCGCAATAGCTTCGAGTGCTTGTGCGGTTTCGCCGACCAGAGAATCGACGGCGTGAGTCCGATTTCGGAGATGAAATTTGGCAAGCAATGGTTTGCGCAGGAGGACGACGCAAAATAGTGAGATCCCGATAAAGACGAGCCCCTGGGCAACCAAAGAGGGCAGCAGGCCAAGCAAAGCAAGGACTCCCGTGACAACGCCCCCCAAGCCGAAAAAGAACAAGAAGAAGCCGGTCGGAAGAAGCAACTCGGCAACCATCAGCACGATACCGAGAATCAGCCAGGTCCACAGTGGGAGGGTGATGGGTTCGATCACAACACTGGAGAGCAATGTACCACGCCGGAATGGAAGGGTGCTGGCCGGCAAACCGCCCCAGAGGCTGGATTTGCGGTTACGCTACTTCGGCTCATGCGCTCGACGTTCCGCGCTATAATCCAACGCCAAGGATGCATGCATCCTACCGGAGAGTAATTCCTACCGGAATCTCACGTTGGAGGAAGATTATGCGAAATCGAGCAACTTGTTGTGCTTATTTGTTGACTCTTCTGGTCTCTGCGACCGGCGTGCCGTTGAGTGCACAGAACGGAGATCAGGGCAAGCCGCCTGTCTACACGTACATCTCGGAATGGGCCGTTCCGCGGCCACAGTGGACCGATATGGTGAAACTCGATGAGCAAGACAGGCCATTGATGGACAAACTCGTCGCCGATGGCACGCTGATAGGTTACGGCGCCTATGCCAACCTGATCCATCAGGAAGGCGAACCGACACACGGCACTTGGATGCCGGCCACATCCGAGGGCAACCTGCTGAAGGCGCTCGAGGCGGTGTATGCGCAGCCGGGAAGCACCACGTCCCCGGTCCAGGGCGTTTCGAAACACTGGGATTACATGCTGGTCGGCCGAGTGTACAATCAACGTTCTGGCAAGTCCGACGGTGGCTATCTCGCCGGTGATCAGTGGGACGTGAAGCCGGGGGAAATGCGCGCGTATAACGATTTGGTCAAGAGCGCCCTTGTACCCGTCTTCGAGAAGCTGTTGGCGGACGGCGTCGTCACCTCCTACGGTATGGATACGGAAGACTTTCACACGCAGAAACTCGGCCGCGTCACGTTCTACTTCACAACGGCCGATGCCTCTGCATTCGACAAAGCGAGTAAGGCGTTTGATGAGGCGTTCGATAAAAGTCCGGCGCTTGGCAGTGCACTCCAGTCGATGGTAGATCGGCAAGGCCACCGCGACTTCCTAGACCGCCTACGCTATATGACGAATAAATAGTCAAGCGCTTGCCGCGTGTTGACCGCGGGCGTCTTTCGCCAGTACTGCCACAAGCCTCGCTGATTACGGTCTGTTCACGAACGAAAGCGAAAGGGTGCTTCGCTGGATATCTAGTAATCGGGCCTCCTGCGGAGTCGGCGACACTGGTGTTCGAAGATCAATTTGCGCCAGTAATCTTTCAACTCTGCAGCTAGCCAATAGATGTACTCAACACCCTTCCCCGCTATATTTTCCACATCATGACCTGTGAATTCGATAACACCGTTCCGTACGATTATCAGGTAATTGGCTCTTCACGAACTCCCAGCCGTGACGTAAATTGAACGCCGGAAGGCGTGATCTCAATCTGTTCTGGATCGGGATGTACGAGCAAATTCCGTGCCTCATGGGAGTGGAGCAGGTTTAGGCTCCTGCAGGTCGGTCGGCGAACGGCTTGCTCCGGGTCTCCAGACTGTTGTGCTTGTCAAATTCTGCAATTTCGGGTGGGTCAGACTGGACCTTTGAAGCCGGGAGGGGGTCCAGGGCGAGGGCGGCATGTGAGCGCCTTGCCCTGGTCAG
>JBPCLH010000183.1:0-25584 GCA_051003475.1 Bryobacteraceae bacterium
ATGCTTTTCACGAAAGGTCCACAGAGAATGGGCAGAATGCGCACACTGGGGCCATACAGATGCTGCAGAAACACAATCTGAAACTCGATTGAATGTTCCACGCAATGGCAATAATCCTCCATACGAATCGCGTCACCAGAAATAGTGTCCAGTTCGTCAACCAAGGCAAGATTGGTTTGCGCTTCGCCTAGAGGCGTAGTGAATTGCTTACGCGTAAGGCCGAATCGCTCGGGCGCGCCATAATGCGAAGTTCCGAGAATGACGAAGGTGCGCTCTTGCGCTTCGTTGGGATGCGGCAAGGATTGATAGGCGGCGCGGTATGTGTCCCAGCCGCCGTCCGGACTGGCATGGGGCGCAGCAATTCCAACAGTTGATGCCGCACAGGTTGGTTTGGCGTCGGTAGCTTGTCCGACTCGCGCGGTCAGGAGCGCCGTCAGTGTGGTGCAGTCGGCGGGATAAGCTGAACCGGCAAAGATAGCCTCGCGTTTGAGCTCCGCCATGAAGTCAGCTTCGCGCCGGGCTTTTAACTCACGGTACGTATCGTTTTCTAAGAACCCAGCCTCACTGAGCGAATCGAAGAGATTTTTCTCGATGGGGCCAACCTGAATCTCACCGGTCAGCCGCACGAGCTCGGAACGGAGATCGAGGTTAGACTGGGCACCATCGAAGCATTGGAGCGCTTGCACGAGAATTGGCGGAACCAGCAAGGTGGCGTCAGAGTAATGATATGGATCGCGAATGAACAAACCCGGTCGCGCGGGATCGGGTGAAGGCATGAAATCGAGATTGAATCGAAGCCGGGGAAGGACTGCAGACACGCCTCATTGTACGAATCTGCGCCTCACGCACCGGGTGGACGCAAGTGTTCTGGGCGACCGCCGGATTCCGCTCTCATCCGATCCAAGAAGTCGCGAGGCACGCGGATATTGTCCTTCAATCCAGTCCCGAGTTTGACGCCCGGCTTTGCCGTACCGTGGAAGTCGGAACCACCTGTCGGGAGCAATCGTAATTCATCTGCAAGGCGAAGATAATAGGCTTGCAACTCGGGCGGATGTTCTGAGTGGTAAACTTCCAGTCCGAGCAAGCCCGCATCTTTGAGTTTCAGAAGCACCTGTCGCTCCACAGCTCGGGGCAGTGACAATCTGACGGGGTGGGCGACAACGGGTATGCCGCCGCCCTCCCGTATGATCTGAATGGCCTCCTCTGTGGTCTGGCTCTGGCGTTCAACGTAACTCGGAGCGGTTTCGCCGATGTAGCTTCGAAAAGCTTCGTCAGACGTTCGCGCGTAACCCTTCTCGACGAGAATGCGCGCGAAATGGGGACGGCCCGCCATACTCCTGCCGCGCGCTTCCACTTCTTGGAGTGTGATGTCGATTCCTCGTTTCTGCAGAGCCTCGATCAAGCGGCGGTTGCGAGTGCGCCGATCTTCTTGCTCCTTAGCCAGCCAGGAGCTGAAAGGCGGGCGCGGTACGCCAGAAGGAAAATACGCGAGGACATGAACATGGCGTTGATCGCGATCAATTTCCGGGCGAAGCCTCGAATTAAGTTCGATGCCACGCAGAAGATCGAGCCCGGCCTCGGCAGCTATTGGCTCAGCCTTCTCGAATCCAGAGAAGGTGTCGTGATCCGTAATAGCGATCGCGGAGAGTCCAATTTTCTTCGCTACCGAGATCAACTCGCCGGGTGCTAATGTTCCGTCTGATTCGTTTGTATGCGAATGCAGATCAATAAAACCGGCTAGCGCAGCGGAATCAGAGGGAGACACTAGCGGTTTTTCGACTCCGGATAGGTCTCGAAAAAGAATGTTTCCCCGCAGCTATGAGCGACAAAACGTCCCGAACCCAGGCTTTTATCTTTAGTGCGGTTCTCAAAAAAGACAGCGCCATCGGTGCTGTCGCCGGGCTTTAGCTTGATAGGGACAAGAGTAATGGCGGAAGCAGCCGCTGCCGCCTTAAACCGTGCGCTTACAAACTGTGCCATTGCTGCCTCGCGGCGCTGCTCATAGCCGTTTGTCGAGCGAAAATTTGAAAGAGCGTAGATGCTCGATTCATAGAGGAGTTGCAGCTTGATGACGTCGGCGCGGCTAGCCTTGTCAAGCAATGACGATACGACCTCGTCAGCGGAAATGGGTTGAAGCACGGTGCCGTCATGTCGCGTGAAAGAAAAATCGCTTGGCTTTACGGTCCAGGACACCGGAGAACCGTTGGTTACAGTGATCTGGACGATGTTGAAGTCCTTTACGTGCGGTGGCAAGGGAGCAAACATCACGGTAATTCCGTTCTTTGTAAGAGCCTCGTAGTGCATGCCGTGTGATTCGAAGTCAATGGGACCGGCGGCCGCGTTTGGTGGATTCTGCTGAGGGAATGCGGAAATGCTAACCACAAACAAGAGCGCCAAAAAAAGCGAAGTTACACGCGCGCGAGCGTAATCCACACACGCGATCAGACAAGCCATCAAAGAGACCCATCTACATGATAGACGGGAAGAGTCAGTTAGAGGTTTATCGGGCTTGGCTTTTGTATCCAGATTTCTAAGGTCAACGCGCCGCAAGTTTAGCAACCAGGAACCAGCGCAGTATGCCCTTCGGCTGGGGGGGCATGCTCTCGAAATCGATTCTCAATAGTGAGCCTTTTTTTACGTCAATCTGAAGCTCCGGCGCGCCAAGAAGGTATCCGGCGAGCTCGGCAAAAAGCGGATTATGCCCCACGAGCAGGATGGCCGACTCATTGGCGTGAACACGTATCTCATCCCAAACCCCCTGCATGCTGGACCCCGGAAGGAGAGACTCGGTACGCAATAATTCTCCTCTGTATCCAAGAACTTCCTCGGCAATTTCTGCCGTCTCGACCGCACGCTTCAACGAGCTGGTCAGAATCAGCGTTGGTTGAACATCGGCCTGGGATGCTATCTGCAGAGTCTGCCGCAGCTTTCGACGTCCATCTTGCGTCAGCGCACGATCGGCATCACTCAATCCGCTTCGATCCTCTTCCGCAATACCGTGGCGCAATAGATAGACCTGCATTGAGGCTCAATCTTCATGCTGTCATACTGGTGCGTTCATGTTGGTCGCCCAGGAGAATCAGGACCGAATTCTCTTGGCAATCGCGATTGCCGCAGCGGCGCTTATTCACGTTTCCATAGCCGCGAGCCAGGTGCTTCTGGGTCTAGGTATTCTGCTTCTGCTGGTGTTCAGGCAACGGCTTGAATTTCCGCGTATCTGGATACCGCTGGTGCTGTTTTTTCTCTGGACCGCGCTCGCCGACGTGCTATCACCCGATCCGTGGGGAGGCCGTGCTCAGATCAAAAAATTCTTCGTGTTTTTACTTATTCCATTAATTTACGGGGTGTTCGTCCGGGATTTTGGGAAGGTTTTTTATCTCATGATCGCTTGGACAGCAACTGCTACAGCGTCCGGATTCTGGGGCCTAATCCAGTTCGTTGCGAAATACGAGCAGGGCAAGCTCGCGCCGGAAGGATTTTATGTGGCGTATCTCCGAAGACGCATTACCGGATTTGAAAGCCATTGGATGACATTCGGCGCGTTGCAGCTAAGCGTATTTTCGCTGTTGCTGGCGCAATGTTTCTTTTCGAACCGCAAAATGCCAGCTTGGGCTTACAGCAGTCTCGCAGTGCTTTCCGCGGCAATTTTGCTCGGGTGGACGCGCAGCATCTGGCTCGCCGCTATCCCCTCGACGCTCTATCTGGTTTGGTTCTGGCGTCCGAAGATGACGCTGGCCATCCCATTCATCGCTGTGATGGTTTTTTTAGTTGCTCCTCAAGCCACACGGGACCGTATGATGTCGCTTATCGAGCCTCGTGCGGACGTGGATTCGAACCGGCATCGTATCGTAACTTTTCGAACGGGAATGGAAATGATCAAGGCGCATCCGTGGTTTGGCCTCGGGCCCGAACAGATCCGACGAAGATTCGACTCTTACGTTCCAGCCGATATTCAGAGGCCTCTCCCGGTCGGTTACTACGGGCATTTGCATAACATATACATTCAGTACGCAGCGGAGCGGGGAATTCCGGCTTTGCTGCTAATCCTGTGGTTAATCGGGATGACGATGTGGGATTGCTTTCGAGGTATCCTGCGCGCCGGGAGAGAGCGGTCTCAGCAGCTTTTTATTCTTCACGGGAGTGTTGCCGTTACCATCGGCATCCTTGTGGGCGGGCTCTTCGAATATAACTTGGGTGATAGCGAAGTATTGATGATGTTTTTGAGCGTTGTTGGGATAGGCTATGCGGCCGTGCACAATATTAATGGAAAGCGAATATCCGTTTACAAACCCAAGCTAGTTACGTGGTGGAGCGTACGGTACCCGTAGTTCATTCAGTCTGACTGGGCAGGATCAGGCGCTAAACTTGGGCGTTATCGGTACGCGAGGTACCATTGGCGCATTCGCTCAAAGCCTCGGAAGGCGCACCTGCTAAATGCCGGGTTTGGCACGTCGATGACGACGATGCTGACCACCAATTGTTAGTAGAACTCTTACAAGCCGATAGCTCGTTTTCTCTTCACCGCGCCCGTTCCGGAGTAGAAGCACTGCAGCAACTCCGCCACAAGCAGCACTTGCCAAACCTTGTCATCGTCAACTGGAGTTTTGCTCGTATGACCTGTGCTGAATTCATCGATCAGATGAAATCGGAGAAACGCTTGGCGGTCATTCCGATCATAGTCATCGCTTCCGCTATATCACAAGACGAGGTTACGTTAGCCTACGATTCTGGTGCCGCCTGCGTCTTAGGAAGAGGTCCCGATCGCGCCTCTCTAGCCAGAAGCTTACGGGTCCTCAAAGATTTCTGGACACTAGTCCTGTTGCCCTTTTGCCCTCACCCGATGCCAAAAGCTGAAACAATTGGAATCGAACCTCGAACTACCCGGAAAACTTCCAAATTGACGGCAGAGCAGCGAAGCGCCGCAGCAAAGAAAGCTGTTCAGGCGAGGTGGGCTAAGGCGAAACCCCATAGTAGCGCCCCTTAAGCTGGCAAGGCGTGATTTGATCGGCCGCAAGTTGGAACAGTAAACCCAGCGCGCGTGAACCCCTGAACCGCTATGATTGAAGAACATGGGTTCTGTAACAGTCGATCGCACCGCGACAGAGTATAAGATTGCTGATTTAACGCTGGCGGACTGGGGCCGCAAGGAAATTTCCATCGCCGAGCACGAGATGCCCGGCCTTATGGCGATTCGTGCGAAGTACGCCTCGGAGAAGCCGCTCGCTGGCGTACGGGTTACTGGGTCGTTGCACATGACGATCCAAACTGCAGCGTTAATTGAGACCCTGATTGAGCTTGGCGCAGATGTGCGCTGGGCAAGCTGCAACATCTTTTCGACGCAAGACCATGCGGCGGCCGCCATTGCGGTGGCGGGCATCCCGGTCTTCGCCTGGAAGGGCGAAACGCTCGAGGAGTATTGGTGGTGTACCTACCAAGCCGTCAGCTTTCCGGGCGGGAAAGGGCCGCAGCTAGTGGTCGACGACGGCGGCGACGTCACTCTTCTGATTCACAAAGGTTTTGAACTGGAGGAGGGCAGCGATTGGGTACACAAGCCATCCTCAAGTCCGGAAGAGAAGGTAATTCGTAATCTTTTGAAGAAGGTTCATGCCGACGATCCGCAGCATTGGCACTCGCTCGCCAAAGACTGGCGCGGAGTTTCCGAAGAGACTACGACGGGTGTTCATCGCCTGTACAAGATGCAGGAAGCCGGCAAGCTATTAGTTCCAGCGATCAACGTGAACGATTCAGTCACTAAGTCGAAGTTTGATAATTTATACGGCTGTCGCGAGTCTCTCGCCGACGGCATCAAGCGGGCGACGGACGTCATGGTGGCCGGAAAAGTCACGGTGATTTGCGGCTATGGCGATGTCGGCAAAGGTTCTGCTCATTCACTCCGCGGGATGGGAGCACGGGTCATCATCACCGAAATCGATCCTATTAACGCGCTGCAAGCGGCTATGGAAGGGTTCGAGGTAACGACGATTGAAGAGACGCTTGGCCGCGGTGACATTTACGTGACCTGCACCGGCAATCTGGACATCATCACCTTGGAGCACATGCGCTACATGAAAGATCAAGCGATCGTTTGCAATATCGGTCACTTTGATAACGAGATCCAAGTGGATCGCCTGAATTCTGCGGAAGGAGTCAAGAAGACAAACATTAAGCCGCAAGTGGACATGTACACGTTTCCGAACGGTCAGAGCATTTTCATGCTGGCGGAAGGACGTCTTGTTAACCTCGGCTGCGCTACCGGGCATCCGAGCTTTGTGATGAGCAATAGCTTTTCGAATCAAACATTGGCCCAAATCGATCTCTGGAAGAATCGTGACACGTATAAGATCGGGGTCTATACGTTGCCGAAAAAGCTTGATGAAGAAGTGGCACGGCTACATCTGGAGAAGATTGGGGTTAAGCTGACGACTCTGACTCCGAAACAGGCCGAATATTTGGGTGTTCCGATGGAAGGTCCGTATAAAGCGGACCACTACCGTTATTAGAGAATTGAGGTCGGATTGGTAAGACTCTTCCTGGCGATACTCGCTATTTTCGTTCTCGCGCCTCTCGGCTTGCTTGCCGGGCTGACGCCCCCGCCGTCGTTCCCGGCCCAGGAATCTATGCATGAGAGGCCAAAACATATAAAGCGTCACAGGGTGAAACATCGAAGATTTGCTCACCTGAAGCGTCACCGGGTGCTACGGCACAGGCCCAGCTAATTCTATTGGCCCCCGTTAGTGGGACGAGCCGAGCTCTTCAACGAAAATCTCCGATATCGCTGAGATCAGCAGATCGCCCGGATTATCGGGGCTGTAGTCGATCTCCGGAATATCGTCGATGGTAATCGCCATCGCAATTGGCGCGCTTTTCGAGTAAACGATGCCGACATCGCTTCGAAGGTGGTCGAGCGCGCCCGATTTACTAGCTATCGTCACATCCTTCATGTCACGTCCGATGCCCTCATGATATTGCTGCCGCTTAAGAACCGCAATCATCTCGTCAGACGCAGCTTTGTTGACCAATTCCCCGCGATGAAGCTTTTCGAGAATGGTAACCATTTCATGCGGACTGCTTCGTCCGATTCCCCAGCTCTGATTTTCGGGCTTGGCTCCTTCTTCAGTCACTCCGCTGGGGTGTGGTTTCAAGTCGTTTCCATCGCCCAATATCTTTCGCATCACACGAGTCTGCTGGAACCCAAGCTGCGCCATTCGCGCGTTAACGGAATTGCCACCGATTCGGTTAAGAATCAGATTTGTCGCAGTGTTGTCGCTTATGACGATCATCAGGTGCACCAGGTCGCGAAGCGGTAATTCGTCGCCATCCGAAAGCTCTTGAACGACTCCACTTCCGGACACTTTTTCGTCACCGGTGACTCTGATCGGCTCGGTCCATTTCAGCTTGCCCTCGGCGACTTCAGAAAAGCACTCGACCATGATCGCCAGTTTGATAGTGCTCGCCGTACGTACCGGCTGATCCGGCATGATGCCGTAGCTGAGACCCGTGCTGAAATTCTTTGCGTACGCGTTGACCTTTCCTTGAAAGCCGCTGATTTTGGCTTTGACGCGTCGATCGGTTCTTTGAAGCGCATCGGCCTGCCGGCCCAGCAAGGAATAAGCCGCGGAACACGCGCACGTCAAAACTAAAAGTGATCGAAATAGCATCGGGCTACTATTCTAACGAGCCTATACATCATGACCGTTTGCTAAGGCACGGATGTCCCAGCCATACAAAGCGCAAAGGCCAATCCGCGCATTTTGTGATTCCAATGCGAGAGGTCACACCAATTTTGAACGCAGGCATTTCGCGCCATTTCCGAATAACTAGATCGCCCCGGTCGAGGCGCTGGCCGTAGTGCTCGCGCGTAATTGCAAGAGCCTGTGTCAGCTTACCGGGTCCATTTGCCAGGCCAGTATTGCGACCGCGCCAGTTCCGGCGCTCACACATCTTCGCCAATCCGGAGAGCGGCTCCAGCGCTCGGATCAGTACACACCCGGGAGTTCCTTCACGATCGGCAACTACATTGAGGCACTCGTGCATGCCGTAACTGAAATATACATAGGCCCGGCCCGCCGGACCGAACAGAACTTTGGTCCGCTCCGTCTCGCCACGTGAAGCATGCGCCGCGAGATCATCCATTCCTAAGTACGCTTCAGTCTCGACAATCATTCCGGCAGTCTCACGATGCAGCAAAATACAACCGAGCAAATCACGCGCAAGATCCCCCGCGGGGCGTTCGAAAAACCCCAGCGGCAATGGCGCAGTTTCGCGAAGCAAATTGCGCAATGGGTAAGCATCCTCGAAAATGTCTGTTCGCCTGGAGGCGCCGCCAGTCCGTGTCATCCTGCAATTTGCCCTCAAGTACGCTAGAACATAGCACGGACAAATTTGATGCGACTATTTACTGCGATCGATCCGTCGCCTGAGGTCCTACTCCGACTGGAGCGGCTGATCAGCGTGCTTCGCCCCGAGGCCTTCGTCAAGTGGAGCCCGCTCGACAACCTGCATGTCACGATCAAGTTCATCGGAGCGTGGCCCGAGTCCCGTATGGATGAATTGAATGACGCACTCACGTCCCTTCTGCCGCGCGACCCATTTGAGGTGGAGGTGAAGGGGCTGGGCTGGTTTCCGAACGAGCGCGCACCGCGCATTCTTTGGGCTGGCGTCCAGGGTGGCGATCCATTTCGTAAGTTGGCACGTGAAACCGATGAGTGCCTTGCACAGCTCGGGATACTGAAGGACGACCGGCGTTTCACCCCGCATTTGACGCTCGCCCGGATAAAGAACCCCGTTCCTCTGGACCGACTCAGGCAAAGAATTCGGGAAACTCAATCGACCTTGTTTGGCAACTTTTCTGTCGCGCAGTTCGCTTTGTTCCGCAGTGATCCTGGCTCCAATGCGAGCCTCTACCGCAAAGTTGGGGCGTACGGATTTGAATCTGCGTTGGCAGCCCCTTAGGTTTGGAAGTGAGGCCGGTATCCCCCTATTTGGCCCTTGCGGTGACGACGTTCTTGGCGTACATCATCGGGGGCCTGCCGTTTGGCTACATCTTCGTGCACCTCTCGTGCGGCAAGGATGTTCGCACGATGGGCAGTGGGAATATCGGGGCGACAAATGTTCATCGCACGATGGGGCGCAAGGCTGGATTGATCGTTCTGTTCCTAGACATTGTGAAAGGGTATTCCGCAGTCTGGATCGCTGGGGTAGCTACTCACAATGATCGACTCGCGCTCGCCTTTGCGGCGGCAGCCGTAATGGCGGGCCATTGCTACTCGGTGTTCCTGCGCTTCAAAGGCGGAAAGGCCGTTGCTTGCTTCATCGGCGCTTTCCTTTACCTTGCGCCGCTCGCATTAGCGGTGAGCTTACTGGTTTTTGCCGTAGTAGTCGCGTTCAGCAAATATATTTCACTTGGATCCATCATCGCCGTGGGAGTGTTTCCGGTCGCCGTCTGGTGTGTGCAGCGTCCAGCCCAGCCGATTCTCTTGGCATCGATCTTTGGCGCGGTGCTTATCATCTACCGCCACAAGATGAACATCCTGCGCCTGGTGAACGGACAAGAAAACGTCTTTTCACTGAAAGGGGGCTCCCTCAAAGGTGATTCGACGTGAGCCGGCTCGCGGTTATCGGCGCAGGCAGTTGGGGAACGGCCTTAGCTATCGCGCTTGCCTCCCGATTCGATTCTGTGCATTTATGGGCTCGCGATTGTGAGCGTGCAGCGGAAATCACTCGACTGCGTGAGAATCGCCGGTATCTCGCTGGTTTTTCGTTGCCGCGCCATGTAGAGGTTTCGTGCGACCTTCGACTGGCGGCCGCAGATGCGGATATGATTTTGTGTGTCGTTCCCAGCACTCACGTGCGTGGCGTGCTGCACAGGATCCGGCCCTATCTTTCCGCGGGAGCTCGGGTGGTGAGCGGGTCCAAGGGACTGGAAGGCAACACACTTTACAGAATGTCCCAAGTAGCGTCGGAGGTATTGGGTCGCCCCTCTTCGCCACCAATAGCTGTACTTTCGGGCCCCACGTTCGCGAGAGAAGTTGCCGCTGGGGAGCCAGCGGCGCTCGTAATTGCCTCAGAAGACGCGAGTGCGGCGGAAGAAATTCAACGCGTTTTCTGTACGCCGAGATTGCGTCTTTACGTCAGCCAGGACGTGATTGGGGTCGAGATTGGCGCTGCGCTCAAGAACGTCATTGCAATCGGTGCAGGCATATGCCGAGGGCTAGGATTGGGCAGCAACAGTGTCGCGGCACTCGTCACGCGAGGTCTAGCCGAGATCACACGGCTTGCCGTGACTATGGGCGGTAATTCGCGCACTTTGAGTGGGCTCGCGGGTTTAGGTGATCTTGTTCTTTCCGCCACTGGAGACCTCTCGCGTAACCGCTTCGTCGGGATTCAACTGGGTGAAGGGCGGAAATTAGATCAGATTCTCGCCGGAATGTCGATGGTGGCGGAAGGAGTCGGAACGTGCCGCGCCGCCCATCAGCTCGGCATTCAAAAACATGTCAGCCTGCCGATCATTAACAAAATGCATGAAGTGCTGTACGAGTCAAAGAATCCGCGCCAGGCACTCCGTGAGCTGATGGAACGTCCTTTAACGAGCGAATGACGCTTTCCCCACTTTCCGCTTGTGCTCGACCCAGAGGAAATATCCAATCATCGTTTTTCCGTCCAGTATTTTTCCGGCCCGGATAAGATTTCCTAACTCAGCTTTCGTAAACCAACGGATCTCGATCCGCTCATCATCCATCGGCTCCTGCTCACCTTTCGTCAGATCAAGCGCTAAAAACAGGTTCATCTTTTCGTCCACGTAGCCTGGAGTTGCCCAAAACGAGGCCAGATTGACCCATTTTTTCGCCTTATAGCCGGTTTCTTCGCGCAGCTCTCTTTTGGCCGCGTTTAGGGGAGACTCACCCGGATCGAGGCGACCCGCCGGCAGCTCCCACAGCTCTCGTTTGGCGGGAAGCCTAAACTGCTTTACCAAGAGGACACGATCTTTGTCGTCGACAGGCATCATGACCGCCGAACCGGGATGCCGAACAATGAAGCGGTGGATTTCAAAGCCGCCGGGATCGGTCGCCAGTTCGTCGGCCACGGTGAAGAGCTTGTTTTTGAGGATCTCCCGTGAAGAAATTATCTTCATATTCCTACGGTAGCGTTCTGCCGGCTTTCTGCCATTTGGAGAGCAGCCGGAAACTGGCCTCGCAACAATTCCAGCGAACGCTACGTCTACAGTGTGGAGACTACATGCACCGACTCGAACAACTTAAGAGCAAATACAATTCAGTGCTGGATTTCATCAAACAGAACGGCGTGCATTTGGCTCATTTGCACGTGCAAGACAACAAACTGTTCATACAGGGAGCAGCACCTTCGGAGCAGATAAAGAATGAGGTTTGGAATCGCATCAAAGCAGTCGACAGCTCCTATAGCGACCTTACCTGCGATTTAACAGTAGATTCCTCGTTGCCTCAACCTCAGGCGGCAAAATCAGCAGCGGCCTCGGCAAACGCATCTTCGAGCGATCGTACATACAAGGTGCAGCCAGGCGACACGCTGTCAAAAATTGCGCAACAGTTTTACGGTAATGCGAATGACTACAATCGAATCTTTGCAGCCAACCGCGACAAACTCGAAAGCGCTGACAAGATCCAAGCGGGACAGGAACTCGTAATTCCGAGCTAACTCACAATGGCACTATCCGATATATTAAACGTCGTCCAACAATACAGCGGGGCGTCTGCTTCGAACCCTCCACCGAGCACGCAGCAAGATTTTTCGAAAATCGCTCAAACAGCTCCACAACCGCACTTGGCGGGAGGTCTAGCGGAGGCATTTCGCTCCGATCAAACTCCGCCTTTTTCTGAGATGATCGGAAGCCTGTTTAGCCAGTCGAATGGACAACAGCGGGCCGGCATCCTGACTCAGCTGCTTAGCTCATCGGGGGCGAACCCACTATCCGCGCTAGGAAACCGCTTCAGCGGATTGCTGAAACCGGGATCGCAAGTTACGCCGCAGGAAGCCGACCAAATTACGCCCGAAGCCGTACAGCAGCTAGCCGAACATGCCCAGAAAGAGAATCCCTCGATTATCGATCAAGCGAGCAGCTTTTATGCGCAACATCCGCAACTTGTCCAAGGGCTGGGCGCTGGAGCATTAGCATTGATCATGTCCCACATTTCCAAGCGGTCGTAGCAAAGAGCCACTGGTTCTTTTAGCGCGTGAGCGGGATGCCCGTTCAGGAGTCTATAATCGTGCCTTCTATCACTTGCGGTTGGGCATGATTCCTAGGTTGCGAAGCATTCGAGCGCCGTTTAGTCCTCCCAATGTGCCTTTCAGCCGAAAAGAATCGATGCATACAAGTGTGGCATCGATAGGGCCATTTGCCTATCCAGCATCTCACCTTTTCGGTTATCCCCCGCCGACGGGAGCGGCGTACATTAGCACTTGCGCAGAACGGGCAATTCATAAGTACCTACTGCAACCTTTCGGCTGGAAGTTGCCGGAACGTGAGCCCAAAGGTCATCGCCGACTTCGCGGGCACAATCTCGCGGCTCTTCATTCCCGACGAATACCGAGCCTAGTACCATGTAACGATCGGGCACGGGCTGAATCTTAACTTACAAGGGCCCAATCCCAACATCAGGGTAGCCGTTTGATCACACCCACTCAGAGAGGCGTTCATGCGAATCACAATAGGATCATTAGGATCATTTGTAATTTTGGCAATGCTGCTCGGTTCGTCGGCTGTTTCGGCGAAGCAGGACAAGAACCATAACGATGTTTTCGTTCAGGGCACTCCCGACGAAAGCCGCATCGCGCACCAGGTTCGTCATGAACTGGTCATGCTGCCGTATTACGGGATCTTTGACGATCTCGCGTTTCGTGTGGACGGTAGTACGGTGACTTTACTTGGCGCCGTCGCCCGCCCAGTTCTCAAATCCGATGCCGAAAACGTGGTAAAGCGGGTTGAGGGAGTCACCAACGTGGTCAACAAAATTGAGGTCTTACCGCCTTCACCCATGGACGATCAAATCCGGCGAGCGGAATACCGGGCTATCTACGGAGATCCATCTATCGGAACAAGATACGGGTATCGAGCTTTGCCGTCCATCCATATCATTGTGAAAAACGGCCACGTAACCCTGGAAGGCGTGGTGGCCAATAATTTCGACAAGACTCTAATCAATACCAGAGCAAACGCTGTACCTAACGTGTTTTCCGTGACCAATAACCTTCGGGTCGAAAGTTCGAACGAGAAGTAGGTAACCGAGAGGCCGGGCACCCTGCCAGAGCTGATTGGCCATCGCAGCCAAACGCGCTACGCCACCGGCCTTTAGCATCTTTACATGGACACGCGCCAGGCTTTATGCCGGCGAGCATGAACCGCTGAGATTGGGTAACTGAGCCAGCAAATCGGCCTACATCACTTGTTCTTCAAAAGCTCAATGGCTGTGCTGTTCTTACTCTCGGTTGCGCGTACCAACGCCGAACGGCCGCGGTTATCAACCAGAGCTGGCTGCGCTTTGTGGGCGAGCAACAAGGTGAGGAAATCGGCGGTCGACTTAATGTACGGCGTGCTTTCGGCAGCAACCATGAGCGGAGTATTCCCACTTGCGTCTGCAACGTCGACATTTGCTCCGCGATTCAACAGCAGTGTTGCGGCGCCCAAGTGACCATAAGTGACTGCTTCAAGCAATGCTGTCGAGCCATCGTTCGCCTGAAGATTTGGGTTGGCTGTTTTGTCCAGGAGGAGTGTCATCGCCTCTAGCTTGCCCTCTCCGCTGGCTCTATATAAGGCGCTGCGGCCACGGGAGTCCTGCAGATCCACCATCGCTCCTCCATCGAGGAGAGCAGCAGTCATCGGACCATTATTTGGGAAGTAAGATGTACCTTCCGCGGCGATCATCAAAGGCGTGTTACCTTGTGTGTCTCCCAGGTCAGGACCAGCGCCCTTTTGCAGAAGCAGCTGCACCGTAGCCTGATGTCCGTATGTCACGGCTTCGAGCAGAGGAGTAGCGCCCATAGACGTCTTCGCGTTAGGATTAGCCTTTTTGTCAAGCAGAAGCTGGACAACTTCTATCTTGCCCTCCGCCGCAGCACGGTACAGCGGCGTTCTCCCGCGCGTATCCTGTGCATCCACGTCGGCACCTTTTTCGAGCAGGGCTCGAACCAGTGGAGCGTTGTTGGGCATATAGCTTGTGCCTTCGGCAGCCAGCGCGAGTGGAGTTGTTCCCTGAGCGTCCGACAGCTCAACGTCTGCCCCACTCGCCAACAGCAAATGTACGGCGGCTGTTCGACCAAATGAAATCGCGGCAAATAGAGGAGTAGAACCATCAACAGATTCGTGATTCGGGTTGGCTCTCCGGTCGAGCAGGAGGCGCATTGCTTCCGTCTTGCCCTCGGCTGCAGCACGGTAGAGGGCTGTGCGCCCGCGATTATCCTGAGCATCGACCCTGGAGCCGTTATCAAGCAGCATTGCCACCAGCGGTGCATTGTTCGGCATGTACGAAGAACCCTCT
Source organism: Bryobacteraceae bacterium (assembly GCA_051003475.1). Lineage (GTDB taxonomy): Bacteria > Acidobacteriota > Terriglobia > Bryobacterales > Bryobacteraceae > Bog-105. Next base: position 14,511 of record JBPCLH010000183.1, read on the forward strand.
GCTGCTTGCATCAACGCGGTGGTCCCGTCCGCAATCGCTGCGTTCACATTCGCGCCGTTTGTGATCAGGTTCTTTGCGTCGGCAAGCCGACCTTCCTCGATAGCGATAATAAGAGGAGCAGGCAACCGCTGCGCCGAGTTCATCGTAGCGGCACTGGGAGCGGGCGTGCTCGCCGGATTTGCCATCTTCGCTAGGTCGGTCCTCCGCTGGCTCATTCGGTAAGCCAGCAGGGCGCCGACACTCAATACGATCGCGATCGCCGCAAATTTTGCCCACTTGGAGCTAAACTTTATTCGTTCATGCGGGTGCGAGGAAAGAGCTTCCGGAACAGGAACTCGCTTTTGGCCGTTGCAGGCGTGGTCCAGCGTCTGAATCAACCGGTTCACATCCTCACGGAACATCGCATTAGTTAGTTCCACCGCCTGTCTGCCGCAAAGAGGAGCCAAGAATTGTGGCAGTTCTGCTGGCGAGGGCATCCGGGTGCCGTCGACGAGCACCGGAATAACCGGGATGCCTCGCTGCAGCGCCGAGGTGATCTCAAGAGAGACAAAATCACCTTGGTCCTTTAGACGGTTGCTGAGCCAACTCCTGCCGATGAGAACCAGAGCGGCATCGCACGTGTGAACCTTGGCGTCGATCGCCTTCGCAAAATCCTCGCCCGGCTCGATAGCGCTCACGTCCATAAAAACGCGCTCTTCACCGAAATGCGCACACAGTTGGTCGTATAGCCGCCCTGCGTACCCCGCCGTGTCGTCGCGACGGTAGCTGATGAAGATGCCCGCCATAGTTTGCCGCCAGGACTGCCTAACTATTGTGGCGGATCGCGATTATGTTGCGTGAAATGGTGCTGCTTCAGGGCAGTGAAGGAATCAAATCCAAAAGCGCAGCGGCGCTTTTCGCAGAACGCCGCCGCACTCCGGCTTTTAGTTTGTAGATCTTCTATCGAAACAAGCTGCTTCTACTTGTGGCCGAATGCGCCGCGATCCCAGCCATATATAGCTTGGCTAAGGAGTGCGCACGGGAACCTAACTGAGCCAGGATCAAGCGCCATCGCAGCTGAAGAGGTCAGTTTGGCGCCTGAGTGGATCGCGGGAGATCCCGACCCGAGTTTGACGTCGAGCGGACCTGCAGGGTTCGAGGAGACAAATCTCGGGTTGGCGGTCGTGCTGTGAGCACCCTTAGCAGCCCCCCTCGCCCCGCTTGCGTAAAAGATATTGTAGTCCTCAGTGACTTTCGCGCCGCTAACCGAAAGCGCTACTTCGGCTTTGCTGACGACGTTGTTGCGAATAGTTGCGGAGGAGCCAGAAAAGACTGCAAACGCGACTCGCACGTTGTGAATGGTGTTTCCATAAAACAACCCACCTGGCGAAGTACTTGACCAGTGGATGGCAGCATTCCGCATCGGGCCAATCACGACGTTGTTGTAGCACAACACGTTCGGCGATTGAAATACGGCGATTCCATTCGTCGTAGACGGTCCACCCTTAATGAAATTATGATAAACGGCTCCTGTGACGGTATAATGAGTGTGTATCCAACCAGTAAGCTCGATTGCCTCCCCATCTCCTGACCCGGTAACAGGCGCATAGATCTGGTTGTCGTGAACTTTCACGCCTGTTACGCTGCGATGGACTCCTTTGATGCCGATCGGTTCGGCGCCCCCGTGGACGATGTTGCCTGAAACCTCCGGATTATTGATGTCTATTACGTAAAGGCCAATGCACCCACCGCTTGCGCTGTTTAACGTGACCGTATTCCCCGTGACCTTGATGCTATTTGAGATTGCTTGAGCATGAAGCACCTGGCCATGCATTGCAAAACTTCCCGTGGTGGCATAATTGTTGTTGGAAAAGGTGAAGTTTGCACTGTTTTCCATATACGTCGCAAAGGTACCGGCGTTTCTCAACGTACAGTTCCGTACGATGTTGTTAGTGCCGCCGTTTATGGTTATGAGCGTCTTCGCATTTTGAATCGTAAGATTGCTGATGATGACGTTGCGGGTACTGCTCAGCGTTAGAGGCGACGATGCACTGTTGAGCCCATCAAGAATAGGCTGGCTGCCCGTACCGTAGGACCCGACCATGATCGGCTCGTCAGACTCGTCCGTAGTTGAGATGTCCAGCGTTTCTCCCTGCCAGACGCTACCTGCCTTGAGGAGTATCTGATCTCCCGGGTGATACAGCATTGAGCTTGCATATCGCAAGCTTTGCAATGGAGTGCTAAGTTGAGCTCCTGCGTGGAAGTCGTTTCCCGATTTGGAATCGAGATAGTAAGTGGTCGCTTGACCCTGGACGCCCAGGAAACCAAGCGTCAATCCGAACAGGATGACTGTCTTTCTGAACATATTTGAACGTTCCTTCCTTTTTGAAAGTGCTATTTGTCTTTTGGGTCTAAGTGCTTTTTGTCTTCGTTTACAAACGCGCCCCGGCTTTTTGCTCCTTGACCAAGGCGAAAACACACGTATCTCGGCTTAGGGTCTCCCATAGGCCAATCAGGGCATAGTACCCGGCCCCAGGGCAAACCGAAAGCGCCCTAGCTTACAGATATAATGCTTTTCCTGTAGATTGTAGTACCGTTAACCAACTATGTCTAGAGCTGTATCACCAGTTCTCATAAATTTCACAAATTACAATTCCGTATTGTGAATCAGCTATGGGCATTCCTAGGGCATCCAGCCCGTAAACGTACGGGTGCCAAGACGGGCGGTGGAGGGAAGGGCTTCCTGATGTGACAAGGTGCGGTCCCCCACCTCAACTGGGGATAGCTGAACGGGGGACAGCATAAGGACAATCTGGGACCTCCGAACCCGTCTTTAGGACACTATCAACTCGGGCAGAAATTCATGCTAAACTGAGCAAAGAACAAGAGTAATGGACGATATGGCACTTGTTCTAAACGCACATGTTTTTTAGACTTGAAGAAGCAGTCCGGAACGCCTTGCAACGTAAGCTCGCACGTTCGGGATTTGTGTGTAGGAGTGCGGGTTCCTGCCTTTCAGCCAATACATTCAAACAAGTTAGCGATGATCCGGCATTTCGACGGGGCCTTTATCCCCGATTCTAAGTTGCAATTTGCTGGAATTTCAGTATTCGTCGTGCTTTCCGCGTTAGCTATCGAGGAGTTTCAATGAAGGATCATCGTGAAGTTGTCCGTGTGGCTGATACACCGCGCTCGACAGAGCTGTTCAGTGCGCCGTTTCCCCGCAATTGGGGTTCACCAACTACAAGCACTAGCACCCCGACTAGCTGGAGCCGGGAATTTCGTTTCTCGACGGTGTTCCGCGTCTTACGGCGTCACTGGCGTTTGTCGCTGGCATTCGCCCTGGTCGTATCGGTTGGAGTTGTCTTGCTCACTCTTCTCCTTAAGGATACTTACGCCCCGGTAGCACACATTGAAGTAAATCCTCCAGGAGAGCAGGCAGTTAGTACGACCGATGCATCGTCGGGGGGGGCAGCAGACTCTAAAACAGATTACCTTCAAACACAAACTGAAATTCTACAAGGGGATGAGTTGGCAAGCGTAGTCATTAAGACTCTGAAGCTGGACAGCAATCCCCAATTCTTGGACAAGAAGCCGCCCAACGTAGTGATTATGACGGTCTCCAACGCTCTCGCATCCATTGGCTTAAGTAGAAAGCCTTCGGACCAGGAGCGTGCTTTGCTGATATTTCAAAAGAACTTATCTGTCGCTCAGGTGAAAAACAGCAAGCTGGTATCTGTAAGCTTCTCAAGCCACGATCCGCGTCTCGCTGCTCAAGTTACTAATACCCTCGCCAACCTCTACATCGAACTGAACTATCAAAAGGGATATCAGACCGCGATGAAGGCGGCGAAGTGGCTCTCCGCGCAGTTAGAAGATCTCCGAAAAAAGAACTTGGCCTTCGATCAGGCTCTGGTGGACTTCCAACGGAAGAATGGAATTCCTGTCGATGTGAACAGTCAAGACGCCGCTAATCCTGTAGCGCAGGAGGTGAATGACCTTCAACACGAGCTAACCCAGACCCAGATCGAACGAATGCATGGAGAAGCCAGCCTTAAGACCGTGGTTCCTGGCCACGAGGACTCATTGCCTCAAATGCATGACAGTGAAGTTGCTAAGCAGCTGCAACAGCGCCTCTCCGAGGCCCGATCACAACTTGCTGATGCCCAGGCGCTTTTCGGAGCGAATCACCCGTCGGTCAAGAAGCTTCACGATCAGGTGCAGACATGGCAAGCAGAGCTGGAGGCTGAGCAGAAGCGGGTAATAAATCAACTGAGCTCCACCTATGATGCTGCGCGAATCCGTGAAAAATTGCTCTCAAAATCGCTAAGTACGTCGCAAACGCAAATGGGGGATCTCAACGCCAAGATGATCCGCTATCAGGCGATGAAAACCCAAGCCCAAGCAAATGAAGATCTCTACAATCAACTTCTCGCCCGGCTACAAGAAGCTGGGATTAAAGCGGGCCTAAAGTCCACCAATCTTCGAATAGTTGATGAAGCGAGGATTCTCGATACGCCAACCAAGCCGCAGCGTCTTCTCATCTCGATTTTGGGCGTACTGATGGGAATTGCCGGCGGGATTTGTTTGGCATTCGTTCAAGACAGTCGACACGATGTCATTCGCAGCACGGATGCGTTGCAAGAGTTGACGGGTCTACCAACATCAATGATACCGGCAGAGTTGCGCCACAGGCGGATCTTACCCTCAAAGTACCGGATTGGATCGACACCTGAGGTTCAACCTACGGGCAGATTTTTCATTGATCGCCCAAGATCTCCAGAGTTCGAAGCTGTAAACAACTTGTACACGTCGGTTGTCATCAGATCCGCTAGCGAACCCACAAAGGTGATCCTTGTGGCTTCGCCGGGCGCGAAAGAGGGCAAAACGACAGTCGCAGTGAACCTGGCCCTCGCGCTAGGACGGCATCGTAGTGTCTGTCTGGTTGACGCGGATCTCCGGAAACCGTCTGTGAAGCGAGCCGAGAAGGGACTTCGTGATGTGTTAAAGGGCACTGCCGAACTTAAGGATGTACTAGTAGCAATCCCTGAAAACGAAAACGTGATGATCCTACCGGCCGGAGTTCCTTCCTCAGGCGAAGAAATGATGGCATGGGGGCGGATGTGCGAAGTCGTTCGTGAGCTCGCCCGTCGTTTCGACCACGTTATCATCGATTCTCCTCCACTGATCCCATTTCCAGACGCCAAGTCGCTCGCAACTATTGCAGACGGCGTATTGTTGGTCGCGCGCTACGGGTCGACTGAGCGCAAGGCCCTCAAAGAGTGTTTCGAGATGCTGGAAGAGGTTCGAGCCACACCTCTGAGCGTTGTGTTGAATGCAGTAGAGCGTGACTCCCCATCGTTCCGCTATTACCGCCATCCGTACAACTACGCATGAGGATGGGCCGCGGCACCGCTCGTGTCCACTGATACAGCAAAATCGACGGCATTATTCTTGTCGTTCCTGTTACTTTTCGGGAGCGGAATCGCGGCAGCGTTGTATCGTGCGGATCCCAACCCCTGGGTGAGCCTTCTGCTCGTGCTTACGCCGCCGCTTCTCGTATTCGGCATCCGAAGATTTCCGGCCGCTTTTATTCCTCCCGTCATTTTCGCGGGCAAGTTCAAGACTAAAGCGGCAGAAGGATTCGACCCCTCGGATCCGACCGTCTTGTGCCTTGGACTTCTGTTTGTGCTGACGTGTGTGCATTTGTTCTTCTTTTTCGTCCAAGCGCGAGGCGTCACCTTGCGGTACCTGTTCGCAGGTCAGTGGAAAGTCATTCGTTGGTTTCTTCTGCTCGAATTACTCGTAGCCTTCAGTTACTTACACACGATCTCGCCAGAATACGGCGCGACTCTCGTATCAAAATTTCTTACTATCGATCTTTTTCTGTTTCTGGTACCTTTGCTGCTCTTTCGAGATGAGCGCGATTTCCGTCACTTTGCTCTCGCGATGCTAGCTTTTGCAGTTCCTTTAGCGCTGTACAGGATTTTTGTGACTCTCACGAGTTCGGCCGGTGCCACAGAAGATATTACCCAAATCGGGGCCGGGCACATGATCGGGATGACGATTCTGCTCATCGTCAACTATCAAATAAGTCCAAAACAATGGCTTCGCACACTAATATTTTTGACTTTTCCTTTGTTGACGGCCGGTCTTGTCGCAACCGACGCTCGCGGGCCTGCCTTCGCCTGCTTAGCCCTTTTGGGCATCAGTGTGTTCAAGGGACAGGGCTCGCGATTTTTTTCCGGAAAACTGGCCAAAGCCGGCATTCTCGTGATGGTGCTTGCGATCGTGGGCTTCACGGTTTACAAGATGACCAACACGGGCAACCGAAGAGTAACTCAAAAACGAGCAGAAATCATGCAGATTCTTTCTGGCGAAATGCCGCGCGGAAGTGTGGCTGCGAGGCTGTTTGGATATGCCGGGGCGATTAGCGGCTTTGCCAAGAAGCCGCTTTCGGGTTTGGGCGCGGGCGGGTCTAGGGGGTATCTGGCGACCTACCACGGACCGTTCGGACTCTCAGGAGCAGAGCTGGACCTAAAGTATCCTCACAACATCGTGCTACAAGTGGCTGCGGAGCAAGGAATCTTCGGATTGATAGTCCTGCTGGCATTTCTGTGGTCCAGTTATAAGGTGATGAGAAGTCTCTCTCAAGCGACAGGCGGCCGTCTGAGCTGCTTTTTCTGGATTTTTCTCTTCGATGTGTTTTGCATGATGGTCAGCGGAGATCTCGATAATTGGCGGGCCGTTTGGCTATGGTGCGGCATGGCACTTGCCATGTCCCGGATGCTAGCCGCCAAGGCCATACCAGCCCAAGTTGCCGTCGTCGATCACTCGGTCAAAGAAATGTCATCAAGAAGAGTTGGCTTTAGAGGCGTTCCTCAGTCAACGTTTTCGAGATAGATTCCGTTGCGCTCACTGAGTGGGACTTTGTCCTCCCAGTTCTTTGATTGCGATCTGGTGCAACTGCTTCGTCGTTTGGATGCAGGCGTCCTGGTCTCCCGGACGGCATATCCTCGAGTTTCCCCAACCCTTCCACTGCTCCTCACGGCCAAAATTCCCAGGGTAGAACTCAATCCAATCGACCGTACCGTCGTCCAATAGGCTTTTCTCGATCGCGATCGTCTTCTGAAATAGCGCTAATTCCTCATCGACCGAACATGCACTTCTGCCATTCTGCGCACAAGACAAGTAGTTGCGCCGATCATATGCGTACGCTCCCGCTATGATCCGTGCGTTCGGAAAGCGCCTTTTCACTTCTGGTACGTATTTGCCATACTTGACGCCATTTTGCCGGAAATGCGGATAGAGGTGAATGAAATCGAACTTCGCCCGGAGCGCCGCAGGTAATTTGGAATCCTGTACGAATGGACTTTCCAGCTCATCTTCATACAGCGTTATTCCGAACTTCAAGTTTGGGTTTATCGATTTGAGATTGTCGATCGTGCTTTGAACGATCGATGTCGCATTGGAGGAGTTCGACTCCAGCTTTCGGTAGAGAGAAACGAAATCATCTACTCCCACTTCGACTAAATCGGGCGCGCTGGAACTCAATTGGCTGTACTGTATGGCGTATTCCGGACTACCGCTGTTGAGGCCAATCGAGAGAAATACCTTGACGTGATACTTGTGGGCCAGTTCCTTTGCGAAATGAATACAGCCACTGGGAGCACTCGTGCAACCCTGTCTTGCTCCCCACACTCCCAGCGCCCGATTCCATCCCGGGGTATTCGAGGCCACATCCCAAGCAATCACCTTGCCGGCTTGAGCGTACGCTATTGGCACACAGAATTGGACCGCCCCAAGAAGAAGAAACATGAGCATATTTCTCTTATGCATATCCCCACTTTATACGCTTAATACTTTTAACAGCAACGTCGCGCTTCATCCGAGCAGTGGCAACTCGGAACGAAATTGATAACGCAAGCATCTATTCGACGTGACACTACCTAGAGAGCGCTGCAAACGGATGAAGACTTTACAATTAAGTAAAATCAGAGACGGGCAATGAGCGGGTGGGGAGCGGATTTCAGTTACTCGTATTTAAGAAGACTGCTTGAGGTAGTTCGATCTGATTTTGCCCCCCGCTTGCTGGGCGATGCGGCCCAACTTCGCCAACCTACCGATAAGAGATTGGCATTCGTGCGCCATGACGTCGATGTCGATCTTAACAAGGCCTTAAGGATGGCGGAAATCGAGCGGGAACATAGTGTGCCGGCCTCGTACATGATCATGAATGCTTCGCTCATGTACACTCTCCGGGAGGGATCTGTAGCGAGAGCATTGCGTGAAATCCAAAGCTTAGGCCACGAGATCGGTATGCATTTCGATTGCCCAGAGGAGCTACGTCAGGAAGAGGGCGAACTCAGTCAAATAGAGGGCAAGATTGCAACTGCGTGCAGCGAGCTTGAGGAGTGTATCGGTGCACCTATCAAGTCTCTTTCTTTTCACCGGCCGATCCCATGGTTGCTGCGCGGTCCGCTGCTGATCGGGTCTCGCGTGAACGCTTATGCTAAGGAACTAATGGAGTGGTACCTATCCGATTCGAAAGGCTGCTGGCGTGAAGGCGAGCCTCTGCCTAAGCTTAGGCATCCTAAGAGCACAAACTTACAACTGCTCACGCACCCAATCTGGTGGGGTGATACTCATCTATCTCCTGCAGAACGACTCGACGAGTTTTTCACAGAGAAAACGCGCGGCGTGGCCCTTTCGGAAGCTGCGGAGTTCGATTCAGCGCTCGCAGCGACCCTGCCTGGAGTTCAGCGGCAAGGTTACCGGCTTCATCGGGACGGTGCCTTGAATGTCTAAGCTATCGGTCAACATACTGGTCACGGGTGCAGGCGCGCCTGGCATTCGAGGAACGCTCTGTGCGCTGCGTCGCAATCCCGATGGAGTGAAAGTCCGTGCCATCGGGGTCGATACGAAGCAGGATGTAGTCGGACGTTTTCTGGTCGATCATTTCTATAAGGTTCCTCCACCCGAGGCCCCAGACTACGTTCCTAGACTGTTCGAGATTTGCGAACAAGAGAAGATCGACCTGGTGCTACCGCAGACCACGCGTGAGATCGCCGTACTCTCTCAACAGAAGGAGAGTTTCCATAAGCACGGAATCGCCGTGATGGTTGCGAGCGGCTCGGCCGTGGCGGCGGCGAATGACAAGGGCCAAATACTCGATAGTTTCGCGGACCTCGGACTACCGCATCCCCGCTTTTACCGGGCCAGTACCGAGCAGGCGGTGGCCGAATACGCGCGCCTGCTTGGTTATCCGAAGAAGCCCGTGGTTGTCAAACCACCTGTATCAAATGGGATGCGTGGCTTGCGCATACTAATGGAGGATGCCTGGGATGTCGAGCGCTTTCTCAATGAGAAGCCATCCGGCACCGAGATTGCGTTGTCCGAGTTGCTCTTGATTCTCAGACGGGGCAATGGCTGGCCGGATCTTCTCGTAACGGAATATCTGCCGGGCCCTGAATACTCGGTCGATGCTTTTATTGGCACGCAAGCGTCCGTGGCAATTCCACGCCTGCGCCGCGCAATCCGCTCTGGAATCAGCTTCGAAAATGAGATCGAATACCGAGATGATCTCGCGGAATACACGTTGAAGGCTGGCAAACATCTTGGTTTGACCGGTGCGTTTGGCTTTCAGTTCAAGTTAGATCCAGACGGAACTCCGAAGGTGCTCGAGTGCAACCCCCGCGTTCAGGGTACGATGATCGCAAGTCTTTTCAGCGGCGTTAACATCATCTGGCTTGCCGCCAAGGAAGCGCTGGGCGAAACACCGGCCGAAATACCAAAGTTGCGCAGATCCGCTCAATTTTATCGGTTCTGGGGCGGACTGGGAGTTTACGATGGGCACAGCGACGAGATTTAATTCAATTTTTCAGACCCGATATCTTTTCCACTTTCACACGCTCGCAACTGACGGCAAGTTGAAGGTAGCTGATTATTTCCGGTTTGCGCGGGACCATGATTTCGAGAAGCTGATTTTTCTAGAGCATATCCGCCGCAGTCCAACCTATGATGTAAGCGCGTTTATTGCGGAGGTGAAGAAAAGCTCCCAAGAATCCGGCATCCAGGCGGTGACGGGATTTGAGGCGAAGCTTCTGCCTGATGGGGCGCTTGATATCGACGAGAGCCATGCGCGGGAAGCGGAGGTCCTCGGCATCGCCGAACACGGTTTTGCGGGCGATGTTGTCACGCTTTCCAGCGCGCTGATCGAATGCTTTCAACGCTACGAACATTTGAAACCTGCACAGGCTCTGGTGTGGGTTCATCCCGGACTCTTTTTCAAGAAGAAGGGATTGCTCGAAACCGAGCTGGAGCGTTATCGAGATCTTCTCGATCGTGCCGTCGAAGCAGGCGTTCCAGTAGAGCGCAATATGCGGTACAACCTCGTCCCGCAAACCATTTTCGCCGAGCTAGATCCGGATTCCCGCGTGATCGGGGCCGATGCGCACACGGACGATGATCTGGTGCGGTACTTGACCTGGCGGCCCTGCTAACAGGTATCGACCGAATTGTGGCGCCCACGATCACATCGACGGTCACACGGATCGTGTAAGCGGTTTATAGCAATCCACTCAGTAATTTAGAACTTATTTTCCTGCTTGGCCGAATCCTCCCATGAGATCTTTTCGAACGAGGTTGCAGCAATTTCATGCTTACTCGTCATGGCATCGTTCTTCTCGTCTCACTGGTGATTCCGGCTTTCGGCCAGACAAATACTACCCTTAATCTCTCGACGCAAGGTCGCAACGCCGATTTCTCGAATTTCCCTTTCACGAGACCATTAACTCAAGGCTCGAGCTTGCCCTCGACCTGTCAAGTGGGACAGCTCTTTTTCAATACCGCAGCGCCTATTGGCGCAAACATATACTCATGCGCCTCGCCGAACACGTGGGCAGGCGTAGGAAGCGGTTACGCGAATGCGCTCGCTCCAGCTACCGCAACCACGCTCGGCGGGGTCACTGTATCCTGCCTCAGCTGGAAATGGAGAGAGCGTTCCGCCGTTAAGATAACGGGGAGAACGCATGAAGAAGCAACGGAAGCATTACAGCGCAGAAGAGAAAGTCGCCATTCTGAGGCGGCATTTGCT
>JBPCLH010000184.1:0-23030 GCA_051003475.1 Bryobacteraceae bacterium
ACGCATCTCCCCGATGTCACCCTGGTAATGCCTGTCTTCACTTCAAACAAGAATAAGCCGGCCTTTTCTGTTTCGAACCGCGCACATCCTGCTGACGTGGGAGGCACGTTTCCCGGATCCATAGGGCTGTGCCGCGAAATCTGGCAGGAGGGGCTTCGCATTCCGCCGCTCAAGCTTGTTTGTGGGGGTGTTTTGAACCAGAGTCTGTTATCGCTGATCCTTAATAACGTACGCACGCCTCGGGAACGTGAGGGTGACTTAACGGCCCAAATCGGCGCGTGCCGCATAGGTGTTCAGCGTTTGACGGAAATGATCGAGAAATACGGCCTTGAGCGGATGCAGGCGAATGCTGCCTCGCTTCTGAATCACTCCGAGGCGTTAATGAAAACAGAGCTAGCGCGCTTGCCAGAAGGGGAATTCCACGCCGAAGATTTCTTGGACAATGACGGCATCACCGACCAACCGGTAAAGATATGCGTGACGATAACGACCGATCCGGCGCACGGCCGAGCGCGGGTGGATTTCACAGGCTCCGCCACACAAGTGCAAGGCAGCCTTAACGCAGTATTTGCCATTACCTATTCGGCGACATTTTACGTCTTCCGGTGCTTACTCAGCGACGAGCCCGCGCCGACTGCAGGGCTCATGCGGCCTATCGAAGTCATCATCCCGGAGGGAACGGTCGTAAATGCTCGTCCACCGGCGGCTGTGGCGGGAGGTAACGTAGAGACATCTCAACGCATTGTCGACGTGCTTTTGCGAGCTTTTTCGGAAATCTTGCCGGATCGGGTTCCTGCCGCAAGTTCAGGGACGATGAATAATGTGACGATTGGCGGCATCGATCCAAGGACCGGCGAGGCGTATGCCTATTACGAGACCATTGCTGGGGGCTCGGGAGCGGCCCCGAACGCAGATGGCGTTTCCGGGATTCACACGCACATGACCAATTCGCTGAATACGCCGATCGAAGCCTTAGAGTACGCGTACCCGCTGCGGGTGGTCCGGTACGGGTATCGCGGGAACTCGGGTGGTAAAGGGGACCATCGCGGTGGTGACGGCCTGATACGCGAAATCGAATTTCTGGGACCATCTGAAGTGACCCTTTTGACAGAACGCCGCGTCCTCCCACCCTATGGTCTGAATGGCGGTTATCCCGGAGCTAAGGGCCGCAACGTACTTGTTGAACACGGAGTAGAACGAGAACTACCCGGCAAGTGCAATATGCAATGTGATGCTGGTACGGTCCTGCGCGTCGAGACCCCTGGCGGCGGCGGTTGGGGTGAACCGCACGTTTAGATGGGCATGTGCGGAGTCTATCGTCCAAAGGCGACACGTCGCACGAACCTGAACGCCTTATTTTCGAAAAGCTGCGCGATAACGACCTCGTTAACGGGCTCGTCAGTCTCGACGATGGAAATGGCAGTCAGTGGTTCGCTAGATTTGCGCTCCAAACTTGTTGCCATATCCTCGCGTCCCAAAGCAAAGTTGGCGATATTGATGCCATTGCGTCCGAGCACGGTGCCTAAATAGCCGATTACGCCTGGTACGTCTTCGCTTTTCGAGTACATCAGATTGCCGTCGAGCGTTGCTTCGCACGAAATCCCTTCCACCTGCAGCAGGCGTGGCTTGTCCAGGACCACGGCGCCGACCGCTGAAAACGTACCTGCGTCCGACTCCAATTCCATTCGGATCGAGTCCATGTGCGAACGCCCCGGTTCGCGCTGCTCGACCACCCGGAAACCGCGTTGTGTGGCGATCTGCATGGCATTGACCAGATTCGCGCGGTATTCCATGGATCGGCTCAGAACGCCAGCCAAGCCGGCATTCCGCAAAATTTGAGTATTGTGGTCCGCCAACCGCCCCAAGTAGACAAACCGGATTGTATGCGGGTTGCCTACCGATATATGGCTCAGAAACACACCTAGCCGCTCGCTGAGATCAACATACGGCCCCAGTGTTCGATATTGCTCTGCCGTGAGCGCAGGCATGTTGACCGCATTCAGCGCCACACCGGTTGTGAGGTACTCAATGATCTGCTGAACGATCCGAATCCCAACTATCTCTTGCGCTTCCTCTGTCGAACCCGCAATATGAGGCGTTACGACGATTGCCTCCAACCCGAATAACGGATCTTTACCGGGCGGCTCTTTCTCGAAGACATCGAGCGCCGCGCCAGCCACAGTGCCGTTTTCGATCGCATTCCGCAGCGCTACTGTATCGACTAGTTCGCCTCGCGCGCAGTTGATGATGCGGACTCCGACCTTCATTTGCGCGAACGCCCCAGCGTTCAGCATATGGTCAGTCTCTGGAGTCAGCGCCACATGCAGAGTGATGTAGTCGCTCGTGGCATAGAGCTCAGGCAAGGACACAAGCGCGATACCCAGATCGTGGGCCGTGTGCGAACTGACATAAGGATCGTTTCCAACGACATGCATCTCGAAGGCTTTTGCTCGCTTTAAGACCTCGCGCCCAATACTCCCCAGGCCCACTACGCCCAGAGTCTTACCTCGAAGCTCATTGCCCAGAAACTTCTTTTTCTCCCAATGGCCTGCTTTCGTAGAGGCGCTGGCCTGCGGCACCGAACGTGCCATTGAAAGCATAAGCGCGAGCGTGTGCTCTGCGACGGAAACTGCATTCCCGCCCGGCGTGTTCATAACGAGTACGCCAGCTGCAGTTGCTGCGGCAAGATCTACGTTATCCACTCCGACGCCTGCCCGCCCGATGAGCTTGAGCTTCGGAGCCTTCCGGAGCACTTCGCTCGTCACCTTGACCGCACTGCGTACCAGCAACGCATCACAGTCACTAAGGTGGTTTTCGTAGGTCTTCGGGTCAGCTACGACAACTTCCCATCCAGGCTGAGCACGCAACGAGTCCATCGCAGCCGGTGTCAGCGGTTCAGCAACGAGAATTTTCATCTATGCTTTTCGTCAAACGCGCAAAAGGAGCCAGGCGCTTGTTCAGTTCAGCGCGACGGCCTCTTTGGGAAGCGCAACCTCGGCGTAGACGTTCTGCGCCGCGGCAACGCCTGTGCCGAACCGAACGGGATAACCCTGGGCTGCGAGAATGATTTCCAGTTCCGCAATAATCGCGAAAAGATCATGAAAATCGAAATAGCCGAGATGCGCGAGCCGGAAAATCTGTCCTTTCATGGATCCTTGCCCGTTCGTGATGATCGCGTTGAAGCGGCTGCGAAATTCCTTGACAATGACGCCCGAATCCATGCCTGCCGGAGGCCGAACCGCAGTCACCGAAGAACCCGGCGAGCTCGAAAATAGCTCGAGGCCGAGTTCCGTTACAGCTCTGCGCGTTGCTGCTGCAAGCAATTGCGCGTTTTCGATCAACTTGTCCATTCCAATCGATTTAATAAACTTCAGAGCCTCTGCCAGCGCCAGCAGCAAAGCCGTGTTGGGCGTCCAGGCGGATTCTCCATTCGCGGCATTCTTCTTTTCTCTCTTCAGATCGAAATAAAAGCGAGGCGCACTGGCTCTGTTGCCGAGCGACCACGCTTTCGGGCTGATAGCAAGAAAAGCCAATCCGGGAGGAATCATGAACGCCTTCTGAGATCCCGCAACCACTACGTCCAATCCCCAACCGTCGATGTCCAGCGGCATGGTACCGATGCCGGTGATTGCATCGACCACGAAAATCGATTCCGTCTTTTGAACAGCCTTACCCATGGCGGCGATATCGTGCTGTGTGCCGGTCGAGGTTTCTGAAGCCTGGACGAATACACCTCGTATACTCTTGTTTCGATCGAGCGCTTCCGTCACTGCCTCGGGTTGCACCGCCTGACCATAAGCAGCGGTCAGGATGGTGGCTTGCATGCCCCAAGCCTTCATAATCTCGACCCAGCGCTCGCCGAATTTACCGGCAGAGCATACCAGTACTTCATCCCCCGGCGAGAAGAAGTTTTGTGTGGCTGCCTCCAGCCCACCAGAACCTGAGGCGACCAATACGAGGACATCGTTCGATGTGCTCAACACCTCCTTCAGGTCCGCCAAAACCTGCTTGTATAGGTTACGGAAATCTTCGGTCCGATGATGGATATCGGAACCCATCATGGCGTGCAGAGCCGAAGGCAAAAGAGGCGTTGGTCCAGGCGTCAGTAGACGCTGTTTTTTGATGTGCATACCCGAATTTTAGTTGGGAATGTCGCCCGGCAGGCCCCATTGCTGCGAATAAGGAACCCCTGTGCCGCTCGGGATGATAAACCAGGTACCGTTCGAGGGGCGCCAGACGGTCAAGTCAGCTTTTTTGTCACCGTCAAAGTCGAGTGGCAATGGAACATCGCCGGGAAATCCCCACTGCTGCGAATACGGAACCCCTGTACCGCTGGGAACGATAAACCAAGTGGCTGTCGCCGGACGCCAAACGGCCAAATCGGCTTTCCCATCTCCATCAAAATCAGCCGGCACCGGGATATCGCCTGCCAGACCCCATTGGCGCGAATACGGAATCCCCGTAGCGCTGGGAACGATAAACCAGGTGGCTATCGACGGACGCCAAACGGCAAAATCGGTCTTTCCATCGCCATCGAAATCGGCAGATACCGGCACATCGCCAGGCAAGCCCCATTGTTGAACGATCACCGGAGATGCGGGGTAATCGCCCGGTATTACGTACCAGGTCCCGCTGGAGGGACGCCAGACGGCAATCTCGTCTTTTCCCTTGCCATCGAAATCGCCCGTCAAGGGAACATCGCCAGAAAGGCCTAATTGAAAATCGACAGGAGCCGAGTTGCTCGTCAGCATCAAATACCAAGTCGCATTCGAGGGGCGCCACACGGCGAAGTCGGTCCTGCTATCGCCGTCAAAATCGCCCATGATTGGAATGTCATCGGGGAGACCCCATTGCTGCGAATACGGAATATGAGTACTACTTGGGAGAATGAACCAAGTCGCATTCGAGGGGCGCCACACCGAGAAATCGGCTTTACCGTCACCGTCAAAGTCGCTGGCGACTTGCGAATTCTCAACATGAACGGTGACGGTTGCGAGCGTGGCCGCGAAACTGGTGGGATTTGGGTTCGCGGCATTCTGTAAGAAGAAAGTCGTTCCATCCGTTACAGAGCTCACAGCAGCAACCCCAGCACTATCGCCGTTCGCCAGGAATGCTCCACCGTGCGCCGGATCTCCCATATACACCAATACCGGACCAGGTGCGCCGTTCCATGTCAAAGTCGTGCTACCTGAATGTGTGCCGGAAACTGCCGTTATCGTGGGAGGATTCGCCGCGAAGGTAACACCTGACGATGCTCCGGACCCTCCTCCGTTTGCCGCGGCCGGACCGACCGGGATCGTCACAATATTGCTGATGAAAGCGTTTTGTGCGACGTAAACCTGAACGGCCGGGTTGGTTGGCAGCTTTGCCGGCAACACTATCTGGACCTGATAAATGCCGAAGGAGAATGGCGCTAAACCCGCGCTGAGCACCTGACCCGTCGCGCCGTTTACGGTGGCGCTCACAGAATTGCGAACGGAATTCGGTTGTGGTCCCGTATAGGGTACACCTGCGACTTGGGACCCTACGGCAGGGCGTGGCAGCAAACCTAATCCTGTCGCTGTCAGCGAAATTAATTCTCCCGGTACTGCCGGATTTGCGGGCGTAATCAGAGAGCCAGTCGTAACCGCACAGCACGTTTTGGCGCTATATGCAGTCACAGTGAGTTTGGCACCCGAACTAACAGCTCCCGATATGGGTATGCCAGTTCCAGCTTGGCCGGCCTGGTGAGCAACCAAGACGACACGCGTGAATGCTCCTCCTCTGAAGGCGCTCACCTGCGGATCGGGCTTGCTATTGATAGCCGCAATCAAACCGTCTCTAATGGTCCCCAAGAGATCACCGGCTTTGACAGTGTAGTTATACTTGCGGCCATTGATTGAGATCGTCGCGGTATCACCTGCATTCACAGTTCCGTCGATAGACACGACCACGGAGGGATTGTAAGGCTGATGCGTCGCGTTGGAAGCCGGCCAAGGCCGAGGCTCACCGGCAGATGTCGGCGCGCTAAACAAACCCGGATTGGCCGGGGAAATCGCGATGGGAGTCGCATTTGTGACAGTGATGCTGCTGTCATTGTGCAGCGTGCGGACGTACACGCTGCTGCTGGTTCTGTCCTCAAAACTGTAAGGCACCTGCGCAATCACTTGTGTAGGCGAAACCATCCACACCGGAACCGGAAAACCGTCCATGAAGACTTCAGTGCCGCCTAAGCGGATGGGCAGAATACCAGTAAGCGGGGTTGTAGCGGTGTTATCCGAGAGATTGATTCCATTGATCTCAACAAGCGTTCCCGGCGCGACGGTTGCCGCCGTACCCGCCGTCAAGTAGGCGCCGGACGCGGTTGCAACTATGTCTGTGGCATTCGAAGTCGTCGCAGCAAGCGAAATGGCATCGAAGGGAAGATTGGTGCTCTTCGAACTCAAATACACAACGCCGGAAAGCGGTCCGAGCATAGCCGTGACGTTGGGATCTCCCTTTCCGGTGTTGATTGCCTTCACAAGTGCCTGCGCCACGGATGCCAGGGTGTCGGTGCTCAGTATCGTGTACGTGTAGGCCTTTCCGGCAATGGTAACGGTCACTGTATCCTTAGCCGCAATTGTGCCCGACAACGTTACGACGCCCTCCTGCCTAATAATCTCGCTTGCGTGGTTTAGGACAGATTTGGGAGGCAACAAAGTATTCCCGGGCGTGAAGACTAGTACCCGGCGATTGAATGGATCGCTGACGTAAAGATTTGTCCCATCGAAAGCTAGAGACATGGGCGAAGGGACAGTGTCAACGCTCCCGGTGTTGTCGACAGCAGTAGTAAAGACAGAAGTCGTTTGGTTCGTGACTACGTCGTGACGAAAGTCTGGCTGGCCTAGCACTGTATCAGCCCCGGCTCCGTTGCTGGTTGGAATTGAGTTGAAGATCAGGACGCGGTCATTTCCGCTATCGGCGATGAACAGCCGAGTGCCGTCTGACAGCGCAAATCGCGGAAAATTCAGCGTTTTTTCGCACTCCGCGTTTGCTCCAATGGAACAGAGGGCTGCGCCGTTATTCGCCGCAGTGCTTGTCATATCGGGCTGCCCGACCACGACGTCGGCGGGTTGGTCCATCGTGGTCGGAATATCATTCCAGATCAGCACCCGATTAAAGCCAAGATCAGCGACATACAATCGGATTCCGTCTGAAGTCACCGATACAGGATTCAACAATTGATTCGCAGCGGCCGTAGGATTGGATTGCTTAACCGGCGGCTGGTTCGCACTGTTAAAATTTGGCTGTCCTAACTCAAGATCGGCTGCTTGGCCGTTTTGGGTCGGGATATTATTCCAAATCAACACGCGGAAATTCTGCGTATCGGCGACAAATAGTTTTCCATTCTGGATCCAAACCCCCTGCGGACCGCGAAGGCTCTGAGCGGTAATCGCGGTCGTACTCTGACTCGTAGTAAAGTCTGATTGCCCAAGCACGATGTTCGCGGGTGCGTCGATGGTTGTCGGAATGGACGTCCAGATCAACACGCGATTGTTGTCCGTATCGGCAACCGCCAGGATATGCCCATCCGTCGCAACCGCCGTCGCAGTTAGCATCGTCTGAGCGGTTACAGGCGAGACGGAAGTGTCTGTCGTGAAGTTGGGCTGTCCCAAGACATTTTGAGCCGGGTAACCGCACAAATAACAGTAGGGATTGAAGGGCTTCAGTAAAGCCACATCGGTATCAGGCGAAGGAATTTGGCCTGCATTGAACATGAGCACACGATTGTTTTGCGGGAGTGCCCCGACACGATTCGAATCCGCTACGAACAGCATTCCGTCTGCGTAAGCCAGCCCACTTGCGCCGCCAATGATCTGCCGCGATGGGGAAGAGTTCGCGTAAGTAAACGAATACTGACCTATGACTGCCCGCGCTGCTTGGCCGTCGCTAAAGGTCTGCGCCTTTGTGAGCAAGGCGGACAGTAAGAAAAGAATAGCCGTTTTGTACTTTCTCAATCCAATTAAGACCCCGGGGAAAGCTCAGTATAACAGCGGGTGGGACGTTGTACCCGCCGGGCCGGTTGCGTCCAAACAGTCCAAGACTGTTGGCACTGCAACAAACCTCCGACCAGCTCAACTGATCTGTTGAAACAGTTTGGGTCAGGCAATATCCCACTTTGTGGGACCTATATGGCAAGCACGGTTTGGCGTGGTTTCATCACATTCGGGTTGATTTCGATTCCTGTCCGATTGTTCCGCGCGGCGCGACCCGAGAGGATCAGCTTCCGCAGGCTTTACCGCGAAGACCGTGAGACCGCGCCCGGTCCGCAATCGCCGGACACGGCTGGATCGGTCACGACTAGGCCGCAATTACGTCCCGAGACATTACGTTCTTCGGCGCGGCCAACCAATTCCGAGCCAGAGGTCAGAACCTTTCCCGGACCTCAAAGACCGGTCGAGCAACAGCCGGTTTTAGCGCCTGTCCAACAGGTCTCAGTTCGAAAGGGAACCGACGAAATAGTCTCGAAGGGCTCCGTCGTTAAAGGATACGAATACGACAAAGGCCGCTTTGTTACGGTCGAGCCGGAAGAACTGAAGAGCATTGCTCCCAAAACGGCAACGGAGATGGAAATCCAGGAGTTTGTGCAACTTTCCGATATCGACCCCATCTATTTCGAGACTTCGTATTACGTCAGACCTGAGGAAGCGGGAGAAAAGGCTTATGCGCTTCTTTACCGAGCCTTACAGCTGACTGGGCTGGTTGCAATCGCAAAATTTGCAATGCACAGCCGCGAGTATATTGTAGCCTTGCGCCCCGGCAAAACGGGAATCATTTCGCATACCATGTACTTCACTTCTGAAGTCCGGGCGGACGAAGAGTACCGGGCGGATACCAGTATGGTCGCACCGAAGGAGCTTGCCCTAGCGCAGACACTGATCCACTCCCTTGCCGCGTCGTTCGAGCCAGAGAAATATCGCGATACTTATCGAGAGAATGTCGAATCAATGATTGCGAATAAAGTTGAAGGTAAGCCGCTGGCCAAAGTTGAACACAGCAGGCAAGCAAACGTCGTCGATATCACGGACGCTTTGCGGAAAAGCCTTTCCAATCTGAAAAAGCCTGTGAGTTCAGATGCGCAGATCCGCGGCGCCGCTGATCGAAACGGAAGACGAAGCGTGAACAAGAAAGCCACGCGCCGCACTGGCCAGAAGTAAACCTATACCAGGCTACACACCTTCCGAGCCGTGCAGCTTAACGAGCTTGTTATAGATCCCTAGCGTCAGGAAGGTTGGAGCCCAGTGGCCCACGAAAGTCGCTTTCCTCTCGTCGCCTGTCAATTGGAAAAACAGCGAAGTGCCAATTGAGGCGAGCGCGGCCCATAAGAATAAGTCGGAGGGCAGCTTTGCGGTTTGCTGTTCAATACTCCGTGCAATCGGCCCTTCCCGATGTTCTTCTCGCGCCCCAGGTCGCGGGTCTGAAGTTACCATATCTTTAACGGCGTCCTTATAATCCACTCTTAGCGTCTCCTGTATTTTTGTTCGTTGTATGCGGAACGTTACAGCCCCACAGTAGAGTGATTCGCCCCTCGCGATCTGATTTCGTTTTTTTTAGGTCGAGTCGCGCGCCAGCAGTTTTCGGGTGATCCGCTAGATACGTAGCTAACGTAGTAGATCTTCCAATTGAATCTTGGCGTCTGTTCGTGCATCGCGGTACTTCACGATTACCGGCGTGTAGAGCGAGACACCCCACTCCTTTCCTGGACCGGACTGGACATGCCGGGAGCCAGAAACCACCCCCGCTCTTTCCGGAATGATGAGCTGCCCATCGCTGCCCCCATGGTGCACAATTGCCCGTACCAAATCGTAGACGGGCGTTGAACGATTTAGAATCGTGCCACTGCCGAGCACCGCTCCATTCTTTACTACTGTGCCCTCATAGATCCCACAATTGCCCCCGACCAGCACGTCGTCTTCAACGATTACGGGGAGCGCGCCAATGGGTTCGAGAACGCCGCCAATTTGCGAAGCAGCGGAGATATGGCAGTTAGATCCAATTTGAGCGCAGCTTCCAATCAGAGCGTGCGAATCGATCATGGTTCCGTCAGCAACGTATGCGCCGACATTGATGTACATGGGCGGCATGCAAGTGACGCTTCGGCCGACGTAACAGCCGTCGCGAACACTGGAGCCACCCGGCACGATGCGCACGCCGTCTTCGGCGCTGAACTTCTTTAATGGATAAGTAGATTTATCGAAAAACTGCGAAGGGCTGCCCTGCCCCGGCATTTCGACAATGTTGCCCATGCTGAAGCCGAGCAGAATGCCCTTCTTAACCCAACTATTCACTCGCCATCCCGCAGGTTGCGATCCATCGGGCTCCGCGGATCGAATAACGCCCCGATTTAGCAGATCACGGAAATCGTGGAATAGCTGTTTTTCTTCGACTGAATAATAGGCAGGTTTTTTTCCAAATAGGATTTCAATGCTCTCCCGAATTCTCAGCAGATCGGGGGAATGGCTCAAACACGAACTCCCGAAAGCAAGCCCAGGGCTTCGAGTACCGCCTCAATCTTCTGCTGAGATGCGGGCTGTGGACTAACCATGGGCAGCCGCCATACCGGTTCAAGAAGTCCCATTCGTGCCATAGCGAATTTCACGGGCCCGGGACTCGTTTCGACAAAATTGATCTCCATCAGGGTTTGGTATCTCCGCTGCAACTGTCGCGCTTGCGCGAAATCTCCATTCAGTGCGGCACGCGTAAGCCGGCCGAATTCAGAAGGTATTTGATTTGAAACAACAGATATTACGCCCTTCCCGCCGAGAGCGATCAGCGGTAGCGTGACTGCATCGTCACCGGACAGCACAAGAAACGACTCAGATACGCGAGTAAGAATACTGGCCATCTGCGAAATGCTGCCCGATGCCTCCTTTATGCCAACGATATTATCGATCTCGGAAAGACGAGCGACGGTAGCGGGTTCAACATTGACGGCGGTTCGCGATTGGACGCTATAGATAACGACAGGAAGCGAAGTTGATTCCGCAATAGCGCGAAAGTGCTGATAGATTCCTTCCTGCGTGGGCTTGTTGTAATAGGGAGTGACGGACAAAATTCCCGATACGCCGATGCTTTTTAATTCCGGGATCAGTTGAACTGCTTTGGCCGTGTCATAGCCCCCCGCCCCCGCTAGGACCGGAATGCGATTGCGAGCTTCCTGAATCGTAATCTGGACGACACGAATATGCTCTTCATGGGTCAGAGTGGGGCTTTCACCAGTTGTGCCGCAAGGCACCAAAAAATCAATGCCGGCGTCGATCTGACGGTTGACAAGAGCCCGTAAGCCAGCTTCGTCCAGCGACCGATCCGGCCGAAATGGAGTGACCAACGCGGTTCCACAACCCGTGAACATAATTCAGTTCCTCCCACACGAGATTTGCAACTAATATCTCTCGTCTTTCCCGAACAGGACCTCCTCAAAGGGGTAGACTCCCTTGCGGTCCAGAATCCATTGTGCGGCTTTCAGGGCCCCTTGCGCAAAACCATCGCGGCTACGCGCGACGTGCCGCAGCGTGATCGTATCAGCAGCCGAGTCGAATCCGATCTCATGCGTGCCCGGATGCTTACCCGCGCGGTTGGAGCTAACGTCGATCTTTTTCGTGTAGCCGCTCTGCTGCATGGTTCGCAATAGCTGCAGGAGGGTTCCCGATGGCGCATCTTTCTTTGCGTCATGGTGGATTTCCCAGGCCCAAGCGCCGTAGTCGCCCTGACGGCTCAGGAGCTCGGCGGCGACGCTTGCTAGTCTGCGAAATACCGCTACGCCCACCGAAAAGTTCGGACTCCAAACCAAACCCGTACCGTTCTCATTGACTGCTTTCGTTACACCTCCCAAATGATCGAGCCATCCCGTGGTTCCTGTGACTGCAGGAATTTTGGCTTCGGCCAGGCGCTTCAAATTTGATGGCGCGGCATCGGGCGTGGTGAACTCAATCGCAGCATTTACATTCGCAAGTGTTTCGGGGTTGATTCCAGCGCTATTCGCGTTGCTCTTTGAGTCGAGATGTAGAACAACCTCAAAGCCGTGCAGTGGCGCAAGCTGCTCAATCAGCCGCCCCATTCTGCCGTACCCGACCAGAGCAAGCTTCTTCGTGGCGCCCATAACTTTTCAATCAAAAACAGCCGGATCGAGCTCGCAGAAAAACTCGTCGTGCAGCGCTTGGACCGCGTCCTTGAGATCGCCTTCCGAAATGACCAAACCCAGGTTCAGCTCTGACGCGCCTTGCGAAATCATGCGTACGTTTTTCTTTCTGAGAACCTGAAATACCCGGCCCGCAATTCCGGGCGTGTGCCGGATATTCTCTCCGATAAGACACACAATCGCTTGTCCGTCCTCTGTCGTGACCTCCGCGAATTGTCGAAGCTCCTCGCAAATCGGCTGTAACTTGTCGCGATTGTCAATCGTAAGAGAAACGCTGACTTCGGAGGTTGAAACCATGTCGACGCTGGTCGCATAGCGATCAAAAATTTCGAATATACGGCGTAGAAAACCATGCGCCATGAGCATCCGTGTCGATTGAACGTTGACCGCCGTAATGTCCCGCTTACATGAGATCGACTTGACGGCATTCATACATGGCAATGGCTGAGACGTAATTCGGGTGCCCGGAGCTTCAGGACGCCGGGAGTTCAGGATCAACACGGGAATATTCTTTTCAACAGCCGGAAGGACGGTAGCCGGATGGAGCACCTTGGCGCCGAAGTAAGCCATTTCCGCTGCCTCCGCGAAGGAGATGCTTTTCACGCGGTTCGCGTCTCGAACAATCCGCGGGTCTGCTGTGAGCATTCCATCGACATCGGTCCAGATCTGAATCTCCTCTGCGTCAATACCCGCCGCAACTATGGACGCAGTGTAATCCGAACCACCGCGGCCGAGCGTGGTTGTCTGTCCGTTTTGCGTTGAACCGATGAAGCCGCCCATCACCACAATCGATGTGTCCGCAAACGGCCGTACATTTTCCTGTAGGAGAGCGTACGTTTGTTCTAGTAAGGGCTGTGCTCGTGTGAAACGGTCGTCAGTGACAATAACCCGGCGCGCATCTACGTACTGGGTGGGCATGCCGGCGGCGCGAAATGCAAAAGTAACGATCAAGCTCGACAGGCGTTCGCCGACGCTCGCAATTGCGTCCATGGAGCGCGGCGAGAGTTCACCAACGATGGACAGGCCCTTCACCAAGTCATCCAGCCAGTCGAAATGCGCGCGGATAAAACGATCCAACTCGGCGGCTGCTGCACCGGCCAGCGCGAGCCCATGTCTCAGGTGATGAGCCCGTAGTTCGTCCACTAACCCGAGCGCCTGCTCGCGGCGGCCCGCTTCAGCTTCCGCACCCGCCTTGAGCAACTTATTTGTCGTGCCGCCCATCGCAGACACAACTACGATTGGCTTACGATGCCCGTAGCTTTGCACGATGTGGGTAACACGCGCGATTGCCTCCTGTGATTCGACGGAGGTCCCGCCGAACTTCATTACGATCATCCGTGTTACCTAATCCAGGAATCCTTCAGATACCATGAGTTCGGCATTGAGCACCGCAGCCCCCGCCGCTCCGCGAATCGTGTTATGGCCACATGCAACAAATTTCGCGTCGAGGACAGGACACTTTCGCAGACGGCCAACAAACACGCTCATTCCATTCTCGCGGGAGACATCACGGCGAGGCTGCGGGCGATCTTGCTGTGGCATGTAAATAAGCGGTCGCGGGGGCGCGCTCGGCAGGTTCCGTTCCTGCGGGAGTCCGCGGAAATGCTCGATCGCGTGCTGGACATCTTGTATAGCTCGTGCCGACGAGAATTCAACCGATGCCGCGACCGTATGCCCATCTGCAACCGCAACGCGATGGCAATGTGCACTTACACGCGTGTTTAGCGGCACGGCTTGACCGTTTGAAATACCCCCCAAGATCTTCTGCGTCTCTTGTTCGATCTTCTCCTCCTCGCCTCCTACGTAAGGAATCACGTTTGCGAGTATGTCGATGGAAGGCACGCCCGGATAACCGGCACCGGAAACGGCTTGCAACGTCGCCGCAATCACACGCTCGATTCCGAACTGCACCAAAGGAGCGAGCGCCAGGCTCAGCACGATAGTCGAGCAGTTTGGATTCGTAACAATCATGCCTTTCCAGCCGCGATTCTTCTGCTGAGCATGGATAAGCGAAAGATGTCCCGGGTTGATTTCCGGAATCAGCAACGGAACATCGGATTCCATGCGGTGATTGCGCGAATTGGAAACGACAACGTGGCCCGCTTGTGCGAACTCGCGCTCAATCTCGGTGGCTACCGAAGCATCCATAGCTGAGAATACGAGCCGCGGAGCATTGCCCGGCTTCGAATCAGAGACGACGATCGCGGCAGCGGGAGCGGGCATGTCGCCGTCCAGACGCCACTCGGTCGCATCTTTTAGCTTTTTACCAGCAGACCGATCGCTCGCGCCCAGCCACGTCAGATTAAACCAGGGATGGTTTTGGAGAAAACGAATGAAATGCTGACCCACCATGCCAGTCCCGCCAAGAATGCCCACGTCGATGGATGTCATATGCCTTGCCCAAGTCTCTCGACAAGTTGCCGGTATAAGCCGACCGCTTCAATCAGTTCTGATTTGGGTATTCGCTCCTCACTTGTATGCGCGACGTGGATAGTGCCCGGACCGATCAGAAAAGCTTCGCCCCAGGCCGCCCCGAATGCCGGGATGTCGGTAGTGAACGCTACTACAGTGGTCGAAAAGCCTTCCAAGGGACGCAGATGCACGGCCGGAATCAGCAAGATTTCTCGTGCTTCCGCATCCGGGCCCACAGCAGCCGCAATTTGGTTCTGGAGCTTTGCCACATCTCCTACAACACGGATCATGATCTCGGCACGGGCTTCGTCGGAGATGACGTTTGGCGCGCGTCCGCCAGTGATTGTTCCTATGTTGAGCGTGCTTGGGCCAAGCAGTTCATCGATTGGCAGCTCAATGCGCCGAATGCGCTCGAGTGCGTCGAGAAGCTTATCGATGGCCGACTCACCAAGTTCTG
Source organism: Bryobacteraceae bacterium (assembly GCA_051003475.1). Classification (GTDB taxonomy): domain Bacteria; phylum Acidobacteriota; class Terriglobia; order Bryobacterales; family Bryobacteraceae; genus Bog-105. The sequence continues at coordinate 15,027 of JBPCLH010000184.1, forward strand.
GATAGGCAGAATGAGCCATGCGCCCGTGTGCCAAAATTTCGTATCGCAGCGCACCTTTCGACCCAAGGGCGAGCTTGTTCCCGGTAGGCTCTCCGTTGATCAGGAACTTACTGCCACAAGGATTCCTTGCGGCTACGTGCGCGCCGGCGCTGTTGCGCTCCTCACCGACCACGAAAAGCAGCCCGAAATTACGCCGACCAGTAGTCAGCAGCTGTTCAGCCGCCGTGATCATCGCCGCAATGATGCCCTTAGTGTCACATGCGCCGCGTCCCCAGATACAATCGTCGTCTTCGCGCGAAGGAATAAATGGCGGAACTGTATCCATGTGCGTGGAGAGCACCACAGCCGGTTCATCAAAGCGCGCAAAGAGATTGTCGCGGTCCCTCTCGACCGCCATGCGCTCCACTCGCCCGTTGAACCGTCGAGCCATGTTTGATAAATGCTCCCAAAGGAAATCGCCGATTTCGCGCTCATTTGGAGTAATCGATTCAATGTCGATCAGACGGCGTGTCAGTTCAAACACTTGCATGGGCGATATGCGCAGGAGCTTTGAGCAGGACCTGTAACTAACTGTAGTCCCTGTACGTTGTATAGAGTCGGCTATCATCGTCTGCGAGGAGCCGCGGTTAATGCTGGATAACGCGAGAACAACTCCCGAAAGAAAGCCTGTTGAGGCGTTATTCGCAAACGTAATCATCCAGCCTGACCTGCCGGCTCGTATGTTTTGGCTGCTGCGCCGAGCCTTCATTGCCGCGTATGAGGACAACTGTTTCGGAATTGCCAAAGGCGCCGCGTACTCGTTTTTGTTGTCGTTATTTCCGATATTGACGACACTCACAGCGATTCTGATTCAAGCACGTGCGCAATCAGTCGTACATGTCATCGCGACCTTTGTGATGCAGGTGGTTCCTCCCGGTACGGAGGAACTGATTCTGTCGCGGCTCCGGGAGAAAAGTGGAAAGCCGGGCACGCTACCGATAGTGGCGACGGTCGTCTCCTTGTGGGCGGGATCGGGTGCAATGATGAGCTTGATGGAAGGGTTCCAGGCTGCCTACCGCATACCGTCAGGACGTCCTTTTTTAAAAGAGCGGGGAATGGCAATGTTCCTGGTGCTGATAGCAGCCGTTCCAGCGGTTGGGGCATCGTCGCTGATCATTTTCGGAGACCGGGGCGAAGCTGCGCTTATCCAGTGGATCGGTTCTCCCCGGGTAAGTGAAATCAGTGCGCCTGTCCAATTCCTATGGCGCCTTGCTCGTTACGGACTAGCCTTTTGCACAACAACGTTCGTGACGGGGCTGCTGTACTACTTCGGCCCTAACCATCGGCCGGAACTGGAGCGCGTAAGAAGTGCGACAGCTTCACGCTTCCTGCGAGTCTGGCCCGGCGCAATTCTGGCGACTGTCTTGTGGCTGCTGGCGACGGCCGGGTTCGCCTGGTATGTCGCCCATATCGCAAACTACAATATTTTTTACGGCAGCCTCGGAACGGTGATTGTGCTTCTCGTGTGGCTGTACCTGATTGCCTGTATCGCTCTGATCGGCTGCGAATTCAATGCCGAGACCGAACGCGTTGACGCGCTGCCGCCACTTCATTAACCGCGGCAAGGGTTCGGTCAAGACCGGATTAACCACCTTCCCCGCTGTTTCTATACTAGGGTCGTGCCGTTCAAGCTAAGTCTGGATTATCAGCCCCGCGGAGACCAAGCGAGCGCAATCCAGCAACTCACTCGCGGCATATCCGACGGCGACAAGCATCAAGTTCTGCTAGGCGTAACAGGATCTGGAAAGACATTCACTATGGCCAAGATCATAGAGGCGTTTAACAGGCCTTCACTTGTTCTTGCCCACAACAAAACGCTTGCTGCGCAGCTCTACCATGAATTCAAGGGCTTCTTCCCGACTAATGCAGTCGAGTACTTTGTCAGCTACTACGATTACTATCAGCCGGAAGCGTATATCCCGTCGGGCGATATCTATATTGAGAAAGAAGCAACCATCAACGACGAATTGGATAAGCTGCGCCTCTCCGCGACCAGATCACTATTCGAGCGGCGTGACTGCGTGATCGTTGCAAGCGTCAGTTGCATTTACGGTTTAGGCTCGCCTGAGGCTTACTACGGCATGCTGTTGATGCTTGAAAAGGGGCAGCACATCACTCGAAAAGAGCTGGTGCAGAGGCTGGTAGAGATCCTTTACGAGCGAAACGATCACGGTTTCCGGCGCGGAACATTTCGGGTACGCGGCGACGTGGTTGAGCTTTATCCGACATATGACGACAACGCCTACCGGATCGAATTATGGGGAGATGAAATTGAATCGCTGAGCCAAATCGACCCAATCCTTGGCCAAGTGAAACAGACGTATCTGCGCTTACCCATCTATCCCAAGACGCATTACGTAATGGACGGACCGACCCGGCAGCAGGCAATGCAAAGCATCGAGAACGAGCTGCAATGGTGGCACAAGGAAGTAGAAGCGAGCGGAAAGTTGATTGAGGCACAGAGGCTTTACCAGCGCACCATGTTCGATCTCGAGATGATCAAGCAGATCGGTTACTGCCACGGGATCGAGAACTATTCCCGTCATTTTTCGGGCAGGCTACCGGGTGAGGCTCCTCCGACGCTGCTTGACTATCTTCCGAATGATGCTCTGATATTCATCGACGAGAGTCATCAGACTATCCCGCAACTGCAAGGGATGTTTCACGGTGATCGATCGCGGAAGAATATTCTGGTCGACTACGGCTTTCGTCTGCCAAGCGCGCGAGATAATCGCCCGCTCGCTTTCGAGGAGTTCGAAAACCGCGTCAATCAAGTGGTCTATGTTTCCGCTACGCCGGGCCCGTATGAACTTACCAAGTCTGCGGGCGTAGTAGTCGAACAGATCATCAGGCCCACGGGTCTAGTGGATCCCGAAATCGACATTCGTCCGATTAAGGGCCAAGTGGACGATTTGCTGAACGAGATCCGGCTGCGAACGGATCAAAATGAACGCGTCCTGGTGACCACGCTAACCAAGCGGATGTCCGAGGATCTTGCCGAGTACTATACCGAAGTTGGAGTGAAATGCGCGTATTTGCATTCAGAGGTAAGCACGCTCGATCGGATTAAGATTCTTCGCGATTTGCGCCGCGGAGCGTATGATGTGCTAATTGGCGTGAACTTATTGCGGGAAGGACTCGACCTTCCGGAGGTGTCTCTGGTTGCCGTGCTTGATGCCGATAAGGAGGGATTTCTGCGATCGAGCGGATCTTTAATCCAGACAATCGGTCGAGCAGCGCGAAACGTGAACGGGCGGGCCATCCTTTACGGTGACGTGCTGACTGAAAGCATGAAGCGAGCCATTCGCGAGACTGACCGAAGGCGCGCACTCCAGGAAGCTTATAACGAAGCGAATAACATAACGCCGCAAACAATCGTCAAACCAATTGACATGAGCCTCGTTGCGGTGGTCGAGGCTGACTATTTCACCGTTCCCTTAAACACCGGCGCGGAACTCGACGGGGAGCTAACGTCCGAGCAACGCGATGCCTTGATTATTGAATTGGAACTGAAGATGCGAGAGGCGGCCAAAGCGTTTGACTTTGAGAAAGCTGCGCATTTCCGTGATCGGATGAGAGCCCTGCAAGCAAGCAACATTTATGAAGAAGCGGTTGCAAGCTGGCCTGATAGTCGAGGGTAATTCAACGAATTCGACGGTTCTTCGGCTGCCGAAGATACCCGAAGAACTTGGGCCTATCAAATCAAGGGCACTGCGCGTGGCACGCCGGCTTTCAAATCTGTTGAAGGCGGGTTATTCAATCGCGAATTATGAAGGCTTGCAAGCGGCGCGATTGATTCTTCTGCGAGTTCCGGATTCGGCGGTGCCTCGCATTGTTGACGAACTGTGCCGATCCGAGCTGGTTTTCAGGGGTCTGTCGTTTGTGCTGTGTGAGAGCTGGCTTTCCGTAGGCGTGCTGGACCCGCTAAGAGTGCGTGGCGCCTCCGTGGCAACGCTCGTCAACGTTCCTAATAGCGGCCGCAAGTGGTTTGTGGTCGAAGGGCAACTCGCTGCTGTCCGGCAAATGCGCCGGTTCCTCGAACTGAATGAGGCACGCGCTTTAGAGCTTCGTCCCGGCACGAAACATCTCTATTTCACGGCGGTGCTGCTCGCGACAACCGTACCGATTCCGCTATTTCTTGCGGCGCAAAAAGCACTGCGTTCAAGCGGCGTGTCGGGGAATCATCTTCGTATTGTACTGAATGAAATGGCGCAAGGTATGTTCAAGAGTTTCTCAAAAGGCGCGCGTGGATTTTGGGGTTGCCCGCTAACGGAATGCTCCGACGAGACGGCAAATGCGCATTTCGAGGCCCTGCGCCGCAACGATCAACAACTGGCGGACCTTGTAACAGAGGAGTTAGCGCGGGCGCGTCGCCTCATTGAAAAGCGGAAGGTTCCGCGTAGTGATTTGTTTCACGAAGCCTCGCGGTAAAAATGCAATAGACGCTACAGTGAGCGTTAGGCGCAACGTTTGTGAGAACAGGTTCGATTTCCTTCGGTTCCCGCGGCTCTGAACCAGCGCCCGACCGCACATGGCGTGAGCGGCTCAAAGCTCTCGAAAACGTCAGGCCGCTTTTGAAGATGGTCTGGGACACGAGTCCCTTTCTCGCCTTCATTTCAGTCTCCTGCCGGCTCTTGCGTGCAGCTCTACCCCTTGCGACGCTCTACATTTCAAAGCTGATTATCGATGCTGTAGTGCGCAGCGTGCGCGGCGGCCATGTCGAGAGTGGGCTCGTTTGGCGACTGGTTGCCGTGGAGCTAGCCTTAGCCGTAGCTTCAGATCTGCTGGGCCGCGCCGTAGCACTGGCCGACAGTCTGCTCGGGGATCGTTTTACGAATCGGGTCAGCGTAGAGCTCATGCGCCATGCCTCGATTCTCGACTTGGCTCACTTCGAGGAGCCGGAGTTCTACGACAAGCTAGAACGCGCCCGACGGCAAACGATGGGACGGATGCAGCTCATGACGCAGGTAATGGGGCTGGCACAAGATTTAATCACGCTGATCACGCTCACATCGGCACTCATCGTATTTTCTCCGTTGCTGTTGTTGATGCTGATTTGCGCCGTGGTGCCTGCGTTTCTGGGCGAAACTCATTTTGCTTCACTCAGCTATTCTCTGTTATTCCGCTGGACGCCACAACGCCGCGAGCTTGATTATTTGCGATGGCTTGGGGCAACCCAGGAGAGCGCTAAAGAAGTGAAGATTTTTGGCTTGGGCCGTCATTTGACCGAGCGATACCGGCGGCTGGCCGACATGTTCTATGAGGAAAATCGCCGACTCGTGATCCGGCGAGCGGGTGTGGGATCCTTGCTTGCGCTTGTGGGGACGGCGGGCTACTACGGCGCTTATGTGGTGATCCTCTATCGGACGCTGCATGGCTCGCTTACGGTCGGCGACCTGACATTCCTTGCGGGGAGCTTCGCGCGAAGCCGAAGTCTGATAGAAGGCGTGCTGTCTAGCTTTTCCAGCATCAGCGAAGAGGCCATGTATCTGGACGATCTTTTCGCGTTTTTCCGCATGGAGCCGAGCATTCGTTCAAAGCCGGGTGCGCTTCCTGCCCCCCGGCCCATCAAGAGCGGGCTTGAGTTTCGAAAGGTCAGCTTTCAATATCCGGGCGCGGAGCGCGACGCCTTGCACGACGTTAGCTTCAGGCTAAATCCAGGCCAGCGCATCGCGCTCATCGGCGAAAACGGCGCGGGAAAAACGACGATCACCAAATTGATTGCGCGCCTGTATGATCCAACCGAAGGCGAGATTCTTCTCGATGGTATAGATCTTCGGGAGTACGATCTCGATGATTGGCGCGGTGAAGTCGGCGTGATTTTTCAGGATTACATGCGGTACCACATGTTGCTATGGGAAAATATCGGCGTAGGGCGCGTCGATCTCTTCGACGACCGCGAACGCATCGAAAGGGCGGCCCGGCTCAGCTTGGCCTCGGATGTCGCGGCCGGGCTCGAACATGGTCTCGACCAGATGCTTGGGCGACGATTTAACGATGGCGTGGACCTATCGGGTGGCGAGTGGCAGAAGGTCGCCTTGGCTCGTGCGTACATGCGTGACGCCCAGTTACTGATTCTCGATGAACCGACGGCAACGCTCGATGCACGGGCCGAGCATCGAGTCTTCGAGCGCTTCGCCGAACTGACACGGGACAAAATTGCGGTTCTGATCTCCCATCGGTTTTCGACAGTCCGGATGGCCGACCGAATTTTGGTACTGCACGACGGAGAGGTTCTCGAACGAGGTACGCACGAGCAGCTGCTCGCACTCAGGGGACAATACGCCGAGCTCTTCGAGTTGCAAGCGGCCGGGTATCGATGACCGAAGGCGTCGCCAACCGCCCCCAGTGCTGCACCTTTGCTCACAGCCGGCAATGAAACATACGGCACGGAATTCTCGTACTCCGGTTGTACACGAATGCGATTGACTGAAGATTGCCCAGCGACAGCAGCGACCTTTGTTGAGGAAGCGATTGCTGCATGGAAAGAAAGTAACAAGGAACTTCCACCGCTTGGCCGCCAGTTTACTGAAGATGAGCAGCAGGAACGCGAGATACTGTTCGATCGTGCCCTCGAGATCGCTGAAACCGAGTCTCAGAAGCTAGCCGAGACCAGATCGGAGCGCAAAGAAGTTTACAGTCGGCTTACGTCCGCGGCAGCGCGGCTTGCCAGTCTCGCGCTGGATCTCGATGATCCTTATCTTGAATCCATGCTGCGCGACGACTTCTCTAGAATCGGCAAGAACCTGTCTGTGTGCGCTCGGCGTTTAGATACATTTGTGAGCTTAAGCGAGATTCTGCAAGCTTGCCGAAATGCCTGGACGGCGTGTGGGCTGCAGCCACTGCTGGGTCAACCCATCCAATTGACCCCAGCAATCTTCGCTTACAGCATGCTTTATCCCTATAGCGACAATTACCTGGACGATGCTGGAGTTTCCCGGCGAGCAAAGCTCGGTTTCAGCTCGCGGTTCCGGCGACGGTTGACGGGGGACGGATTCCCGCCTGCGGATGCCTTGGAGAAGGTTGTTTGGCGGCTTGTTTCGTTGATCGAGTCCCAATATGCGCGGGGCGATTATCCTCAGGTTTATGACTGCCTGCTCGACATCCATCACGCCCAAGAAAATAGTATCCGCCAACTTGGACGTTGCGCTCACGATGACGAGATCAGCCTTCTGAAATTGACTTTCGCGAAAGGAGGCACGTCGGTCTTGGCTGACGCCTATCTTGCGGCCGGATCGCTTACCAATTGTGAGGCTAGATTCGCTTTCGCATGGGGGGTACTGCTACAAATGGCCGACGATCTGGATGATTTGCCTCTGGACCGCCAACATGGATTCGTCAATCTGTTTTCACAAGCAGCAGAACGGGAGCCGCTCGATGACTTAACGAACCGCACCTTGAACTTCGGGCAGAGCGTGATGAAACTGATGCATGCGCTTCCGAACGGCTCCGCGCCATTCAAGGAACTGCTTCGAAGGAATTCAAAGTCGCTGATCATCCGTGCTGCGGCTCATTCGGGCGAACTCTACACGAAAGGATATCTCTTGGAACTCGAGACTTATTCTCCACTTCGTTTTCACTTTCTGATGCAGCGGCATCAGCAAATAGCCGAGAGAGCAGGGCCGTACGCGAGATTCTTCGAAGCGCTCCTTGTATGCGAAGAGGATGAGCCACAATTCCCGGCTCTACCCTGCACCCGTCAGAACGTTGAGATCAGATAATCGCGCGGACTATCTTGCAATGCCGCTCAGTCCCATCCTCCGCGCACTCTCAAAAGCGTTACGGTTTTGCCCTCGTCGCCAGGAAAGAGCAATGCGTATTCTAATGGCTTGCATTCAAGTGTCCCGGTTCAGCGTGAAATGGAAGGCGAGCGTATTCCGTTAGTGTAGATTCCGCCCTTCGGGCGGGGATTTTCAAGGCATCGGGGTCTACCGATCCGATGTGGTTTTTGGAGGAGCCGCGGAA
>JBPCLH010000185.1:0-37778 GCA_051003475.1 Bryobacteraceae bacterium
GCATTAAGCAGTCGTCAACTCGCAGTCAAAACTCCAACTGTGCAACTCCAGTGGAAAACCTGCGCTGGCTTCAGCAAAATCGCTGTCGCACCTCTTGACTGACCAGCTCAGATGTTGGTTAAAGGCCCCGGTGAAGCAACCTTTCAAAGTGTGCACACGATAAAACCCGAGCCTTACTCACAAGGTAATGGAATCAAACCCATCTCCTGGTCACCGCAACGCCATCTTTTGGCTGTAGAACTTCTTTACTGGCAATACGCATCTGACGCTTTTGATCGCTCGCTGTTGATCTATGACGCAGACCGCAAACGCATGATCGAACCAGATCTTGCCAATTTATTTGCACGAAAATACGCAAAGAAAGATTGCGCGTTTGGAATTACCAGCGTGCTCGGGTTCGATTCTCGGAACCGTGTGCTTTTTAGCGCTGGTGACATCATCGAGCCGGGCGACGACGAACCAGTCCCAGAAACTCGTTGTGTTGGTGTGCCCAGTGTTTTGGCATTTGACATGGAAAGCAATCGGCTCGAAGTGGTAAAACGCTCGGAACCAGACATTCGGTAAACGTCCTGAAACACTCGCCGACGATCAACGATCACACGAGTGGATGCCCACCACCAAGAAACGTTCTCCTGCGCGACAGAAAAGAGCGGCGAACCGGAAGAACGACGTCCTCGCGATAGCCCAGAAGAATTTCGGGTTTGAGTCCCTTCGTCCTGGACAAGAAGACGCTATACGCGCTCTCCTCGCCGGCAAAGATACTCTCGTTGTGCAGCCTACCGGCTCCGGGAAATCCGCCATTTACCAACTCGCGGCTTTGATGACCAAGGGTGCGACACTCGTAATCTCGCCGCTCATTGCTCTGCAGAAGGACCAGGTGGATTCGATCAATGCCCAGAATGCCGCTGACGCCGTCGTCATCAACTCCACCCAGCGCGTCTCGGAAACTCGCGAGGCTATGGAAAAGATCGAGGACGGTAGCGGCAAATACATCTTTCTCGCGCCTGAGCAGCTTCGAAAGCAAGAAACTGTCGAAACGCTCCTCGATGCAGGCATTTCGCTCTTCGTGGTGGACGAAGCGCACTGCATCAGCGAATGGTGTCACGATTTCCGCCCCGATTACCTCCAACTCGGACCAGCGATCGAACGACTCGGCCACCCCGTCGTCCTTGCCATGACCGCAACCGCATCGCCCGAGGTACGCCAAAGAAATCTCAGAACGCCTCGGCATGCGTGATCCGCAGATGTTGGTGCACGGCTTCGATCGCCCGAATATCTATTTGCGAGTCGATCGATTCCCAAACGAGTCGGGGAAAATGCAGGCCCTTGTCCACCGAGTTCGTTGGGCTGACAAGCCGGGCATTGTCTACGTCTCTACCCGCAAGACGCGGAAGAGATCATGCGCCTACTCGCCGAAGAAGGCGTCGAAGCACTTTTCTATCACGGAGGTCTCAAGGCGTCCGACCGTGAGGACATCCAGGAGCGCTTCATGTCCGGCCAGGCCGAAGTCATCGTCGCAACTAACGCCTTTGGCATGGGTGTCGACAAGGCCGATGTTCGTTTTGTCTATCATTACGATGTCAGCGATTCGCTCGATTCCTATTACCAGGAAATCGGACGCGCTGGCCGCGACGGTAAGAAAGCGGAAGCAGTGCTGTTCTTCCGGCAGGAAGATCTCGGCGTCCAAAAGTTTCGCTCCGGAGAAGGCAAGCTAGAACCAGAAAAGATTGAGCAAGTCGCGGACGTGATCTCAGATGAGGAAAGCTCGGTCGAGCCGGAAGAGATCGCGGATAAAACTGAACTTTCGGACCGAAAGCTTGCTACCGTTATCCACCGCCTGGAAGATGTGGGTGTCCTCGAAGTTTTACCGACAGGCGAGGTGCGGTTGGGCTGAAGAGACGGACGTAACGGAGGCTGCCCGCGCCGCCGCAGAGGAGCAGGAGCATCGAAAGGAGGTCAAAAAAGAGCGGTTGAGTCAGATGCAACAGTACGCGGACACGAGCACTTGCCGCCGCCAGCATCTTCTTCGCTATTTCGGTGACGACTTCTCTGGCCCTTGCAATAACTGTGATAATTGCGAAGCCGCAACACCCGGCATTAAGGCCGACCCGAGTGTTAGCACGCGACGCGAAGTCGCATGAACTTCACTTACTGAGGATTCCGGCAAGCCGGGGACCTTCGGTAAACCCTTCGCCGTTACGCGGGGTAATCAGAGCCGGCATTTTGATGTCCATAATTCAGCAAAATACAGTAAGCGAACGGGTCCTTTCGGCAACACCTGCAGAACGCATACTGCTTTGGGATGGGCTGACAAAGATGATGTCGCTGCGCGTCGACTCTTCCTCAATGCTTACCTGCCCCAAGGTGCAGCTTTGGGAAACACGGCTTTGGAAAAATACCCTAAAGCGCTATTGATTGTGGGGAAGCAAATTCCCCGCTCGCATGATATCGTCGCCCTGCAGGAGTCCCTCCTCGGGTACTTTCTCAAGCTCAAAGAAGTTGACTTCAACTTCCTGAAAGCGCTCTGCAAGGCATATCGACTCCGCTACCCAGCCCGCCGATTTCGTCGGCACGACTCACGCTTGACCGCCATATGGACGTTCCATAGACATGGCAGTCTCCTCCGCGATCAAGACCGCCCGCCCTTCGGCGGCCAGCTCGGGGTCTCGACGCCGAACTGCTTGGCGTATGAGGCAGGTGCCGAAGCTCTTCTCCTATGCGACGAGATATGGCCGGGACCTGCGATGAAGCTAGTCGGCCCGCTTGCTGCTCGCTCGCCGAGGCTTCGGCTTGCTCTTGCTCATGAGATTGAGCGCCACTGCAGCGCGAATGAGATCCTTCAAGGCCGCCTCATCGACCTTGTCGCCTTCGTGGATGTCGATGGCGCGCCTGACGTTCCCGTCGAGGCTGGAGTTGAATAGACCTGAAGGGTCCTTCAATGCAGCTCCCTTGGCAAACGTCATCTTGACCACCTTCTTGTACGTCTCTCCCGTGCAGACGATGCCGCCGTGGGACCAGATGGGAGTCCCCATCCACTTCCACTCTTCGACGATCTCAGTGTCTGCCTCGTGTATGATTCCGCGCACTTTCGCGAGCGTCTTCCCGCGCCAGTCCCCAAGTTCCTTGATCCTCTCGTCGATTAATGCAGAGGCAGATTCCACCGGGACGGGCCTTTTCATGTATAGCTCCAACTCTCGCACCTAATTTAGCTGCGCTCAGCGTAACCTGCAACCTGCGCAAGTGGAAGCGTCTTCTGGTTCAATAGCAGTCGGAAAGATGGTGGCAACCCGCATGCGGGCTTAATAAAGGATGATTGGAATAATGTTGAATGCATAACTACCGCAAATTCAAGGTCAGCGTCAACGGGAGGATAGGTCGCACAGCCCGCCTTTCCGAACGTCTGCGAAGGTACGTTACGTCAAATCCCGCCTCACCGGCAACGCGGCGGCGGGCAACGCCTACAACGTCGCCGACATGGCCTCGCTCCTGCAGGTCGTGCGCAATGCGGGCGCGAACAACGCGGTCATCCTCGGCGCCTGGCGTACATGGTTGCCGGCGAGATTCAATCGTTTCTCAAGAACCGACCCAATGGCAACGCTGGACGGCGGAGCGATCAGCGATTAAGGACGCCCTTTGAATCTCCAAAAAGAAAAGCCGAAGCGTTTGCCGGCTGCATTCTGAATTGGGGTCACGACTGCGAGATCGCCGTCCTTCAGAAGTAATGCGGCTAGATATTCACCTGCGGTATCCCGCACTGGGACATTCCCCTGACCTTCGCCCGAAGACCAACTCTCCGTTCGAAGTAACGAAGATTGCAGAAAATGTGGCGGGCCCCCGCCGTTCGCAACCTCGATTCGAGCCGCTTGCCAATGCAAACTCTCGCCCGCCCCCGAGTACCATGTCGCCGCTAGTTGCCCAGCGCCCCCCGCACTCAAATACGGGTAATAGGACAAGGCATCGGTTTCTGCAACCCGCCACTCGCTCCAATGCTCGCCGCCATCGCTCGACCGGCCAAGCCATACTCCTTTTACGTCCGTCCAAAGCAGGTAAAGTGCGCCCCCGGCATCCCATGCCAGCGGCTCGACCCAGCGCGGGATCGCTCCTCTAGCATCAAGTGGAGCCCAATCGCGTCGGCCTGGTACCGGCCGCTGCATCCAATTGTCTCCGCCGTCGGTGCTGACCAGGATAAGATCCACTCCCTCCTTGTACCGATTGCCAGATGCCGAGATCGGCACGATACGCACGGCAATTTCACCTTTCGGCCCAATCGCAAGATGACTCGACCCCCCGTCGGAATAGATCCGTCGCGTGCTCCAGCTGATGCCGCGGTCCCGGCTCACTGCGTGATATACGCCGCTGCCATCATTCCAGATAACATGCGCCGTTCCGTCGGGGGCCGCCGCAACCCACGGTCGATCGTCGAAGCGCTTCTTCGACAGCATCGTCCAGTGCCAGGTTTTTCCAGCATCCTGACTGACGGCAACCGCAATGTGTGTCCCTTCAAGAGTTTTGTTGTCGAAGCCCATAGTGACGAAGTACACTGTGCCATCCCGCGCGACGGCCAAATCCACGTCCGAATTGCCTATCGCTCCATCCGCTTCGCCTCCTACGTTCACACCTGTCCAGGTGGCACCCCGGTCAACGCTTTTCCACAATCTCGGCACGGTTTGCGGCGGCGCCGTCTTCGGTGACCCATAGCCACTTACAAATAAAGTACCGTCGGGCAGCTCAATGATCATCGGTTCCCTGGCGGGTGCACCCGGCGGTGGACTGACGTAATCCAGGTGCTCCGCGAGAGCGAGCGTCCTGCCGGTACCTTTCTCGAGTGACTGACTCGCCGCCGAGCCCACGGTTATCGGCATCAACAAGATCGACCCCGGCATGATCGCGGATACGGCTGAAAAATAAAGAAGTGAGGCGAGGAATCCAGCAACTCGGCTGTGCATCTCCCGAATAGCTCCTGCTCAAATCTACTATAGGCGCGCAGCGTTCCCTTGAATCGATCGAGCTTGCATTGTTCGCGCAATGCGGTACGCGCAAACGCTGGCCGCGAACGCGAGAGTGGACTCAAGCGTGCGATCGACCGCGCAGATTAGGTGCTCTCTTCTCTCGAGGCCCGTCGAGCGACTTCTCGCAGTGGGTGGCCTTGGTGAACAACATCCCCACACCGGCCTCTGGACTCAACGGGCTCAGCATAGCATCGCCAAACGTCGCCGCCTCCTCGCACTCCCACGACCTAAACCGCCGGCGGTGCAGGGTCATCTTCAGCAGCCGTCGGGCATCGAAGGGCCCGTGGACGCGTACCATCTTCATCTCGGTCCGCCTTGCCATTCGTGTGTGGCCGACGCGGCCTTTCGTCGTGCGGCCGGCGGCCCGTTCAGTCGGTGCGTCGCCCGGGGCGCCACGTGGTGGCATACGGCAGCACGAACAAGTACAGACCGGTGAACAGGAGCAAGGCGAGCGGGAACACCGCCAAGAAGCCCACCCAGGTGGCATACCTGCCTGTAACCACGGCCACGATGTTGACGATTACGGTTACCGTAAAGGCAATGGACAGCCAGCGGTGGGTCTGCCGAACCCATTTGTTCCAGTTCAATGGGACATCCTCTGAAGACGAGCCTCACGCCTCTTGAGCTGCCTTCGGCGGCCTGTTGGGCGTTTCAACGCCGAACTGCTTTGCGTACTCGGCGTTCAATCGCTGCCAGCCGCCGAACTTCATGGCCTCGGGGCCGACGATGCGTCCAATGGGCTGACCGCTGAGAAGCCGATCCAGCACATCGAAACAAATGTGCCACCCGGCAGCACCCATTGAAATGAAGCGGCGATCGATGTTGTGCCACAGCGTCAGGCGCGTGCCGCCACCAGAAGCTTCGAGTTCCCACCGGACATTGGCGCCACCCCAGTTGTACTCAAGCACCTTGGGAGCGTCGGCTCGCGTCACTGTTGTTTCGGTAACGTGCGGCGTGGGCGCTCCCACTGTGGTGAGCTTCACCGTGGTTCCAACCGTATCCAGGCTCCCATCGGCTTCAAAGGACGCCACTCGCGCAGATGCGCTGGGTCGGTTAGCGCCTGCCAGACTTTTTCCGGCGAGTGGCGCAGTTCTCTAACGAGAATGAGCGTCCACTTTTCTCCGTCCTTCCGCACCTCCGCGCCGCTGGCCGGACCCGGTGTGTACTGCTCGCGATCGGTCATCTTCTTCTCCTTGTCTTCCTTTTCGTGGGTGTTGATTGATCCATGTGGTCGAGGTGGCGTTCGAGAGCATCTACGTGAGCGGACCAGAACCGACGGAACGGAGCCAGCCAGGCATCGACCTCCTGAAGTGGTTCAGGTTTCAGCCGGTAGAGACGGCGCTGTGCGTCCACCGTGGATTCTACGAAACCGGCCTCGCGCAGCACTCGCAGGTGCTTTGACACGGTCGGCTGCGGCATACGAAGTTGACGCTCGATCTCTCCAACCGACTGTTGTGACGAGACCAGGAGGCTCAATATCGCGCGGCGGTTCGGCTCCGCAATGATTTCGAACACAGATTCCACTCTCTTGATATACTCCACAGGGCATATGCGTGTCAGGGCATATACAGGCAAGGGGCTCAGGCAACGGTTTCAGTCGGCGTGCGGGGATGCACCGTCTGATGCGTTTTGGCGGGTGCGATTCAGAGCGCTGCGCGCTCCGGACAAGTTTCTCTTGCCGAAGCCGAACACTTTCCAGCACAATCGAGAAGCCAGCGTCGCTACGCTCCGATAGTGTTCGGGATCATCCCGGAATGCCGTTCGGCTTCACCGGAATCACCAGGCAGAAACCGGAGTAGCGATGTCCGTCAGGGTGGGCCTGCGGGTGCTCGTTGCGCCGCGGAAATTGCGGCGGATTCCTCAGTTTACTGCCCCACTGCCATCGGGTAACCTTCGCCTGCCGCGTCCCACGATTGAGTGTTTGGCGCCTTTTCAGTCAAATGCAGTCCGTACAGCTTGCGATACGTCTCGCTCGTCTTCGAAAGTTCATCGTGTTTCCCGATGGCTTCGATGCGGCCTTCTGCAAAGACGACCACCAAGTCTGCATCTCTGACGGTAGAGAGCCGGTGAGCGACGATGAAACAGGTGCGTTCTCGAGTTACCTCCTCCATTCCCGCCTGAATCAGCCGCTCACTCTCGGCGTCCAGGTGGCTTGTCGCCTCATCGAAAATGAGAATCTTGGGATCGCGGATGATGGCTCGTGCAATCCCGATCCTCTGGCGTTCGCCGCCCGAAAGCTTGAGACCTCTCTCCCCTACGTGCGTGTTATACCGCTTTTCACACCGCTGTATGAAAGCGTCGGCTTGAGCCATTCGGGCCGCTCCCTCTACTTCGGTGTGCGCAACTTTTTCGCGCCCGTACGCGATGTTGTCGAGGATTGGCCGCGAGAATAACTCAATCTCTTGCGGCACGACAGCGATCTGCTCGCGAAGGCTCTCTTGAGTAAGATCCCGGATGTCTATGCCGTTTATCAAAATGCTCCCATCCTGTGGGTCATAGAGCCTCTGTAACAAGCACATTAGGGTGCTCTTGCCCGCTCCACTCGCACCCAAAAGCGCGACCTTAGCCCCTGCCGGAACGTAAAAATCCACGTCTTTCAATGTCCATCGCGCAGTGCCTTCGTACTGGAAGGATAGATTCCGGAACTCGACCGACGGTGTGCTCGTCGACAGCCTGCGCGCCTCTAAAGCGTCGAAGATGGTTGGGTCCTGCTCGAGAATTCCGAAGAGCCGCTCGGCACGTGACAGATTCCGGCGAAGTTTCGGCAAGATGATGGAAAGCTGGGAGATGGGCCCGTACACCATATCTTGCAACGCGATGAAGAGCACGTAATCGCCTATCGTGCACCGGCGCGACAGGACAAAGTAGCCGCCGAGGGCAATCACACTCACTCTGCCCGCCGTCGCGATGCACGTTTGCACGTTCTCGATCAGTGCCCAGAGCCGCTCGCCGCGGTACTGCTTTGCACGGGCCGTGCACATCAGGTTGCGCTGTGTTGACGCCTCGCGCTTCTCCTGAGCAAACTTCTTGACGACCCTTACATTGCTCGCGATGTCATAGGATTCCTTGCTCACCGTCTCGAACGCGGAGTTCACACTTCGCTCTACGGTGTGCATTTGCCGACCCAGCCGTCCAACTGTCATCACGTACGCGGGCAAGGGCAGAAATACTGCGATCGCGATGTAGGGGTTCTTCGCGAGCAGCGCAACCAGCACTCCCACAAAAACCAACAGCGGCGGCACTAGATTCTGTCCCAAAATCTCGTACAGCACGACGAAGATAGCCGTTCCGCCCCGGTCAAGTGCGCCGACTACCTCGCCCGTATTGGATTTGCCATGGTACTCGGTATCCAGACGCAGAAAATTCAGAAATGCCGCGTTCTTAATGTCGTCTTCACACTGCGAAGCCGCGTGATAGAGCCGATAATTATAGAAGGAGCGAAGTATCCGGGTCGCTGCAGTCACGGAAAAAATGCCTACCGCCGAAGTGACCAGAGTACGCGTGGCCTGACCCTGGCCGCCTGAAAGCGAGCTTACAATTTCGTCGATCAGCCTGCGTGTAAAAAATGGGACGGCTATGTCCAAACCAGCCGTTACAAGGATGAGGGCCGAGAGGCCAACCAGCGTCCATCGATGCCGGTCCAGTAACGAGACGATCTTCCAAGCAAGGGATCTCTCGCCCGCTCCGCCGGTTTCGGGGCATTCCCCTACGTTCGCCACCGTAGATAGAGTGGCCTAGAACCTTTTCCTCCTCTCAACGAAACCGTGAAGTAAACAACCTTCCTCCGTTAGAGTTAATCTGCCAAGTTAAAAATGCAAGTACCTGACTATAAGAGAGATATCACCGGGTTCGTTTCGCAAAACGGGTGTTATGAATCCGTGTCGCCTCGCTTGTTATACTCTATTTGTTGTCTTCCGGAACGCTGGCCGGCTCGGATTCCCGGTCGCCGGAGGTAGGAATGTTCATAAGCCTCCAAGAGCTGCAGTTACGTACTGTT
Organism: Bryobacteraceae bacterium; assembly: GCA_051003475.1. GTDB lineage: Bacteria > Acidobacteriota > Terriglobia > Bryobacterales > Bryobacteraceae > Bog-105. The sequence goes on from JBPCLH010000185.1 coordinate 9,007, forward strand.
CGCTTTCGAGTAGATATCCCGCCCGGCGAAATTGACTACAGCAAAGACATCACCCAATCGTCCGTGCTTCACACGGAGGGAACCGCCCAGTTGCTGAATCACTCGCTAGGCGAAATACGCATTCAAGGAACGCTGACGGTTACTGGACAGGCTTTCTGTGACCGGTGCCTCGAACCGGCAAGCTTCCCGATCGACACCGAGTTCGATCTTGTGTATATGCCAGTCGAGGAAGCAGCCACCGCTTCCGAAAACGAAATCGGCGAGGCCGGAATCGAAGTAGGCTATTACGAAGGCGCCGGTCTCGCGCTGAACTACGTCGTTCGCGAGGTGGTTCTGCTGGCCCTGCCCATGCAGCTGGTTTGCACCGAAGCCTGCAAGGGGATTTGTCCGGAATGCGGCGAAAACCGAAACCAGCGGCCTTGCGATTGTCACGCCAAAGCAGTCGATGATCGCTGGAGCAAGCTGAAGAATTTGCGGACAGAGCTTTCTCCACCCAACTGAAGCCGGGCCATAAACCTCGAAGACTTCGAAAAGCAATTGAGAAACTAGGAGCTACTATGCCGAATCCGAAACGCCGCCACTCGAAGCGCCGAACCTCGACTCGTCGTGCGCACGACGCACTGACCATCCCGCAGCTTGCCGAGTGTCCCAACTGCCACGAAAAAATCCGCCCTCACCGCGCCTGTCCTCATTGCGGCAAGTACAAAGGTCGCGAGGTGCTGGAGGTTGTCGAAAGCTAATCCCTGAGCTCCCCATGTCCGCTTCATTCATCCGCACTCACCAGGATTAAGAGAACTTTCTTACATGGTGACAATAGCCCTCGACGCAATGGGAGGCGATCAGTTTCCGAAGCCGGAAATCGAAGGTGCTCTCGAAGCGGCTGCCGCCTTTGGCGTAAAGGTGATTCTCGTGGGACGTGAGGACGTCATCTTTAAGGAGCTAAATCACCACGCTCATTGGAGAGCGCTACCCGTCGAGATTAAACACGCGAGTGAACAGGTCACGATGGAGGACAGCGCGGGCAAGGCTGTCCGGGCCAAGAAAGACAGCTCGATCCGCGTCGCGTCCCGCCTCGTGCGTGAAGGAGTTGCGCAGGGCCTTGTTTCGGCGGGCAATACCGGTGCGGTCATGGCAACCGCCAAGTTGGTCCACGGTATGCTCCCGGGCGTGGACCGGCCGGCTCTCGCTTCCGCCTTTCCAACTTTGAGTGGGACGCCGGCGGTCATGATCGATGTTGGCGCAAACGTGGATTGCAGCCCTAAGATGCTCGCTCAATTCGCTGTAATGGGCGACATCTACTCCCGCGTCATTTTCAGGACCAAGGAACCGCGCGTCGGTCTTCTCTCGATTGGCGAGGAGGAACACAAGGGTAACGCCCTCACGCACGACGCGTTCCCGCTGCTCAAGAGCCTCAAACACCTGAATTTCATAGGTAACGTCGAAGGACGAGATGTCTACACCGGTGAGGTCGATGTCATCGTCTGCGACGGTTTCGTCGGCAACGTCGCCCTAAAAGTCAGTGAGGGATTAGTCGACGTCGTTCGGCAGCTGCTTAAGACATCTCTCAAGGCGAGCGTCACGCGCCAGGTCGGCGCCTACTTGGCCCAAGGCGCTTTCAACGAGTTTAGGAAACGTGTCGACTACTCCGAATCCGGCGGCGCCCCCCTTCTCGGCCTGAACGGCATTTGTGTGATTTGCCACGGTCGCTCCAACACCAGGGCCATCAAAAACGCCATTCGCGTCGCAAAGGAGTTCGCAGAAGGCAGAATCAACGAGCGGATTGCAACGGAACTGGACGACTGGGCATCAGCTCAGGCAGGGTAGTCCTCTATGCGTCGCCTTTGCCGTTTACTGGTTCCTCTCGCGCTCTGGGCATTTACCGTCGGTTCACTACCGGCCGCCAAAGAGGATCCGGTTCAGTGGACGCTCGCGCCCGCATCCGGAAGCGCTCAAGTCGCTCCCGGCAGCAAAGCTTATTTCGAGTTGAAGGCGAGCATTGAGCCAGGCTGGCATCTGTATTCCCCGACCACGCCTCCAGGCGGCCCGATCATTACGGCCATCAAGTTAGCCGATAATCCGGCGATCCCGAGTTCTCGCATCTACCGGCCTCAACCCGTCCGCAAGGTAGATCCAAACTTTCAGCTAAAAACTGAAACTTACACAAATAGCGTAATTTTCTTGATCGAAGCCGAGACGAGTCGATCAGCGAGTGGAAAGTCGACCGTTGAAGCAGTCGCCCGATATCAGGCTTGTTCGGATACCAAGTGCCTCAATCCGGTTCGGAAGACAGCGACTACGGAGATTGCTTTCGATGCTGGAACCCCTGCAGTGCGCTTCACGATCCCATCCGGCTACGCCGCAGTGCATGCAGCAGAGCCACCTTCACGAACCGCAGCCCAAACACCCGCACCAAGCCAGGAAAGAAGTGACAGATTATTCCCGTTCCTGTTAACAGCATTCGGGTTCGGCCTGGCAGCCCTGTTCACCCCGTGCGTCTTCCCCATGATTCCCATCACCGTTTCGTTCTTTCTAAACCAGAGCGCAATGGCCGGCAATCGAACTAACCGCAGCGGCTGGATGCAAGCCTTGGTTTTTTGTCTGGGCATTATCGCTTTATTCACCGGTCTTGGCTTTCTGGTGACCGCAATGGCTGGACCTTTCGGCGTCGTGCAGCTGGGTTCAAATCCCTGGGTGAACGGCTTTATCGCTGTCGTGTTCTGTATCTTCGGAATTAGCCTGCTCGGCGCTTTTGAGCTCCGTTTGCCTACGGGGCTGCTCACGAAACTCAACAGTGCATCGCAAGGCGGCGGCTATGCAGGCACCTTGCTGATGGGCTTGACCTTCTCTCTAACATCGTTTGCTTGCATCGGGCCGATCGTCGGACCGCTATTGATAGCAACCGTGCAGTCCAAAGGCCCTCTCCCCGTGTTTGGGATGCTGGCATTTGCGACCGGGCTGGCAGCGCCATTCTTCTTTTTGGCGCTCTTCCCTTCTTACTTGAGCAGGCTACCCCGGAGCGGTGGCTGGATGGCTCGTGTCAAGATCGTGCTCGGTTTCATCGTACTCGCGGTCATGCTAAAGTACCTCAGCAATGTCGATCAGGTCCTTCAATTGCATTGGCTCACCCGAGAGCGCTTTCTCGCTGCCTGGATCGTGCTGTTCGCGTTGCCCGGTCTTTACCTGCTCGGTCTGCTGCGCATGGAAGGGATCAAGCACGACGAGCCGCTCAGTGTTACCCGTGCTCTTATCGCGTCGTTGTTTCTGATCTTTTCAATCAGCGTGGTTCCGGGCCTATTCGGCGCGCATCTCGGCGATCTCGACGCATTCATCCCGGAGAGTTCAAACGGCGTATTCGGCGGTGTTCCGGTGCAGGCCGAAGCCTCCCCTGGAAAGTATTTCAAAAATGATTTGAGCGCTGCGCTCACCGCCGCCCGCCAGCAGAACAAATTGGTGCTTCTAAACTTCACTGGTTACGCCTGTACGAACTGCCATTGGATGAAGGCGAATATGTTCCCGCGCCCCGAGATTCGATCGGCACTCAAGGAGCTGATCATCGTGGATCTTTACACTGATGGCACCGATTCGGAATCGGAGAAGAATCAGAAATTCGAGGATCAAAAGTTCAGTACCGCCTCGATCCCTTTTTACGCGCTCATGGATCCCGAACAAAACGTAATTGCGACCTTTCCGCAATTGACACGGAATCCTAAGGAGTTCCTGAGCTTCCTCGAGAGTAAGTCCACACCCAAATCGCAGTCCGCGATGTTACGCTGATAGAGATTTCTTCACCGGCGCGGATGTGGCGGAATTGGCAGACGCACTGGATTTAGGTTCCAGCGCTCGCAAGGGCGTGGGAGTTCAAGTCTCCCCATCCGCACCAACAAATTTAGGCGACAAGCCCAGCAACTCCGCTGTACTCCCTACCGCTTAAGGTCGCGAAACCTTAAAGCTTCCCCGGACGCTCCGATAAGTGCCTTGTGACCGAAAATCGCCTGCCTAGCTCGGCTGCCGAACAGGTCATTTGGCTGGAGAAAGAGGGCCAGAATTGAAAAAAGTAGCGTCATTCTTATTGCCCGGGCTGGTGGCTTCCGCCTTATGGGCGGGCAGTGGGCCGAAACTGGCAAAGGACTTAGAAGATCAGGTCAATGATAATCCGCAAGCGAAAGTGCGGGTCATCGTTCAATGGAAGAGCGCTCCCGGCGCTGAAAAGGATCAGAAAATTCTGGGCAGAGGGGGCGTGGTCCACTCTAGTTTCCAGTCCATCAAGGCGGGTGCCTATACGCTTTCTGGGTCGGCGCTGCATGACCTGGGAAGTGATCCAGACGTGGCATACATCACCCCTGACCGCCCAATCTCCGCCAAACTGGACAACACCGCTGCTGCTGTTAACGCGAGTGCTGCGTGGAGCTCCGGTTTCAGCGGAACGGGTATCGGAGTCGCCGTGATTGACAGTGGCATGAATGGAGATACCAACTTAACGAAACTCTCTTATACCTACGACTTCACAAACAGCAAGGCTGCTACTACAATGGCGACACTCTTAGCAAGTGCCCCGGCCCCACTGCCTGCCAATGCCGCTCCGCCGGGCCCAGTTCCCGCTCCGGACCAATTTGGTCATGGCCAACACGTCGCCGGAATCATCGCTTCAAATGGGCACGACTCTTCATGCGATAACTGCAAAAGAATGTTTAAGGGTTTGGCTCCTAACGTTAGCCTGATAGACTTCCGCGTTCTGGATTTGAACGGTCAGGGCACCGACAGCACCGTAATACTAGCTATCGATACTGCCATTTACCTGAAAAATGTTCTTCGCATTCGGGTAATCAATTTGTCACTCGGCCGCCCTGTTTTTGAAAGCTACACGCAAGATCCTCTTTGCCAGGCCGTTGAAGCCGCGTGGAAGGCAGGAATCGTCGTAGTGGTCGCGGCAGGAAATAACGGCCGTGACAACAGCTTCGGGGAGCAAGGCTACGGGACCATTAACGCCCCCGCCAACGATCCTTATGTCATCACCGTGGGTGCGATGAAGTCGGAGGGCACCTACACGCGCGTCGACGACCTAATTGCCAGTTACAGTGCCAAAGGGCCCACCCAGGTCGATCACATCGTCAAGCCCGACATCCTGGCACCTGGCAATGTCGTTATATCTTTATTGGCAGGTGGCTCCACGCTCTTGAAGCAAAATCCCGGTAACGGCGTATCTGTTTCGTATTACCAGTCAGTAAAATCACCCAGTCCGCTGTCCAACAAGTACTTCACTCTCAGTGGGACGAGCATGGCCGCTCCGGTTGTTAGTGGTGCGGCTGCCGACCTGCTGCAGGCGAATCCCAATCTTACGCCGGATCAAGTAAAACTTTTGCTGATGCAAACGGCGTACAAGACCTTCCCGCAGTCGAGCACGGTTACTGATGTAACGGGCTCATATACGAATTACTACGATATCTTCACTGTGGGTGCCGGCTATCTAGATGTCGCTTCGGCGCTGTCGTCCATCAACTCGGTGCCGACTGGAGCGACAGCCATGTCACCGATCGCGAACTACGATCCAATCAGCGGTGACGTGACGCTAAGCTATGATCCTTCGTCGATCTGGGCGAACCAGTCCCTTTGGGGTTCTCAATCTCTGTGGGGCTCAAAATCACTCTGGGGTGCTTCGGTCCTTGACGGCACCAAGTGCCTCTGGGGAGCACAGTCCATCTGGGGTGCAAGTAGCGATTCGGCTTCGAAGTCCCTATGGGGAGCACAATACCTCTGGGGTTCGCAATCGCTTTGGGGATCAAAATCACTCTGGGGTGCTGACGCGAGCTCAGTAGACGCCACAAACATCTCGATCAACGGCGAAGAGTAGTTGCATTCTGACAACGCAACTGAGATTTACTAAAGGAGAATGCAAATGAAACTCACCTGGTTAACACTGGCGGTCTTTCTAGCCGTTGGTATAGCGCGCGCACACGGATCGAGTCTCTCTGCTGAAATGTACAGCATTAGTTCTCGATCCAACATCGAAGTGATCGCCGGTTCTTGCAGAGGTGGGGCTGCGGCGACCGCCTTTGTCGCTGGCGGCGTGAGCAGCCTTTGCGAATGGTCGGTACTGAACGCCCGGCGATCCATGTGGGGTAAGTAATTCTCTGCCGAGTGAGCGCTCACCGGGAAGCGCTCTCGCCCCGGCTTGCTCGATTCTGCGATTCCCCATCTTCCCTTCTGCCGTACAACTCCCGTTCAGCCAAGATCAGTGATCCCAATACACCTGCCCGGCCCCCGAGTTGAGGCGGCATAATGTATCTATCGAGATGCTCGATGATCTCACTGTGCTGGACGTATCCGTTCAGAAGGCGGGCAAATTCGTCTCGGATCAAGCCGAATAAATGCGGTTGTTGCATTACTCCTCCTCCCAGTAAAATGCGTTGCGGTGAAAACGCCACGGCCAGGTTCACAAGGCCGAGTGCTAGATAATGTGCCTCGAGAGCCCATCCGGGATGAGTCGGCGCCAGTTCTCTCGCGGGCACGCCCCAACGGGCCTCCATCGCAGGACCGGACGCCAACCCTTCAAGGCAGTCTCCGTGATATGGACACCAACCCGAATACGGATCTCTGAGCAGATCATGAGGAATACGCAAATGTCCCATCTCGGCGTGCACTAGTCCGTGAACAAGCTGACCATTAACCAAAGCACCGCCGCCGATCCCGGTCCCGATCGTCAGATAGATGAAATCCGGCAATCCTCGTCCCGCTCCCCACCGCGCCTCTCCGAGAGCCGCAGCATTCACATCTGTGTCGAAGGCGACGACGATGCCGAGTTCTCGGGCTATGTTTCCCGCCAGATCATAGTTTTGCCAACCCAGCTTGGGAGTAGAAGTGATATGCCCGAATGATGGTGAAGCCGGGTTGAGGTCAACCGGACCGAACGACCCGATGCCTATGGCCTTCAGTTCGCTCCCGCCATGCTCCCTGAAGAATGTCGAGACATTACTGAGTGTGGTCGCGGGCGATGTAGTCGGAAACTGAGCAATCTCGAGATCCTCTGGTCCGCTTCCGATGCCACAAACAAATTTAGTCCCGCCTGCTTCGATCCCGCCGAACACGTTCCTGAGTATACGCAACCGGTCGAGTGCGAGCACAGCGGGTCTCGCAAGCCCGGGCCATCAACCCGGGCCACTGGCTCAGTTCGCAGTTCGACACGGGCCAGGGGATTGAAAGCTGTGCTTGTTGGAAACAAAGCGCGGCGGCCGCCATACCGCGCTTTTAGGAAAGAACTTCTTACTCTATTTCTTCCTCTTGTTCCGGCTGTTGATCGCCTTGCTCCAGCAGCGGGGCCGAGAGTTGGGTCAGAAGTTTATCCGTTTTCTCTTCTTCGGCAAGCGTTTGCGCCAACAGCTTGGCTACTTTGCCGCGACCTATTTTTTCCGCGACGGTCCGAAGAGTACCGTAACCCGAGATCTCGTAGTGCTCCACTTTTTGCGCCGCTGCAACCAGACCCAAATCGGCTTCGATTTCGTCTTTCTCCTTGCCTTCGGTGATGATCTCTTGCCCTTCTTCCACCAATCCTTGCATTCCCTTACATGGCTTCGCTTTTGCCTTGGCGCCAAGCAGTTCAAAAGCTTGTTTCAGGCGCTCGACATGTCCCTTGGTCTCTTCCAAATGCTTCTCAAACGCCTGCTTTAATTTCGGATCGTGTGCCGCCTTAGCCATTTTCGGGAGCGCCTTCACGAGCTGTCCCTCGGCATGCAGCAGGTCTTGCATTTCCTCAACTAGCAACTCTTCTAACATCGGCATCCTTATTTACTCTCTCCTCTCCAAGTGGACGCCGGTTTGGTTGTTCCGTTTCTTTTCGCCTACATTGCTCCGTACAGGCATCGGAAACTAGGGAGCGCAGGTGTTATTACCAGCGGCTACGCCGGCGACAACTTTCTTTTGCGGAGTTCGTCGAATCCCACTGCCGCAATAATCACCGCGCCGATGATGACTTGCTGCCAATACGGATTTACGCCGAGCAGGTCGCTTCCGTTCGACAGCAGGCCTATGATGAATGCGCCGACCAGCGTGCCCGCAACGCTTCCTTCCCCACCTCTCAAACTGCCTCCCCCAATCACTACGGCAGCGATGGTCTGCAGCTCATAGCCTTGACCTGCGGTGGGCTGCCCGGTCATCAGCCGGGAAGCCTCGATCATACCGGCAAGCCCCGTAAGCAAGCCAGCGATCGCGTAAACGGAGGTCAAGTGAAACTTGATCGGAACACCCGCATAATAAGCCGCGCTCTCATTGCTGCCGATCGCGAATGTGTAGCGCCCAAGTTTTGTGTTCTCGAGCACGAAATGCATGAGGATGGCACAAACAGCCAAAATCCAAAGCGAAACGGGGACACCGAGCAAAGTTCCGTCGCCGAGGTACGAAAAGGACTCGGGAATCTCGTGCACCGGTAAACCGTTCGATACAACGAGCGCAATGCCGCGGAAGATGCCGAGCGTACCGAGCGTCACGATAAACGGATTGACACGAAGCTGCGTGACTAATATCCCGTTCACAACCCCGCACAAAAGGCCCGTACCAATACCTATCGCAATTGCAATCGGGATTGGTTGACCGCTCTTGATTGCCATCGTGCCGAACAGCCCGGCGATGGCGAGAATGGAACCGACCGAGATGTCTATGCCCCCGCTAATGATGACTGGCGTCATACCGAGGGCCATGATGTTGATAACCGCGGTTTGCCTGGCCACGCTTGATAAATTGACTCTCGTGAGAAAGTGAGGCGTCGCAATGGTGAGTGCGACAAAAAGAAGAATCAGGGTGAAAAACGGAAGCAAGCGCTGAATTCGTGGAATCATTCGCTCTCCGGCAAGGAGCCTGCCATTTCGTCGTCGGGCGATGATTCAAATCCGGCCAATCGCATAATTTCTTGCTGTGTTGTTCTACCTGGCAATTCGCCGCTGATGCGTCCTTGGTGCATTACCAGGATGCGGTCGGCTACTTGGATAAGCTCAGGAAGTTCCGAACTGACCATCAAAATACCTGCGCCCGACCGGGCCAACTGATGCATCTGCTCAAAGACCTCTTGTTTTGCGCCGATATCGATCCCGCGAGTCGGTTCGTCAAAAAGGAAGACACGCGCGTTGCGTGCCACCCATTTCGCGATGACAACCTTCTGCTGATTCCCCCCGCTGAGCCGTCCCGCTAGCTGCCGCACCGTCCTGCACTTGATGCGAAGATGCTCGCGGTACTTTTCCGCGAGACTCGTCTCGTTGCGCTTTTTCAAAACACCGAAGCTGCTAACCCGTGCAAGATCGGGCATGGTGATGTTATAGGCGATCGGAAGCGCAAGCGCCAAGCCATTACGCTGACGGTCTTCGGGTATCAGCGCTATACCTGCTGTTACAGCGTCTTTAGGCCTTTTGGGCGTTATCCGTTTACGTGCGATTTCAAACCAACCTTGTTTAGGACGATCGAGGCCGAACAACGCACGGCAAAGTTCAGTCCGTCCGGCACCCATGAGCCCGCCAAGGCCGACGATCTCTCCGGCCCGAATCTCAAAAGAGACGTCGCGCAGCATGCCGCCCGATAGCCCTTCTACTCGCAGCAGAATCTCGCCGGACGGCAGAGGTTCGCGCCGATACACAGCGTTTACGTGACGTCCGACCATATGCTGAATCAGTTGCTCCTGAGTAAGCTCATTCAGACCGCTCGTATGCACCGTTGAACCGTCGCGAAGCACAGTGACTCGATCGCCTATCGCGCGGAGTTCCTCCAGGCGGTGAGTGATATAGATCACACCCATTTTGCGCTCTCGAAGCTGCCGAACGATGCGGAAAACTTCTTGAGTCTCAGATTCCGATAACGATGAAGTCGGCTCGTCGAAGATCAGAAGGCTGGAGCCTTCCGCGATAGCTCGACAAATCTCGACCAATTGCTTACCTGCCGGGCTCAAGCTTCCTACCCGCGCGTTCGGGTCGAGCCGGAATCCATGCTCGGAGATGAGCCGCCCAGCGTTTAGATCAATGGAGCGGCGGCTGACCCATCCAATTTTCGAAGCCTTCTCCCTCCCCAGAAAGATGTTTTCGGCGACCGTGAGATGTGGCGCGAGCAGTGATTCCTGATGCACCATAGCGATACCGTTGGCGGAAGCTTCAGACGGCTTGGGAAAAGAGACTGCCTGCCCTCGCCAGAGCATTTGGCCGGCATCACGCTGGTACATGCCCGCTACGATCTTCATGAGCGTGGATTTCCCCGCCCCGTTCTCGCCCATCAACAGATGAACCTCGCCTTCACGAACCTCGAGGTTCCCATCGCGAAGCGCCTTCACGCCACCGAAGCTTTTCTGAATGCCGGCTAAAGAAAGCAGCACTTCAGCGAATTTTATTACATTGCGCCATTTGCAGACCGTGTCATCTTGGGTACGGATGTCCTCGGAGCGTGGTGAATGCGCGGTAAATCTGCTCCGCCAATATGGCGCGAGCCAGCTCATGCGGGAAAGTCATCGGAGATAGTGAGAGCAACAAGTCTGCACGTGGTTTCCAATCAGCTGGAAGGCCGGCATGACCTCCGATTAGGAATATAAGATCCTGGCCGTCACGTTCGGCTCGTTCAACGATTCCTACGAAGTGGGCCGAGTCGACGCTACGCCCGGCCGGATCGAGAAAGATCTTCCGCCCAGCGGCGTGTCGCGCAAAAAAATCGAAACGTTGAGGGACAATCTCACGCATGCCGCAATCGGCGTAGCGTGAGCTTCGTTTCAAAAACTCAGCGGCGATCGCATTCGCATGCGCATCGCGCGGCTTGCCGATGTAGTAAACCAGCACTCTCACGCCTCATATAGTACTGCTAAGTACTAGGTTGCAAAGAACATAGCGGAACGATATTGTTCTAGTAGGTAACTTTGCGCGACCTGTTGCGATCTAAGAGTCGCGTTCAGAGGAGACAGCATGGCTTCAACAGTCTGGAAGGGTTACATAACCTTCGGTCTGATCACGATCCCCGTCCGCTTGTTTGCCGCGGCGCGCGGGGAGCGCGTCAGCTTCCACCAAATCCATGGAGTATGCGGAACTCGTATCAAGCAGCAGACGTTTTGTCCGCATTGCGACCGAGTTGTCGAGCGGAGCGAGTTGGTCAAGGGCTATGAAGTTGAAAAAGACCAATACGTTATCGTCTCTGATGAAGAGATCAAGAGCGTTGCTCCGGCTTCCAGCGACAACATGGAGATCCTGGAATTCGTGAAAGCCGAAGGCATAGACCCAATTTATTTCGACGCTTCCTATTTCATGGTCCCTGAGGAGGCCGGGAAAAAAGCGTATCACCTCCTGCTCGAAACGATGCGCAAGTCGGGTTACAGTGCAATTGCGAAGGTCGCGATGCATCAGCGCGAGTACACAGTTGTGGTACGGCCGAATCAGCACGGACTGCTGATACACACCATGTTTTATCCCGAGGAAGTTCGAGAGGTCCCTGAGTTTGGTCGCAATGATAACGTGACCGTCAAGCCTCAGGAAGTCGCGTTAGCCGAAAAACTGGTGGAGGGATTAGCTGCGGATTTTGATCCTTCGAAGTATCACGATGAGTACCAGGATCGCTTGAAAGCTTTGATTGAGGCTAAGCGCGAGGGCCAAACAATGGAAGCTGCCGCGCCCAAGAAACGTGCTCCGGTGATAGACCTGATGCAGGCGTTGCAGAAGAGCTTAGGGGAATTGCCGCAGCGCAAACCTGCTTCCAAAGCCTCAGCAAACGAGGCCGGTACTTCGGGAACAAAAAAGCAGTCAGCCAGTAAACGCGAGCCGGCAAAGGTTGCCCACGGCTAAACGGCGTCTGAAGTTCTAAATTACGAGACATTGCCGGCCAAGTCAGCGTATCATCTCCTGGTATGCAGGCGGCGACCTTCGACCCGGGACTTACTCAGCAATACACGGGCGTTCTAAAGCGTGCCATCAATCAAGATGGGCAATTCAACGTCCGGCGCACCGGCGTGACCTGGCACGATTTTCACCCATATCTTTTCCTGATTAATCATCATGGCCAGTCTTCATTGGCATTGTTGTTCTCATTTTTTTGATAGCCAACGTGATCTTTGGATGGCTCTATACGTGGATCGGTATAGAGCACTTGAAAGGAGCGGAGGCTTCTTCCACATGGTCTGAATTTTGGAATGCTTTCTTTTTTAGCGCACATACGTTGACGACAGTCGGTTACGGCAACATATATCCGAGTGGCCCGGGAGCAAACACGATAGCGGTCATCGAAGCATTACTCGGCCTGCTGTCATTTGCTATTGCTACCGGTCTAGTCTTCGGGCGGTTCTCGCGCCCCTCGGCACGCATTGGATTCAGTAAGACAATGTTGGTTGCTCCTTACATGGGAGGAAGAAGCCTTCAGTTTCGTGTCGTGAATCGACGCTCAAATACTCTCATCGATTTGCAGGCCCGGCTTCTGCTGATGACCGTAGAACTGGTGAATGGCAACCTGCAACGCAAGTATGCGGCACTCGAGTTGGAACGAGAGAACGTCCTGTTTTTCCCGCTAACGTGGACCATCGTGCACCCACTCGATGAAAAAAGTCCGCTATACGGTAAGACTGCCGAGGACCTTGAGGGGCTTCAAGCGGAGATTCTGATTATGATTAAGGCCTTCGACGATACGTTTGGTCAGACCGTGCAAGTTCGGTCTTCGTACCGGTATGACGAAATAACGTGGGGCGCGAAATTCACACCGGCGTTCGAGATAGAGCCAAACGGAGACATGCGGCTGGAGGTGAATAAGGTGGGAAGCGTTGAAACGGCGCCGTTGCAGCCCGGTGGTGGACTGAGATATTGACCGTGGAAGATCCACAATGCGTGTTCTGCAAAATCGTGAAGGGTGATATCTCTGCTTACATCGTTTACGAAGATTCAACCTCAATCGCGTTTCTGGACAGCGATCCGCTTTTTCCCGGACACGTTCTACTCTGCCCGAGAGAACACTATCAAACGCTGATCGATCTACCGCTCATTCTTACCGGTCCGATGTTTGCCGCTACCCAACTATTAGCAAAAGTCGTTGAAACCGCCCTGGGCGCAGAAGGAACATTCGTTGCAATTAACAATCGTGTTAGCCAGACGGTGCCGCATTTACACATACACGTAGTACCCCGAAAACGCCGTGATGGATTGAGGGGCTTTTTTTGGCCCCGGCAGCAGTACCGGGATAACGCTGAGTGTGAGGCGGTGCGACATGCGATTCAGCACGAAATTCAAAAACTATCGCGCAGCGTTCAACTCCCAAGTCCGCCGTAGCTGATCGGACTTGCCCCTTTCGAAAGCTCATCTAAAATTCTTTCCCTTTCCCGCGTGCCTCTTGCAACGGCAGATTCTGTCGCCAGCCGGTAAACAATCAATCCAATTAGAAACTCGAACCCCAGCACTCCCAACAGAGCCCAATCCGCCTGCAGTGCCCATCCGGCCGCAAACGCGAAACCGAGCAGTAGAAACATACCCAGGCTTGTCGCGGTGAGCCGAAGCTGCATCCGTCCGCTCGCCTGCTTCCGAAAAGTTTGAATTGGGTCCATTGGTTTCGGGATTGCAACAGAGCTCAAGTTCCCGATCGAAAGAAAAAAGATAGCCACGACAGCCGAAGCTGCAAATGCGTTGACGAGGCTCGGCAGTGTAATAGATACATGAAGCACTGCTGCAATCGCCCATACAGTCACTGTCTGCAGAAGCATAAACACGATGGCGGCCAGGTTTTTCGCTTTCAACACAAGGTTAAAAGAGACAGGAGTCACGAAGTAAAGTGCAGCGGCCTCGCGATCGAAACCGAAGACGTTCCACATCAAGACATCTCCGAGCAGGAGCAGCCCGTACACGTTTACTACAGGGAGGAAGTTGCTGGCTATAAAACCGCTGCCCGCTTTGCGGAAAGTCATGGGGAGAAAGATAAGAACGCCGAAGATGCAAGCCATGCCGAACATAACTCTGAAGCGTGGCATGCGCAACAGAGATCGCACCTCCTTTTCGAGAAGCGCAGTAATAGGATCGTGAAACACACGATTCGGGTAATCAAGCGCTCGTTGAAAGAGAGATGGTTTCGTTCGCCGCGTTGCCGGAACCGCAAAAGCTGGAGCATCGTTGTGGAAGCCTTCCTCTTGAAGAAGGCTCCTCTCGAACTGCCATCTGGCAATTATGTATGTGCCGGCGATCCAAAATAGGGCAATGGCCAATGCAAGCGGCGAAAGAGGCGCGGAGCTAATAACTGCAATCTCATGCCACGGCGTTCCCCGCCCTTTCGACGCTGAAAGTAAGTACGGCTGAAGTCTACGTCCCGCTTCCGTACGAAGCAATATCTGAGGAACGATGGCCAAGCTGATCAGTAAGATGGCGAAAAGCTCACGAAAGCGATTGCGCTCGAATGAATGCAGGAGCAACTCTCGAACCGCCAGGGACAAAAACAGATTGAACGGGATATACAGGAGCAAAAAGACGGGCGCAACAAGCGGAACGTCAGGATGGCGGAGGAGCCCGATCATTGTTCCTGCAAGCACAAGAATCATCTCCGGGGCGGTGCTCACTCGCAGAAGAACCTCCATCCCGAAGAGCGCGCTGTTACTGACGGGATAGATCTGCAGCTTATTGAGCTGAAGTGACCACCCGCTGCTTAACGTAAATAGCGGAATCACTTGCCAAAACAAAAACACGCCCAGAAGCCCGACCGGTAGCCATTGCTGAACGACCAGAACCGGGGTTTTAGGAAGAGTAACGGCAACCGATGCCGCGAAGGCCGCGAACATGCCATACCAGAGCGTCGAAAACAACCACATCAACACGCTTCCCATATTGGTGCGGGGGAGATGATTCCGCATGATGCGGAATTGGGCCAATGCGATTGCAAGGACTTGGGGCCACATCAGTCAAAGCCACTCTAATTTTTCGCTATAGCGCTCGGCGCCGACGAGGCTGACGAAGATGTCTTCGAGCGAGCTTGTGCCCGCCGCGACCTGTTGGCGCAGCTCTGGGATCGTACCTTGAACAACTATCTTGCCTTGATTAATGATAGCTACCTGATCGCACAGACGCTCAACAACTTCGAGTACATGCGAGGTCAGGAAGACAGTGGCGCCCCCGTGCACTTGTTCGAGCAAGATGTCCTTCATCATGCGCGCACCTACTGCGTCCACACCTTCGAAGGGTTCGTCCATCAGGAACAAACGTGGCCGATGAATGAGTGCAGCCGCCATAGCGAGGCGCTTCCGCATGCCCTTCGAGTACTCTCCGATGAGCTTCCGATCGTTTTCATTCAATTGGAATAGATCCAGCAGTTCGCGACTGCGCTCCTTCGCGATTATGCGCGAGAGCGCATACAGCCGTGCGACAAACTCGAGATATTCACCACCCGTCAAGTAGTCGAATAACAACGTGTCATCCGGCACGAGTCCTATTTGCTTGCGGATCTCAAGCGACTGCTCCGGCATGGGCAAGCCGAGCACCCGTATATTTCCGGAGTCGGGTTGAGCCAAGCCCATCAGCATCTTGATCGTAGTGGTTTTGCCCGCCCCATTTGGTCCAAGAAAGCCAAAGAAACATCCCTGCGGAACCGAAACCGACAGGCCGTTTACGGCGTGAAAGCCGTGGTAAACCTTGTGCAGCTCGTGGATCTCTATTGCCGGCGGCTCACTCGATTGGGGAGCAATAATTCCGGGCTCCGGCGTCATTACGGCTGACGCTCTACCGCGCTCGTCCGAATCGCGGCAAGCAGCGTGCCCATATCACGCAATATTGCAAGTTGGGTTCGTTTCACCTGAGTTTCAGCTACATAGAAATCTATCCAACGATCGCTCTCTTCCAGCCGGGCTTGCTCGACAGTGGGCATGGGCACTCGACCCTCGGCATTCTGCGCCAGATAGACCGTCATCTGCTCCCGAGCGAGATCGAGTTGCATTCTGACCAGATCGCGAAAGCTCTCCGCCTTCTTCCATTGTTGATAGCTGCGCCGCGTATCAGTGATAATGCGGTTACGCACTTGGTCCATTTGAATTCGAATCTTCTGCATGTCGGTAAGAGCCTGTTCGGCCAAGCCCTGTGACGCTGATCCAATCAGTAACGGAATCGTCACAGCAGCGCCTATCTGAAAATTATTTCTTTGGAATTTTGCGAAATAGTTTATATAGTTATATCTCGCAAATAAGGCATATTGCGCGACCAGACTTATTTGAGGCAGCCGGGCGGCCTTATAGGACCGGAGGTCCAACTGTTTGGCTAGAACGTTCGATTGCATCTGGCGTAGATCCCTGTTATTGCGCAACGCGATGTCGGTTGCTTCCTCTTCTGTGTGAGGCGCACCGGGCAAGGAAGCATCGGTGTCGATGGGTTTCACACGGTCCGAGGCAGGATACCCAAGCACGACCGCTAACATCATTTCGTAATAGTCTTGATCGAGGACCGTTGATTCCAGCCGCTGTTGTGACACCGCTAAATTGACGCGTGCCCGTTTCAAGTCGAGCGGCAACTCGCTCCCTTCGTTTACGCCTGCAGTCATAGCCTGGACTACCTGTCGCAGACTTGGAACCTGCTCTGAGACCGTTTGCCGTTCGTGAGCCGCTTCACTAGCGCTGAGAAACAAGTCGGCGGCTTGGTAAGCGACATCGTCTGCTTTCGCTTGTGCACCCAATTGTGAGCCGCGCGCCGTTTCTTTCGCTGCGGCAAGCTGGTAACTCTTCGGCCGGTTGTAGATGTCCATGTCAGTGCGCGCTTCGAACAGACTCGGCGCATTACCGTTAATGGAGTTTGGATAACCGTACGTGTACGCGAGCCCACTGCCCCCAGTAAGCTTGGGAACAAAGGGATCGTGCGCCACCTTTATGCCCTCCTCGGCTCGCTGCTGATCAAGGCGTGCAAGAGCGACATCCGGATTCTGACGCGACGCAAGGTCGAGGGCTTGTTTAAGAGTCAGCGAACGTACTTCGGAGGTCGCAGCACCCGCGACCACGAAGAACAAAATTACGAACTTCTGGGTAAACACTACCCCATGCTAACTTGTCAGCTGTTGGGTGAAGCGAACCGGAATGTTGGCGGCCTGCTTTCGCCAACAAAGCTGCAACCTGCGGTTTTTATCTACTGCCTGGAGCCGGCGGTTTGGTTGCGGCAGCACTGCCAGGAATGGCTCGCGGCGTAATAGCTGATCCACCCGCAGGCGGCGTTGCAGAGGCACCTGGCTTCGCTGCAGGAGCGCCAGTCGGACCGCCGTTGGTCGATGTCTTGTCGTACAGTGAAATGATTTCCTGAGTGATGTCGATCCCGCTCGATGCATATAGTACCGGTGTATTGGGATTGCTTACATCAAGGATCACTGAGTAGCCGTTATCCTTCGCGAACTTTTCAATAACGGCCATCATTCGTTGCCCTAAGCCCTGCAGAACCTTCTGTTGCTCGCTATTGAGCTCTTCCTGGGCGTCCTGCACATCGCGCTCAAGGCGTTTCTTCTTTTCATCGATATCCCGGGCCAGCTGATTCCGCTTCTCATCGTTCATCAGATTGCCGCCCTTGTTGTACTGATCCTGCAACTGAGCAAGGTCCGTCTGGCGAGTGTCGATGTCTTTCTTCTTCGGAGCGAACCTTGTCTCGAGTTCCTGCGAAGCCTTTTGGCCGTCCTTGGTTCCAACAATCGCACCTTGCACACTGATTACTCCTACCTTCGGAGGTGCTTGCTGTGCATTTGCGCTGAAGGCAACGGCCAAAACCACCATTGCCGGAATTACACTACTTCTCATTGCCATCTACTCCCTAACTTCCTTGGGTCTTTCTTAATATCTTCACACACTTATGCCCGCCCTGCCTGTTTCGTCAAAATGTTCGTCCGACGGAAAAGCGGAACAGGGATCGTCGTTCATCGAATGGGTAGACCGGCCCGAGCTGCCGAATAGCATTTTGGTAAGTCGCATTGTTTGGGAAGAAAGATCGGTCTACCACGACGGGCGGCTGCAGATTGGTATTAACGTAGCTCAGATTGTATGCCCAATATAAGCGGAATGGCGCGTTTACCACTGGCATCAATACTTGCAGTTCGAGACCAGCCGAAACACGAGGCTTCTGAGTGCCTCCGGCGATTACTGCGCGCCGCGTGAAGTCGGCTTGCGGAAAAAGAGCGTTCAATTGCGCCACTCGTCCGGGATTCAGACCGAGCTGACTGGGCAGAGAAAGCCTGTCTACTCCAGCGTCAAAGAAGGGCGCCAAAGTGACCGGTCCAATAATCGGAATGCGGTACTCATAATTGAATACAGCAGCAGTATCGCCCCCCGGCACGATCAGCTGGTACGCAGGCACTTGTTGCGTCACGGGCAAAAGGCCACCGGCAACCCTCTGATAGCGTTGCGTGCCATCCGCGTTTAAGACACTAACCGGTGTTGATGTCGGAATATACGCGATCGGGCTGATGCTGAGAATGTCAAAGCCCCGTATGTCATCTTCGCCTCCCATGTAATAACGACTGTATGGGGGCGCTACTCTTCCGCCAAAGCCGGTAATCAGCCGCGCGTTCAGGTGGAAGCCCATCACGTTGCGCCGGAAGATTCCTCGACGAAAGTACGCGATGTCAAGCGCCGGTTGGAGCGTGTTTACGTTGCCACCTAAAATGCTGCCTGAAAAACCTGCGCTGAGGTTGACGCGAAGGCCGCGACTCGGAATGATCGGGTGATCGACCGTGTTGTAGGACAAGCTCGGCGTGATCGTGCTCGTCCGTATGCCACTCAGCGAATTGCATCCGGCATTCATCGTCGTGGACGCACAATTCGAAGCTAGCGAAGTAGGACCTCCTATTCCCTCGAAATCGAGATAGTTGAAGTAGGAGGTTGCAGCCGTGGTAAGCGGCGTTAGCGTTTGTATGTTGTAGCCGTAGGTGAGGCCAACTCGAGCGAACGAACGCTTCAATTGATAGCTAAGAAACGTTGTGAAACCCCTGCCATTCGAAACGTAGTTGAGCAGGTTTTGCGGGCCGAGCGAATTGTAATACCCGATCAGATTCTGGCCCGCCAGAATTGAAGCTTGCCGTCCCTGGTCGTAGCTGTAGCGCTGATAAAAGAGGGTGAAACCGGTTTGAATAGGTTTGTCGAACAGGTACGGCTCAGTGAAACCAAATGAAATGCTGGTGAGGAGGGTGCCGATCTGGCTATTCAGGCTCAGGGTCTCGCCCAAGCCTAAGAAGTTATTTGTGGAATAAGAGAACCCGATGAAGCTGCCGGAGATGCCGGAAACGCCACCGTTCAACTGGATAGAATTTTTCCCGCGCTCCTTCACTTTGAGTAGAAGATCTACTGTGTTCGTCTTCGTATCGCGTTTTATCTCGGCCGCATCTTCGGGTTTCAGCGGGTCGAAATATCCGAGTTGATTCAGCCTGAGGATGCTGGTTTCCCACAAGCGGTTACTGAACAGGTCGCCTTCGTCGATCAGCAATTCGCGGCGTATCACCTTGTCGCGAGTTGTCGTATTGCCCTGAAAATCGATCCGGCGAACGAAGAATTGATGTCCCTCATCCACATCGATTGTGAGACCGACCTGGTCTTTGCCTGGTACCGGCTCGGGGTCAGGCGAGGGCACGAAATCGATGTAGCCGAAGTCGCCGTACAGCTTCTTCAAATTATCCAGCCCCTTCTGAAGCCTTTCAGTGGAAAAGGTGTCGCCAGGGGCCATGCCAAACACCTGCCGCGCAATCAGATCAGGCGTGCGGAAAAGCTTCATCCCCACGAAATTGAAATTCCGAAGAAAGTATTTATCGCCTTCGGAAACCACCATTGTGACGTCAACGCGCTTGCCCGGCTTTTTCGGATTAATTAGCGGAATCTTGATGCCTTTGCCATATACGTCATAGATCTTCTCGGAATGGTTGATGACCTTCGCTTCAAAGTAGCCACGTGTCTGATAGAACTGCCGGATCCGCTCAGAATCCTCATCGAGCTTAGTCGAATCGTAAGTGCGCGCGAACAAGTTCTCGAAAAGTAAGGAGTGCGGGATGCCTATCGGCTTCAGATTCTTCATCGCCCGAATAACATCCCGCGAACTAAATGCCTGGTTTCCCTGAATGAGAATGTGGCCCACCTTCACCTTCGGACCTTCATTGATCGCGAACGTGATATCGACTCCGCCAGGAGGCACCTGCCGAATCTGAGGCGTTACCGTGGCATACTGGTGACCTCGCTCAGCAAGGTACTCTTGGAGGACGTTCTTTGCCCGCTGCACTTTTCCTGGATCGAACTGCGACTCAGGCGATAAAGCGACTTTGCGGTCCTTGAAACGATCCAGAATTTCAGACTTGCTGATGGATTTGTTCCCGATGTAATCGATTGTATGGACAGTACGGCGCTCGGTCACGAGAAAGCGGAGAATGATGCCGCCGTTTGGCCCCTTTTCTTTCTCGATTCGCAGGTCGTCGAAGCGGCCCGTATTCCACAGCGCGATGAAGTCGCGGTGAATCGCTTCTTCATCGTAAACGTCGCCCTTTTTTGTATAGATCAGCGCGCGCAGCGTGTCTTGGGGCACTCGATGCTGGCCTCGGAACTCTACAGCCTCAATGATGTTTTCGCCCATTCTGGCGGGCTGTGCTTCCTGGATGTTGGATGGCTGCGTTGGTTTTTCCGGAGCTTGCGGAACGTTCTCGAAAGGATTTTGCTGCTGCGGTGGCTTCTGTTGTGGTTGCTGTGAAGGCCGTGCCTGTTGGGAGGAGTTCTGCGGCGGATTCGAAGGGGGAGGATTCTGCGGCGACGTACTTTGCTCAATCCGCTGACCGGCACTGGGAGGTTCGGAAGTTGCGAACGCGCTGGATGCCGCTAGCAAGTTGACAACGCAAACACTGCAGATGAAACAAGTTGGTAATGCTGGCACACGCAGGCATCCGAGCCTGTGTTGAATCATCTAAAAGCGAATCCTTTCCATTCCGTGCCGGGTGAAACTCCCCTGACGTTCCGTCCCTGAGAGTGGTTTCAGCACAGGCGACCCGATTGCAATCACCGACCCGCAGAACTGCGAAACTTAAACAGTTTAGTGTACCGGATCGATTTCGGTAAGCCGCGAGATTGACCTTTTCGTGTCCGCGGAACCGGCTGCAAAGTCGGGGATCCAACCGTGAAGGACGCGGCCTGAGATCTATGAACTCTAAATACGCATTCCCAAAGAGCAGCAACCGTCATTCATCTACACTGATGATTGTGAGCAAACAATACTCGACCCCTCCAGCGATGGCGATCGATCCAAACCAGAAATACACGGCCACGCTCGAAACATCACGGGGCACAATTGTTGTGGATCTATTTCCCGCAGATGCCCCAAAAACCGTTAACAATTTTGTGTTTCTGGCGCGTGAAGGCTTCTACGATGGTACTGAGTTTCACCGCGTAATCGCCAACTTCATGATCCAGGGAGGCGATCCGACCGGAACAGGGCGTGGAGGTCCCGGCTACCGTTTTGAAGATGAATTCAAGGGCAGCCCGCACAAGCATCGGGCGGGATCTTTATCCATGGCCAACGCGGGGCCAAATACTAATGGCAGTCAGTTTTTTATTACACACATCGCAACAGAGTGGCTGGATGGCAAACATACGATCTTCGGGCAGGTCCGTTCCGGGCAGGATGTGGTGAATTCCGTAAAGCAAGGCGACAAGCTGAACTCTGTAAAGATCGAGGAGGCGTAACGCCCCGGGAATGACTAGAGATCAAGCTTGGGATATCGTTTGCGAGTTTGTCAAAAGCGAAAATCTCCGGCGCCACATGTTAGGCGTGGAAGCCTGCATGACCGCGTACGCCGAAAGGCTTGGAGAGGACCGGGAGCTTTGGGCTGTCACGGCGCTGCTGCACGATTTTGACTGGGAGATCCATCCGGCAGCACCTGATCACCCGATGAAGGGTGAGCCCATACTGGCCGAACGCGGAGTTTCTGAAGAAATTCGCAGGGCCATCCTTTCGCATGCCAACTACAGCGGAGTTCCCCGGATTTCAAAACTGGAGCGGGCGTTGTTTGCCTGCGACGAGCTCGCCGGATTCCTCGCGGCTTGCTCGTATGTCAAGCCGGGCCGGAGTATCTATGAAGTCGACGCCGCTTCCGTCAAGCGCAAGCTCAAAGATAAGGCGTTCGCGCGAAACGTGAGCCGCGACGACATCGCCAATGGAGCACAGGAAATGGGCATTCCACTGGATGAACACGTTGCATTCTGCATCCAGGCCATGAAGGCCCGTGCCGCCGAATTGGGTCTCGCAGGCGCAGTCCAGGGCCAGGGCGCCGGATGAGGAGGCTTTGTGATTTAACGCCGCTCTCGTGCCACGCGAAGGTCGGCAACGTCCCGCGCCAGGACATCGCGGACACTTGCCTGCAGCGTGTTATGGTCAAGCACGCTCTGAATATCGCTGATTGCGTCATCGAGCTTGTCTTTGTCGAACTTTCCTTTGGCTAAGTGACGGTCAAAGGTCGACAGAGACTTTTGGGCGTGTTTGTAGCGCTCACGCTCTTTTTGCCCATGCTGGATATCGCCAGCCGCGCGCAAGTCGGTTTGAGTGCGGTCGACTAATCCGCGGATATCGCCTCGATCGTTTTCATATTGCTGGAAAGCGGAGTTCGCTGCGCCAGGGAGTAACACCGCACTCCCCATTGCCAACCCTAAACCTATTGAAAACACCGTTGCCGCCCTGCTAAACAGTTTATTCATGACTCTCCTAATGAAGTGCTGCTATTGAGACGCTTCTCTCGGATGGGACGGCGTGCACAAAAACGTTTAGGGTAAATTAATTTTCCATAAAGTGATAGGCGATCATATGGCAAATAATCAGGTGGGTATCTTCAATCCGGCCCATGTGTTCGGCCCGAACCTGAAGGTTGAGCTGGGCCAATCCACCGAGTTTTCCGCCGTCACGGCCGGTAAGCGCGATTGTCCTGCAGCCTATGCCATTGCCGTACTCGACCGCGCGCAGAACGTTAGGCGAATTGCCCGATGCACTGATCGCGATGATCAAATCGTCGCTTTGCGCGAAGTTTTTGAGTTGCTCTTCGAATACGCATTCGTAGCACACATCGTTCGAATAAGCGGTCAGAGTCGGCAAGGAATCGGTTAGCGCGAGTACGCGGAACCGTCGATCGCGTTCGAAGCTGGCGCCCTTAAGAATGTCGCAAGCGAAATGTGACGCCGTTGCGGCGCTTCCGCCGTTTCCACAAACAAAAATGTGCCGGTTTTGGTCGCGCGCTTCGCCTAGCCAGGCGATCGCTCGCTCAACTGCATCCAGGTCAACGGAGGAGACTGCATCAACGAGTTGCGACCGGTAAGATTGCGTGAAATTCATAACATAGCGCGGAGAAGCAGCGGCTTCATCGTTCTAATGATAGCGATTCTAGCCTCGCACTCCGCCCAGGGGCGCGATCTGGGCGAATGACATTAGCCCGCCCAATACCGGCAAACATGGTGCAAGTACTAGATCTCAAACAGGAAGAAACATTAGCTCCGCAGACGAGTCAGACGTTAGAAGAGTTGGTTAGAACTACCGCAGGCTCCATGTACGTCTACTGCGGCATCGTTCGACCACATAGGTTAAGGAGAGGAGACGGTATGCTGCGTTACGCGCTAATCTTTCTTGTAATCGCGATCATCGCGGGGATATTCGGCTTCGGCGGTATTGCGGTTGCATCAGCAGGGATCGCAAAGATCCTATTTGGAATTTTCATTGTTCTGTTTTTAATTGGGTTGGTCATGCATTTCAGCCGCGGCGGTGGCACGGCGGTTTGAGCCCCTTCCGGTTAGTGGCTAAGAACCAGAGCGCGAATAGGCGTCCGGTAACCTTCCGTTGCCGGACGCTTTTCTTTAACGAGCCGACGCGTACGTCTGCTGCGGAGCGTGTTTACCCTCTGCGAACTCCTCGATCATCTTCCGGTTGAAGGCGGGAATATCCGCGGGCTTGCGGCTTGTCACCAGACCGTGGTCCGTTACAACCTCCTGATCGGTCCACTCCCCGCCAGCATTCGTGATATCCGTTCGGAGTGATGGCCAAGAGGTCAGCTTTCTTCCTCGAACTACATCCGCCTCTACCAGCAGCCACGGCCCGTGGCAGATTGCGGCCACAGGTTTCCCGCTATCGAGGAATGACTTCACGAACTGAACCGCGGCCGGTTCCGTGCGAAGGTGATCCGGGTTCATGACTCCGCCCGGAAGCATCAAAGCGTCATAGTTATTCACGCTCGCCGATTTGAGATTCACATCAACTGGAATTTCCTGACCCCAGTCCGTGTGGTTCCAACCTTTGATTTTCCCGCCTTTCGGGGAGATCACATCTGTCGTTGCGCCTGCTGCCTCCAAAGCTTTTTTAGGTTCAAGCAATTCAACCTGTTCGACGCCGTCTGTCGCCAGTATGGCGACGCGTTTGCCTTTTAAATTCTCGCTCATCTAATACTTGTCCTTTCCAAAAATTGGACTCGGTGTGTGAGCGCGCAGTTTCAGGCCAAGCCCGATCAAGGCCCGCGACGATCGACCAGGTACAACACCAACACAATGATGAGAAGAAGACCTAAGCCGCCGCTCGGGTAATAGCCCAGCCTCCGCTATATGGCCAGGTTGGAAGGGCTCCCAGAAGCAGCAGAAACAGCAGGATAATCAAAACGAGACGCAGCATCGATCAGATCACCTCCTCGGAGTAATTCGCTCCCCGGTATCAAATGTTCGTTCGCTATGTCAGTCGGTTAGGAGACTCCAAGCTCGCCGCTCGTTTCGAGGGGTTCGAACTCCATGACCATCTCCGAATTCAAGAGCGCATCCTTGAACTCCTGATCCTTGCCATCCGCAACGTCGTACTCCCATACTTCGGTTCCCAGGCTCAGGAAATCGTCATCTTCTTCCATTACGTCTGAGGAATGTTTCGCGTCAGGCCCCGTGCGCTCGACAAATGTTGCGGCCAGCACGGTTTCATCATCCAATTGCACATCCAAAAAACTGGCGGGATCATCCGCCTTCTCACCTTCCCGATTCGAGCGTTCGCGGAACACAACTTTATACTTCATGCTATTTCGTAGACGAGCCCTTCTGTTGCATGTTCGATTGGATCGACTTGATATTATCCAGATGTCCTTGAAGAACGGGCAGTGTACGGGAAGCGAAGCCTTTGATGTCCTCATCTTTCCCGCTATTGGCTTCTTTTTGAAATTCCTTCACGTCTTCTTCATGATCCTTCACCATATCTTTTACGTAGGCACGATCGAACGCGGCTCCGGAAAGCTTTTCGAGCTTGCTGTGAGTCGCCTGCTGGTGTGCATTCATATCGCCTGGCAGCGTCATTGCCTTCTTCCCGGCAACTGATTTCAGATCGTCATTCGCTTTCGTGTGATCATCCACCATCTGTTGTCCGAATGCTTTCACATCGGGACTGCTGGCCTTTTCGGCCGCCAGTTTGCCCATTTGAACTTCGGCTACTCCACCCTGCGCCGCTTTCATAGCAAACGCAGTATCAGAAGACTTCAACATCTTGCTACTGCCCTGATCCATCTTTTGGGCGCTAGTATCTTGCGCGTACATCGCTATTGGCAACAGGGCAGTGCCGGCCGCTACTATTGCCACAACCAGCCAAAAATTGCGTCGCAGCGTCATTAGAACAACCCTCCCGTAGATGGATTTTTATATGCCAGAGTCGTTACGTCTGAACTGAGTTGACCTTCGTGCCTGACCTTCGTGCCTGAGAGGTGAAATCAGCGACTGTTACGGCGAGCTAATCAAGATTATTCGCAATCGCGTAGCGCGTCATTTGCGCTGTTGAGTGTAAGCCCAGCCTCTGCATGATGGCCGCGCGATGGAACTCGGCGGTTCGAACCGAGATATTCAACTGGTTGGCAATGTCTTTGGCACTGCAGCCTTGCGCGATCAGGCGTAAAACTTCGCATTGCCGCGCGGTCAGCTCGCCTTTTCCATCCTGATTGTCGGCACCGGCCCTTTCGGTCGTCGAATTCAGGAGAGTCTCGCCATCGAGGACGGCTTGAATAGCGGAGATTAGCTCCTGGGCCGGGAGTCGCTTGGATAGATAAGCCTTTGCTCCAACCTGTACAGCCTGGTCAATATATTTCGAATCCCCATGCATTGATAGGAACACGATCCGTAGCGACGGCTGACGCTGGAGGACTCTCTTAGCAGTCAGAAAGCCATCGCCCCCAGGCATTGTCACGTCCAAAACCGCCACGTCGGGCTGAAAGTGCTCGACAGCTTCGATAAACGATTGACTATTGTCAACCGCGAAAATGTTGAACTGCGCGCGCATCATTTCCTTCAGCGCATCGAGAATTAAATGATGGTCGTCGGCTACTAAGACTTTGGGCAACCCGACTTCGTAGCCATTAGCTGTTGCCATTGATGTTGCTGAACTCAAATCCCTGCTCCCTCACAGAGTAGGATGCGTAGTACCGATGTAATTGATCGGGTATTTTTACTTCGGCTCGGGTATTCCATAGCAATGGTTGAACTTGTCGCCGCGCTGTAGCTATCATACAAAGTTGTGCTTCCAGTCCTGATCGGCAAATCACCTCATGCATGTCGCGATTATTGGAACCGGCTACGTGGGCCTTACGACAGGCGTTTGCCTGGCCTTTGTCGGACACTCGGTGTCATGTCTCGATTCGGATGATTCGAAAATAGACGCCCTGCGTGCAGGTGAGATTCCGATCTATGAGCCGAACCTGGCTGATTTGCTCGAGGAGGCCCGCCCGAACCTGCGTTTCACAAACAGCTACGCCGAGGCTATCCCAGGGGCAGAGGTGGTGTTCATAGCGGTTGGCACCCCGCCCACACCTTCAGGCGCTCCAAATCTAGAGTTCCTATCGCAAGCCGCCCGCTGTATCGGGCAACACGTGAACAGCGACTTCACTGTGGTAGTGAACAAGTCCACCGTGCCGATCGGGAGTGGAAACTGGGTAGGATCGCTACTGCGCGAGGCTTACGAGCAGCGTCACCAAGAGACATCTGCGGATTTCGCAGTCGCGTCCAATCCTGAGTTTCTACGGGAGGGTTCGGCGCTGCACGATAGCTTGTATCCGGATCGTATCGTTATCGGCGCGGACGAATCGCGGGCCCTTGAGGTGCTGTACTCGCTATATCGGCCCATCCTCGATCAGACGTTCACCGCGCCGACGTATTTGCCGCGTCCGGAGAGCGTGAGCGCCATCCCGTTGGTTTCCACCGACCTGGCTTCGGCCGAGCTGATTAAGTACGCAGCTAACGCCTTCCTGGCACTAAAAATCAGCTTCATTAACGAGATTGGCCTGCTTGGCGAGCGGGTAGGGGCGAATATTTCTGAAGTCGCCCGGGGAATCGGCCTGGATTCCCGCATCGGATCACGGTTTCTAAGTGCAGGTATCGGCTGGGGCGGCTCGTGTTTCGGCAAGGATACGGCAGCCTTGATCGCGACTGCCGGCGAATACGGATTGGCCATGCCGATTGTCGAGGCCGCGCGCAAAATCAATAGCCGCCAGCGGGATCGCGTAGTAGAGAAGCTGCTGCAGGAGCTAAAAATCCTAAAGGGGCGGACCATTGGGCTGCTCGGTCTGGCATTCAAACCCAACACGGACGATTTGCGAGAGGCTCCGGCGGTCGAAATCGCACAGAAGCTAATTGACCGCGGAGTGCGCGTGAAGGTGCACGATCCAATCGCGCTTCACCGTTTTCAGCGCGAACACGGCACAATGCCCGTTCAAGCCTGTGAGAATGTCTGTGACATGGCTGACGGCTGTGATGCGCTGGTGCTTCTGACGGAATGGAACGAATACCGTGACTTAGAGTGGGATGCCGTGGCGCACAGGATGCGGGCTCCGTTTATCCTCGACGGACGTCACGCGCTCGACCGAGAAAAGCTTGCTCGCGCAGGTTTTCGTTACATGAGTATCAGCTAGTCTGCGAGCCGGATGCGCGGTCAGCCGTCCTTAACGCTCGACTCGTTCTCTTCTTCTTCCGCATGTTCCCGATTTATACCAGCTGCCGCGTGCCGTCCGTCTTTTGAGCTGCGAGATGGCCGGCTCCGGCGGCGACTGTTAGCAGTCGAAAGGCGTTCAAGGGCTAAGATTGCCTCGTCCAGACGCTCTTTTTCAGTCTGAAGTTCGGCAATCATCTTGAGCAGGTCCATTCAGGTCGTCTTTCGAACTAGATTACTCATGATAAGATACAAAACCCCGGCCAGTCGTGACTGGCCGGGGTTATTTCTTAATCGGGCGACGTCCTACTCTCCCACACACTCGCGCATGCAGTACCATCGGGGCTGAGAGGCTTAACTGCCGTGTTCGGGATGGGAACGGGTGGAACCCTCTCGCTCTGATCACCCGAAACCTGTTTGAATCCGGCGCATTAGCTGAACACCGAATCTCCAAAGGTCGGTTAGGGTTTGTATTGAATAGTATTGACGGCCAACTCAAATCGCTGAGAGTCTAAACGTACAGTTAATCTTATGGTCAAGCCGAACGAGCTATTAGTAACGGTCAGCTCAACAGATTACTCTGCTTACACATCCGTCCTATCAACGTGATCGTCTTTCACGGCTCTTCAGGGAGATCTCATCTTGGGGAAGGTTTCGCGCTTATATGCCTTCAGCGCTTATCCTAACCGAACTTCGCTACTCAGCTGTGCCACGGGTGTGACAACTGAATCACAAGAGGTTCGTTCACCCCGGTCCTCTCGTACTAAGGGCAAGCCCCCTCAAATCTCCTACGCCCACCACAGATAGGGACC
The DNA here is from genome assembly GCA_051003475.1 of Bryobacteraceae bacterium. Taxonomy (GTDB): domain Bacteria; phylum Acidobacteriota; class Terriglobia; order Bryobacterales; family Bryobacteraceae; genus Bog-105. The sequence continues at coordinate 37,673 of JBPCLH010000185.1, forward strand.
GAACTGTCTCGCGACGTTCTGAACCCAGTTCACGTACCGCTTTAATAGGCGAACAGCCTAACCCTTGGGAGCTTCTGCACCCCCAGGATGCGATGAACCGACATCG
>JBPCLH010000186.1:0-10759 GCA_051003475.1 Bryobacteraceae bacterium
AGAAGAAGCTGCTCTTCGATGCCGTGAACGCCGGCAGAACTCGCATCCTGATGGGCAGTACGGAAAAAATGGGAGCCGGCACGAATGTCCAGCGGCGCCTCGCCGCGCTCACTCATCTCGATGCCCCTTGGAGGCCTCGCGATATCGAACAACGCGAAGGCCGCATCTTGCGTCAAGGCAATCGCTACGCCCAGGTCCGCGTGTTCCGTTACGTCACAACCGGATCCTTCGATGCGTACATGTGGCAATTGCTGGAAGTGAAAGCCCGGTTCATTGCTCAGGTAATGTGCGGCCACGTTTCCACACGCCGGGTCGAGGATCTGGAAAACGCCGCGCTCACATTCGCCGAAATCAAAGCTATTGCCTCCGGGAATCCCTTGGTGATGGAGAAGGTGCGCCTCGATACCGAAATTCGCAAGCTCGACGCATTACGCGCGACGCACCAAAACCAGCTTTATCGCGTTGGCCGCCAAATGGCCGAACTCCCCTACAGCATCGAGCGTTCCCGCCAAATGATCGCTCAGATCCATGCCGACATTGCCTTGCGCGATGTACACGAGACAGAGAGCTTCTCGATGACGATTGGAAACCGGGAATACTCCGCGAAAGGCGCACGGGAGGAAGCGGCGAAGGCCCTTACATTTCTGGTTCTGACTTGGAAGGACGACGAAGCCCGCGAGCTGCGCGGTCACTTCCGCGGCTTCGAAATTTTCAGTCAAGGGAAGCGCCCGTCGTTTCTAGAACCGAATCCCGCCCCCTCGCTCTTCATCCGTGGCAACGGTACGTACACGGCGACGCTAAATCCCACCAACCCGGTCGGCACGATCCAAAGCATCGAATACACCTTGCGCTCGCTCGAACGCACAGCGGAACGCGAAGAAGAAAAGCTGCGGCAGCTCGAAATCGATTTAGCCGCTTACCGACGCGAGATCGAAAAGCCTTTTGAGCACGAAGCACGACTTAAGAAACTACTGCTGAAGCAAGCAGAGTTGAACGCGGCACTCGATCTTCACAAGAGCGATCCGCAAGCGGCCGCCGTATCCGCAGAAGAGGGATCGCAGGAGCGATGAGCCGGATAATCCGACTTGCGTCCAACTTGGTCGGCCTGAATTCCGATGGAGCGTACGTGGAAGCCACATGCTGCTGTGCTTGCACCGGTAAGATGCACGGTGCTGCGGCGGGCCGCCCTTGGCCTACCATACTGCTACTGCGTACAGCGGACAGAAAGGAAGCAAGAATTTCAATCCTGCCAAGGTCAACCAGTCAGCAACCACCTGATTCTAGATGTACACGTTTCGCTCGCGATCTATCTGCGATCAGGCTCTAAGGTGTCATTTGCGATTCAAGAGAATGAAGCCGAATAGCGGATGCTAGCGGACTTGTCGTTCCTAATCTCCAAACTTCTCTCGGGGGAAGGTTGCCAATCGTAAGCTGGCCATGAATGTTCGGCGAGGTAGCCCAAGCGGTAATTGTCTGTGATCGAATTTTGCCCGAGTGAATATACCGAGCTACTAACCCGCCAAGCAAATCTCTGCGGCCAATTAACTTTTGCCGTGTTCAAATCTCGAAGATGACCGCCCGAGCCGCCTTGCTCGTGGCCAGTTTAAGCGCGTATGAGTATAGCTGCAATTGCCGAACCGCGCGGACGCGGTCAGCATCGGTCTTGTAGTCAATAACGATCAGACGGTCATGTTCCTCGCGTACGAGATCCGCGCGGCCCTCTACGAGCGTTCCGTCATCAAGGCGAACTGACAGTGGATATTCGTACAGCAGCTTTGCGTCACCAGGCGTAAGAAGAGGATGTGCGAGAGCAGCTTTGATTGCACTTTCAGCGGCATCGATGTCCTCCTTCGATGCACCGAGGCCGCGGCCGACCGCCGCTGCGTTTCCACCTCCGTTCTCGAGAATCGCATGAACGAGGCGCCCGAACTTACGCCCATACGGCCGCGGACCTGACACCTTCAGCTGAATCACCTCGACATCAATCGCAAGCGCTTCCGGCGGCAGATCGGTGAGTTCAGTTGCGGGTAGCACTTGCAAAGATGGTGTACTACCGGCGTGGATCGTAGCTTGACGTACCGCCTGCCACGCGCGGTATCGCGCAACACCCTCCTTAACCTCGCCATCGCTGCCGTGGAGCAGATGCTCCCGATCGGCCCCGCTACTAGGTTTGACATCCAGGCGCAAAATAGTCGGATCAAACCAAACGATTCCATGGGAACCCGTCCGAGGACGATGCAGGCCGGGACGAATTTGCTCCTGCTGCGGCTGCATGGGTGCGTTAAGGACAGTCAATTCTCCGAAGTCCGGACAGCCCGGAGCAGGCAGACTCTTTCGGCGATTCGACATGACAGGGTACAGGGCATCGTAAAGGGGACTGAGCCACCCGTCCTGGTACTCCGTGTCTCCAATGGCGCACACTACGAGCAGATCCTGTGCGCGTGTTGCCGCCACGTATGCGATGCGCTCGCCTTCTGCACGCTCTGCCCGCTCCTCTTCAGCCTCATGGTCCAGCAATTCCCATGGAGCACAGCCGAGTAATCGTTGGGCGCAGAGTCCGTTATCAAGATCGATCCAACGGTCGCACCCGTTTGGGCTTACTAGACCGGCGGTGGGGTCGGCAAGAATCACCACCGGGAATTGCAGGCCCTTGGCCTTGTGCGTCGTCATCAGGAGGACGCCGTCGTTCTGCTGCTCGATGACCGGCGCTTCAGCGGCTTCGCCCGATGCCGCCTCCATTTCGAGGTACTCGACGAAACTTCGGAAGGTCCCTCCATCGCGACTGTCCGCTTGGCGCCCTAGTTCGGCCACACGGTGCAGGTTTGCCAGGCGGCGGGGACCCCCTTTGTGAAAAGCGAAGATCGCATGCCCGCGAATCGCTTCGAGGAGGCGCCGAATCGTACTCGCCACAGGCTGCGAGTTTCGGCCACGATGCAAGTCCAGCAATATCGCGAGCGCCTCGCGTATGTGTTCGAACTCAGGATCGGCGTCAACAGGCCAAGGCTCAGTGGGGCGGAGCCTCAAGCCCGACTCCCGGCATCGAAGCATTGAATTATCCGGGATACCGAAGAGCGGACCATGCAGCACGGCATAGACGCTTAACTCGTCATCGGGCCATTCAATTGCCCTCAACGCCGTGCGGAGTACCATCGTCTCCTCGCGGCTGTGCAGTCCCTTTGAGCCCACAAGAACATGCGGCAAGTTGCGAGCCTCGAGAGCGCGCACATAATCCTCGGTGAGGTCGCGTCCGGAATTGGTCGCGCGGCGAAACAGAATACAGATGTCGCCCGGTGAGATGCGTCGTCGGGCCGTCTTACCACGTACAGTCCATGTACACTTTGCACTAACCAGCCACTCAATAAATCCTGCAACCGCGGCGGGTGTGCATTCCACGACTTGCTTGGCTTGCAGCCGATCATACGCGTAAGGTCTCGGCGGCGGCAACGCTATGATCGAGGGCTGCGTATCGAGCGCTTCTGGTCCGCCGGTGATGGGCAAGTACTCTGGCATTCCCACGAAGGCGGAGTTGACGAACCCTTGAATCGCCGAGTTTGAACGCCAGCTTCGTTGGAGAGTTCGACGGTCGGCTCCTGCCGACGTGAGCAGCGCACGAACAGCGGCGTATACTCGAGGCTCCGCGCGCCGAAAGCGATAGATCGACTGTTTGGGATCGCCGACGACGAAAAGCTTCTCGGGAGTCGCGAGCGCCGTGAAGATATCGGCTTGCAATGGGTCGGTGTCCTGAAACTCATCGACGAAGAGACGATCGTACCGGCCTTGCAGGTCCGCACGCGCAACTTCATGCTGGAATAGCTTGTGAGCATGTATTAGCAAATCGGTGAAATCGACGCAGCCACGCCGAGCTTTCTCGGCATCGTAGGCCAGTACAACCTCCCAGAGCTCATCGCGCAAGTACGAAGCGAGATCGGCGTCCACGTCCCGCCCGAAGGCGCGCAGATTAGCGTAGAGTGCGTCCCACGCTTTACCATGTTGCGTTCGCCTGCTTAGGGCGACATCCCGCAGACGCCGTCGGAATGCGGCCAGTTCCGCCTCGGCTTCGTCGATATCGAGAACCTGAGCGTTCCGAGCCCGCATCAAGCGCTCGACGGTTTCTGCGAATATATCGCGCCGCCAACCGTCGTCACTCGCGGGCCACTGCACGAGCATCGCCTCACAATCGTCAAGCAGCGCGGAGACGCGCGGAATCCGATCGACCGGCCTCTTCTCCCATGGAGCATCGAGGTCGCGCCATTTGGCGAGCTGCCATGCAGCCGACCGGAGAGAGGCGATCGGACCATCTGAGGAATCGCGCCAGGCTTCGCGTGCAAGCGCGCGCTTGATGGCCGACGTCGGTGCGTTAAGCTTGCCTTCGAGCCAATAATCGAAAACGGTGCCGAAAACGCGAGATGCCTGGCTTTCGTCAAGCTCGATGAAATCCGGATCGACGCACCCTTCTACAGGTCGCTGCCGGAGGAGTGTGGCACAGAACGAGTGAATGGTGCCGATGAAGGCACGATCCAGCGAGTGCAGCGCATCGAGAGCGCGTGGAGTTCCATGGGTTGCAAGCACCTCCCGAACGCGCAGTTTCATTTCGCCGGCGGCTTGGTGGGTGAAGGTGACAGCGACGATTCTGCCCACGTCCACACCCTCAGCGATTGCGGCAGCGACGGCGTCGACAAGCACGGTGGTTTTTCCCGTGCCGGCGGAAGCCTCTACGAAGGTACCGACCTGCCGCGCAGCAAAACCGCTGCTCATCGCAGCCCTCGAATGTTGCGGAGAACCTTCAACTCGCTCGTATCCTTTTGATCTACCCGGATCTCCTCCCACGGGCCGCAGATGGGCAGGTACTCGCAGCGATGGCACGCATCCTTACGTGGTGCGGCAGGCAGGAAACCGCGATGCAGGTGGTACTCGATACCACTCATCACCTTCGCCACCGCCTCTCGCGCGCGGGAGTCGATTCGGATTTCATCGGTGCGAAAGCCGCCGCGCAGAGTTCCGAAGGACAGAGCCGCAACCGCAGGCGTAGGGTAACCGAGCGCCTCAAGAGCGAGTGCATACAGGATCGGCTGAAGCACCTCTCCCTTGCCGACACAAAGCGCGAAATCCTTCCTTTCGGGCTTTCCCGTCTTGTGATCGAGCACTCGAAGGCGGCCGTCGGGGTGGCGCTCGACGAAATCAATCGAACCGCGCAGCGGCCACTTGCCCTCAATGCGAACGGGATCCCTAACGCTGTTTGGGTCGTGTGCTTCCGGATCCGCCAGACCGAAAGCCAGTTCGATCAGCATTGGTTGCCAGTCAGGATCACGGCCGTTCATCCAGGCTTGTAGGTCGGCACGGATCTTTTCGATTTCGGTCGCCCAAGAACCACGAATTGCTGGCGCGAGCTTATCCGCGATCTCGTGAGCGACGCCTGCCAGTGCTTCCTCGAGCGGCCGCATCTCGATGAAGTGGCGAAACAGAGTGCGGTGATAGATGTGACCGCGAGACATCACGTCCAGCCTGTCGAACCGGCTGGGTACGCGAACGGGCTGAAGTCGAGCGATAGCCGAGAGGTAAAACCGGTATGGGCAACGCGCAAATTCGTTTAGCAATGTCGGCGAATAGGCGTGTTGCGCGATTTGATACGGATCAAGGGCGATGGCCGCTGCCATATCGAAATCTGCGTTTATTCCGTCGGCATCGCTCCAAGACGGACTCCAACGGCGCTGCCGCGCTTCGATGGCCCGAACCGCGATGGGACTTACTTCGCGCAACCACGCCATGCTGCGTTTTTGGGTGTACGTTTCGCGGAACGTCGCCAGATCATATTCGGCATCGTCGATGCTCTCAGTCGGGTCCTCCGGTGCCGACCACCCGATTTTGCTTTTGACCGTGGCTTTCGCCTCCGACAGTACGGTCGCAACATCCACGCCAGCCCCTCGCGCGGAGGAAATGATCTCGGCAGCGAAGAACGACGGCACGCGTTCGCGCCCAGTTGCGAGATCCAAACGCGACCAGGAAAAACATCCCGATTCGTCGATGGTGGCCAGCGCGGCGTTTAGAATGGCGATCTCTTCGCGGCGCCGCGATATATGCAAGGCATTGCGCTGCTCGTCGAGCAGCAATGGATCTTCACGTGGCGTTTTGGGAAATAGGCCCTCGTTGAGTCCGGGTATGAAGAAGAGACGGAAAGTCATCCCCCGCGCATCGTCAATTGCTGCCGCGAAAACCCGTCCGTATCTGTGCCCTTCGGGAGCGTCGTACCAACTAGCGAGCAAACGCTCCAGCACCAGCAGCACCCCGGGCAAGGGGACAGGACCAAGATCGCCAAGCGCAGCGAGGTGAGCCAGTGCATTCTCGACGGATCGCGTGTCATTCAGGGCCAATTGTGCCAAGTCCTTGAGCGCTGTAATCCATTCGCGCCAATGCGCGTGCTCCCGCAGTCGGGCAAGCGCATCGATGATCGGAAGAGCCGTGTTGCGGAGGCTTTCATATTGGTCCTCTTTGAGCCTTGAGTGCCACCGCTCCAACCCCGCGATAACCGCCGCCGCGTTAATCAGCCTCTCCCACGACGGGTGGGCATCCGGAGTGCACCCAGCAGAGAGGTACTCACAGAAGCGAGCGGCCGAGTAACCGTCGAGGCGGCACCGCAGGAGTGCCAAGAATGCGCGCCCGGAGGTGTCGCGGCGCGCGAGACCGCCCTCCAACCAAACCGGAATCCCGGCTCGCCTGAAGGCCTCGTCCAACAGCGGAAGATGCCGAGCTGGGTTCCGTAGCAAGACTGCCGTTTGGTCAAAGGGCAGACCGGATACAAGGATCCGTCGCGCGATTTCAACAAACTCGAGGGCCTCGCTCGAAGCGGAGAAGAAAGTTGTGGTGCGATCGGGAGTGCGAGTAGGCGCTACGTCCCGCGATGCCACGTAACGTCGGACGCTCGAGAGTGCTGTCGCGGCACTCGATTGCTGAATGTTTACGCCAAGGCGGAGCGTCGCGGACGCTCGCCTTGCGAGCACATTAATGAGATTACGCTCAGCGCTTGTGCGGAGCTCCAGGTCCAGCGCGATGAGCACTCCAGGGTCGGCATCTGAGCTGATAGCAAGTTCGACGGAATGCGCGTAGTCTGCGAGCCCGCGTTCCTGGAGTTCTGCGTTCCACGCCTCAAGCAGGAGTGCGAGATCAGGGCCCGATCGGCCTACGTTCTGAAGAGTGTCGAGGTCGATTCCATTAAGGCGAATATCCCGCAACGTCCGAGCGAGCGCGCGTGCGAACCCCGGGAATTCCGCGGAACTGTGAAGGTACCGAAGTTGTACTTTCCGTATGATGTGGGCCGCAACCGCCTCAGCTGCCACGGGACCTAAAGGCGCAAGATCGAGCGCGTACATGCTTGGCGAGGCGAGTGAGTTCACGAGATCGCGAAACGTGTAGCGATGGACTCCGACCGTTGCTTGATCGCAAGCCAAATGTGCAAGTTGCTCAGCGGCTCCTCGGGACGGCGCAATGAGGGTGGTCCTACGAGCGCCTCGATGGGACCTCATAAATTCCACGGCTCGGCCCACAAGGTCGCGGTTGGTTGAAACGAACTCTAGCAACCGCCGATTATCGCAAGAGACAGCCCAACATAAAAGTAAACTGATTCCCCGTCCTTTCAGCTGATTGGATCTTCTGCCGTCTGTTGATACGAGTGAAAAAAGCTTCTTCGGCTCTGTAATGCGGATCCCAGGAAGCACAGTGAATCTCAGAAGCGAGCGGGACTTATCGGGAGAAATCCGTCCAGTTTCCTTTCCGATATCCGAGCGTTTGAAGAGCTTGTCTACGGCTGGCCCTTCCCGCCGCCCGCACTGTAGACGTTGCCGGTCGTGTAAGTGGCGTCTCCGGCCGCAAGTTCTACGTAGATGCTCGCAAATTCCGGCGGTTGACCAGCACGGCCCAACGGAGAGTCTTTGCCGAAATTGCGCCATTTCTCTTCAGTCGCGCCACCCCGAGATTTGCAACCTTCAAGTAAACGGGGACCTGCTCAAATCGGGTAAATTAAAACCCAAAACTGGTCATCACCGCGCCAACGGCTTCTGTTTTGCCGACACCTGCGGGAAATCGTGGCAGCCTCCGGCTGCCCCTAGGACGCGAGCGAAGGCACTTGAGCAGCCTGCGCCTTGCTTCCTTTCTTCTTTCCTTTGTTGTGAGCCTGATAAGCCTTCAAGACAGCCTTGCTATCGAGGGTCGCGAGCTCCTCTCGTATCCGGCTTAGCGCTTTTTGCGAATAGCGTTTATGAACGCTCTTACCGATGGAGAAGGCCTTGAAATAGTCAGGATCGTCTTGAAGTTTGAGATGCCAGATGATTGCTACCGTCATTATCGGGCTGATCTTCAGTTTGTTGGCAAGTTCCGTAAGGCCGAGATTGTAATACCCGAGTTGGTCAATCGACTTGACCGCGATGATCGGCGTCGACCCATCGCCATCTTTTATAAGGTGAACGGGAATGCCTTCCGTCTTCGTGATGCGTAGCTGAACGGATGGCCCGCTACCGGTGACGGACAGGCTGAGTCCGGCCGCTCCGGTAAACAGCGAATCCCAGGGCGTGCCTTTGAGGATTTCCTTGCTCAGCTTGTTCAACTCTGCTGGATCAGGCTGGCTAGTTTTTCCCTGCGCTGCACCGTCGAGAATCGCAAGAGCGCGCAAGCGCGCGAGCGCTTCCGTGCGGTGACGCTTGCCCGGTGCGAGCAGCCGCTTCACCTCCTGCATCTCCGTATCGAAAAGGGTGGCAAGATCGGTGGGCGGCGTCGTCGATACCGGCAAGACTCGGTCAGGCAATTCTTTCGCGAGGTCCCGGTTGAAAACTTTTTTTAGCAGATCGCGATAGAGCGTCACTCCCGATTGAAGTTCCATGTAGAGGTAATGCTCCGACACGGAGACAAGATAGTGTTGCGCCGCGTCGCGAAGCCCGTTGATCGTGCGCAGCAGGGTTGCGTCCGGCGCCGAGAGGAATTTCACGCTGCCTTCGTTCAAACCCAACTTCACGCAATGATCGAAACCGATGGTATTCGTTTGCCTTTTCTCCCGGATGCTGCCGCCGCGATGGACAATGGCGGCTTTCAGCAGGAGTTCGAAACTATGGTCGATATGGATGAGCACGGCTTCGGTACGGCCCCGGTCCCACGGACGATTGAATAGCTCAATCGCAAGGACCATCGCATCGATGCTGCGCGCGACCAGGAACTTGGCTTCGCGTTTCATGGTTGATAAAAGCGCTGCTCGCTTAGCGGAGGATTTGCTTTGAGCCTCGTAACCCCAGCAAAAGAATGTTGCTAAGCCGGTGCAAATAACACAGGTAGATTGGGCATCTCATCGAACGTTCGGCCGGTCAGTAGTCGGCCAGTCGCTTTCTTGTTCACGCCGCCCCATTGCTTGAAGAAGAACGGAACGCCGGTAGTGCGGCAGAGCTGCTTGATATCAAGGACCCAGCTCTCCTCGATGTTCCGCGCACCTGGGCCTGATTCGCCACCGACAATGACCCAATCTATTCCCGTCAGATCAAGTGTCGGTAAGGGGCCGAGCAGGGGTTCGAGCGACAGGAATTTGACAGCCGCATCGCCTGCGCGAAGGTGGTTGGCGCGATAGGCGAATTTATCGGACTCGATACTAACGCCCATCCATATATTCTCGGGCCAGTCAACTTGTTTATTGATTTCATCGAGTCGTTCTGCTCTCTTCGTGAGGACTTGGAATTGATGCCAGTGAGCCTGCCGCATAATCGAAAACACACGCTGTATGTATTCGATCGGAACATCCTTATGGAAGAGATCGCTCATGGAATTAACGAAGATCCGCTGCGGCTTTTTCCATTTGAGCGGCAGTTCCAGGGCGCGTTCTTGCAGTGTTAACTCGAACCCATTTGCATAATTGGGTTGACCCATGGCCTTCAGACGGCCGGCCATCCGCTCGGCGTAGCAGTGCTTGCAGCCGGGACTGATTTTCGTGCAGCCGGTCACGGGATTCCAGGTGGATTCAGTCCATTCGATCTGCGAGTTGAGTCCCATTGTTACCTATGATGCAGCAGGAAAGGTGATGCGCATGTTTTTCGGCCAGATTCGTTTGCCTTGCCGGAATTGGGTACTAGGCTCGCATGCGATCTTCCCGCTGTCAACGAGATAAGCGAGTGCATCCTTATAGTTTCTTTCTACGTATGGCGTTCCTGGACTGTGCCGGATCAGCAGTTGCTGAAACTCGACTGTCTTTCCTGCGAAGTTAGTTATCAGATCGGCGGCGAGATCGAGAGGCGGCAGATCAGCTAGAGAGCCATCGAAGAGGGAGTGTTGTCCGTACTTATGCTCCTTGGGAATCTGGTAGACCGGCACCCCGTCAAGTTTTTGACACTGTGGTGATCCATGATCTCTTTCATGATCTTCTCGCCAAGGCGGTGACGTGAGCAGTGGATCAGGTGATGGCTGGTACGATCGGCGTCCGTTGAAAGAAAGCGGAGGCGAACGACGAATTTGAATCCGATGCTCTTTAAAGCTTCGGCAAAACTGTCCAAGATGACCTGTTCCCGTTTTTCGCCCGACAGGCAGGGAACCGACTCCCGGAGGCGTTCGCTCGATCCGGGCCGAAGAGTGCATCGATATGTTCCCGGACGAAAACATTACTGAGGCCTGCAAAAGCTCCAAGGGGAACGTGACGCTGTTTATTCTCAAATCAACAACGAAGAGGACGAGGAGGACAGCGAGAGGCCTAATGACGATGAAATCTATGAGCGCATGGAGGAAATCGATAATCGGATTC
>JBPCLH010000187.1:0-5426 GCA_051003475.1 Bryobacteraceae bacterium
GGTGCCCGGCGCGGACAACTGCCGGCGGTCCACACCGATAACTTTGAAAGCACTAGGCGTTCGTGGGTTCGATCACAATGCCAGTTGGACCGTGTAAGTTCGAAACGCGTCCAGACTGGGGAGCCAAAATTTTGTTTCTCTCGGAGAGCGGTCTCGGGTATTCGACGATTCAACCTGAATGATTGCCCATTTGTGAACGCTACCGGACGGAGGCGAGTTACACTCTTCTACAAAGATGGAACTTCAAGCTTCTTCGAAGTTACGGGAATTCGTTCAAGCTAGCAAGAGCAGGGGCGCATCGGATGAGTTCTTGGCCGCTTTGCTTATGCGCCGGGGGTGGGTGAACGCTGTTTCACCCGGTGTGATCGATACGCCCTTTCATGAGGTTTTTTCGACACCGGAGATGATTCGCAATTTCGTGACCGCGATTCCACTTGGCCGGGTCGGCACTTCAATGGAAGTCGCCAAGGTGATCGCATTTCTCGCATCGGACGCCGCCAGCTACCTGGTTGGTGAAACCATAGAAGTGAATGGTGGACAGTTGATGCTCTGAGTACTTCATCTAAATGAAAATGGGCAAGTTCTCAATTGGCATCATTCCCGGTGACGGAATCGGAGGTGAGGTGACGCCCGCTGCATTTGCAGTAGCGGGCCGCGCAGCCGCACAGTCAGGAGCCACTCTCGAAGCCACTTCATACGACTGGGGCAGCGAATACTACTTTCAGCATGGCGGCATGATGCCGCAAGATGCGTTGGACGTGCTGTCTCGGCACGATGCCATTCTTCTCGGGGCTGTGGGGCATCCTGAGCTCGCGGATCATGTCACACTGAACGGCCTACTGCTTCCGATTCGCCGCACATTCGATCAATTTGCAAATATCCGTCCGGCGATTCTTTATCAAGGTGTTAATTCGCCTCTGAGAGAGCTTGAACCAGGCGACGTGGACATGGTCGTCGTCCGCGAGAACACGGAAGGTGAATATTCGCAAGTCGGAGGATTTGTTCACGAGGGGCATGCTCATGAGGTGGCGATCCAGACGGCCATATTCACAAAACACGGCGTAGAGCGCGTGATTCGGTTCGCCTTCGACCTGGCGCGTCGGCGCAACAAAAAGCGAAAAGTCACTTCGATCACCAAATCGAATGCCCAGGGCTTCACCCTGGTGCTGTGGGACCGAGTATTCGAGGAAGTTGCGCGCGCCTATAGCGATATCGAAACAGAATCGCTGCTGGTCGACGCGGCCGCGATGAATTTTGTGCGCCGGCCTCAGACATTCGACGTGGTCGTGGCTTCGAACCTGTTCGGCGACATTCTGAGTGATCTTTCCGCAATGGTCACCGGCAGCATTGGCCTTGCGGCTAGTGGGAATCTCGACCCGACACGAAGATTCCCGTCGATGTTCGAGCCTGTTCATGGCTCCGCGCCGGACATCGCGGGGAAGGGAGTCGCTAATCCGCTGGGCGCGATCTTCTCGGCAGCAATGATGCTCGATCATCTAGGTCTTGAGAAGGCCGCAGATCGGGTCGACGGTGCCGCGCGATTCGTGCTTGCCGAAGGACGTGTTCGAACTCAGGACCTGGGCGGTGGTAATTCTACCGACGAGATGGTTGAAGCGGTTCTCAATCACCTCGAGAACAATTGACTGTGCGAATTTAAGAGGCAATGGCTTCTGACGATCAACGCTTTTCGACGGCCGGCGAAAAACCGACGCATACGCGCTACTGGGTTGTGGTCTTCGCGGTTGCGCTCGCCATTTTGTCCTACATCGACCGCGTACTCATGTCGCAGGCTATGCCCGGACCTAAAGGAGTCGCAGCCGAGTTAGGTCTCCAATCCTGGCAACGAGGATATATCTTCGGTGCCTTCGCCATCGCGTACGCCATCTTTGAACTGCCCGGCGGCTGGATGGGCGATTGGCTGGGACCGCGGAGAGTGTTGATGCGCGTGGTCATCTGGTGGTCATGCTTCACGGCACTCACCGGGGCAGCTTGGAGCTTTTCGTCCCTGGTCGTAATTCAGTTTCTGTTTGGAGCGGGTGAAGCAGGTTGTTTTCCAAACCTGACAAAAGCATTTAGCGCATGGTTACAAACGCATGAGCGCGTGATAATGCAAAGCATTATGTGGACGGCGGCGCGCTGGGCAGGCGCTATCACGCCACTGCTGGCCGTGCAGGTTCTGAAATTAGTCAGTTGGCACGTTGCCTTCCCTCTGTTCGGCTCCCTCGGTGTGGTTTGGGCCGTTCTGTTCTTCCGTTGGTTCAGGGATAAGCCCGGCGAACATAAGTCGGTGAATGCAGCAGAACTGGCTTTGCTTGCCGGAAACGAAGACCTGAGCGGTGGACATGGAGATGTGCCCTGGAGGAAGCTCATCTCATCGAGGACCGTCTGGCTGCTTTGGGCGCAGTATTTTTGTCTGAGCTATCCGTGGTATTTCTACATCACTTGGCTGCCCCAATTCCTCCGCACCCGGTATCCTGAGCTTTCTGACGACCAGCGTGCAACCCTGGCTTTCGTCCCCCTATTTTTTGGAGGACTCGGGTCGCTGGTTTGCGGATTACTGACACCGCGCGTGGTCCAGTGGAGCGGCAGCGTTACACAGGCTAGGCGCGCGCTGGCGATGATGGGCTTCTTTGGCGCTGCCCTGATGATGTGCATTTCCATCCAGGTGCATCACCCGCTCGCCATGATTGCCTTCCTCGGTCTGGCGAGTTTTTGCAACGATCTTGTGATGCCCGGCTCATGGGCGACTTGTATGGACGTTGGCGGAAAATATGCCGGAACGCTATCCGGATCGATGAACATGATGGGTAATCTTGCGGGGTTTGTGGCACCCGTGACCGGAGGTTACATTCTCCAAGCGACCGGCGGAAAATACGAGGTGTTCCTGTATTCGATGGCGGCGATGTATCTGATCGGTACTCTTTGCTGGCCGTTCATCAATCCCACCAAACCGCTGGAAGACTCTTATCGAACTCCGGTGACTGTGCAGAACTAGTGGAACGGAGTTACTTAGTCATACGTTCGCTAGCCCGTTTCATCGGGATTTGCCTTCTTTCAGCGTTCCCTATGCACTTCGAGAAACACACTCTAGCAGACAACCTGACTGGCGGTTATCAGGTGATCGCTTGCGATGTCAACGGCGACGGGAAGCAAGACCTTATCGCTTTGGCGAGCGGCATGCCGGATCTGGTGTGGTTTGAGAACCCCACCTGGGAACGGCACGTGATGGCGACGAATCTTCCGCGCATGATCAACGCGGCGTGCTGGGCTCGGAACCCGCACTCGGTCCCGACCGTTGCCGTTGCTTACGAATTTTCGATGCGCCCCCAGGAGAGCTTAGGAATCGTTTCCGTGTTGACACCGAATCAGGACCCGCGCCGGCCATGGAAACTGACTGAGATCGACAGGCTGCCTACATCCCATCGCTTGCGTTGGGCGAACATTGACGGAAGCAATAACAAGGTTCTGATTAACGCACCACTCGCGAGCGCGAACGCCCAGGCTCCCGACTACCGCGGGCATGTACCGCTTGTTTATTACCGTCCCGGCGAATGGAAACGTCACCTGATTGGTGATGCCGAGGAGGGCATAGTCCATGGGATCTTCGTGACGGATTGGGACCATAGCGGACGGGAAGCGATTTTAATCGGCAGCTTCCTTGGCGTCCATCTCTATAGATTCGGTCCGGGCGGCAAATGGTCGCGAACGCCGATCGCAGAAGGCAGTCCAGAGCCGTGGCCCAAAAGCGGAACGAGTGATATCAGCGTCGGCAGGCTCGGAAGAGAGCGCTTCCTGGCAGCGATCGAGCCGTGGCATGGAAACGCAGTCGTCGTTTACCGGAGTGTCAGGACCTCGCGGCGGCGCGAGGTGATCGATGACACACTGCTCGACGCGCACACGATTGAAGTCGCTGATCTGAATCAGGACATGAAGGACGAAATTGTGGTTGGCTTCCGAGGGAAGCCGTACGGAGTGTATATCTATAGCTGGGATGGCGCGAAGTGGAAACGGCAAGTGCTCGACAAGGGAGGCGTTTCGGCGGCCGGCTGCGCCGTCTCGGACCTGGACGGCAATGGGCATCCCGACATAGCTTGCATCGGGTCAGCCACACACAATCTCGTCTTATACCGCAACCGCGGCGGATGAACCTGACGGGCGTAACTAGTCGCCTTATCCCAACCACTCCGGGTGCGATGCTGTGCCATCGAATATGGCAGTCGTTTTGAACGGTTCGTACCTGCCGGTTAATGCTGCGTCTTTCGTTTTAGCGACGAGCGCATTCAATTGAGCGGAGCTCAAAGGCTTGAACGTGCGCGCTGCCTCAAGCGCTTGATCCAGCCGCTCCATTGAATCGCATCCGTTGATGACAACTGAAGTCGGCAAAGTCAAAGCGTAGTGCAGGCACTCGATCGGCGTGGCCACTCCGGCTTTCAGCACATTTCCAAAGGCTAGCGGCTTCATACCGAGCACAGCCGTACCCTCCTTCACAAGCCTTGGAAGGACCACGTGCGCGAAGCTTCGGAAATGATAGTCCAATACGTTCAAAGGCATCTGGCAGGCATCGAAGTGAAAGTTATGCTGGGCGGCTACGTCCAGCATTCTGATGTGAACTGCCGGGTCTTTATGCCCAGTGAAGCCAATGTAACGGATCTTGCCGGCTTTCTTGGCCGCTACGACGGCCTCGTGCGCACCGCCTGGGGCAAAATAGCGATCCGGATCCTCCATGCGGATGTTCTCGTGGAACTGAATCAGGTCGATCACGTCAACCTGGAGTCTCTTCAGTGACTCGTCGATTTGTTTGGTAGCCACTTCGCGCGTCCGACCGTTATACTTCGTCATCAGGTAGACCCGCTCGCGATAACCATCCTTAAGCGCTTTGCCCATGCGGATTTCGCTGCCGCCGTCGTGATAATCCCAAGAATTGTCGAGAAAAGTGATTCCACGATCAACTGCACTGCGGATGATTCGTATTCCTTCTTTCTCATCTTCAGGGACGCCGATGTGATAACCTCCGAGTCCGATGGCGGAGACACGTTCACCGGTATTCCCAAATTTCCGGTAAATCATTCCGTCGGAAGTATCAGCCTCGAGTGAAGCCGCTACTTGAAGGGCTGCAAGCCCTGCGATGAATTCGCGTCTCGGTATTTTGCTGAATTCCATGTGCCTTCCTGCCTCTTCCCATATAGATTAGCCCCTATTCGGAATGCGTGCCGAGATAACGCTGCAATCCTCCAAGGTCTCCCGAGAGACGTGGCGACTGGTGGACACTTCAAGCAAGTTCCAATAGCTGCCCAGATTCGTTTGGCTCCCCGGTCCGTTTGCGAACTTACGACCCATTCGTTTACACCTCGTGAGACAAGTGGTTTGTTTTCAGCGGCAACGTCTCATTGCAGGCTGCACTCGGGCGAGGAGAAAACTCTGTTCG
Source organism: Bryobacteraceae bacterium (assembly GCA_051003475.1). Taxonomy (GTDB): domain Bacteria; phylum Acidobacteriota; class Terriglobia; order Bryobacterales; family Bryobacteraceae; genus Bog-105. Next base: position 5,426 of record JBPCLH010000187.1, read on the forward strand.
G
>JBPCLH010000188.1:0-1076 GCA_051003475.1 Bryobacteraceae bacterium
GGTATATGAAGACCCTGAGGTGACGGCGAACGCTAACTTTGCCTCGCGGCTGCCATACCTTTTCGCGATGTGCCGGTTTGCGCATTATCTTAAATGCATCGTGCGCGATAGGATTGGCAGCTTCCAATCAACCGATGATCTCACGCGCTTTCTAAATAGTTGGCTCGCTCAGTTCGTTTGCTCGGACCGGACTGCTTCGGAAGAAGTGCGCGCGAGATACCCATTGGGCCAGGCAGAAATTCGCGATGCTACTGTCGATGCCACCCGCGGCCAAGTCACCGCGAGCTTTAGCATGCTGCCGCGTTTCCAGTTGGAAGGACTAACCCAGCCGCTGCGGCTAAGAGTGAAATTCCCCGTTCTACTAACGCAAGGACTCGGTTCGCAGCCCGCGAGGGCCACTGTGGAACCTTCTTCCACGAGCAAGCCTCAGGATCGGTCGTTACCTGATTCCAACACATACGATCCGCCCTTCGCACCGCCCTCTTTTCGGGTGCTGGACAGCCTCGCTATCCTGCATGGTAGCCGCACCAGCCGGCTCTCAATCTGTCACGGCGACCTCACCCAGATACCTGAGTCCGAAGCCGTCGATCTACTGGTCCTATCGGCATTCCCAGACGAATACGAGCCGGTTTCGGGATCAGTCATCGGGGCTCTTCAAGAAAAGGGAATCTCCGTCGAACACCTTGCTCGGAACAAGGCGGTAGATTTGCGGCACGCCTTCTCCTGCTGGTTGTCTGAAGAAATCCTTGAACAGTCGGAGGGGATTCGGTTCCGACGCATTCTTTGCTTTGAGCCTCTCACCCGCGGACGGCCGACTGAGATAGTCGGAGAAATCTTCCAGAGCCTCATGCCCTTCGCGAACGGAGCTCCACCGATCGCGAGAATCGCCATGCCACGGGTCGCGTGCGGCCAGCAAGGCGTGGGCATCGCCGAGATGCTGGAACCGCTCGTGGATGCAGCCGTGCATTGGCTGAAGCATGGCTTGCCCGTGGACGAGCTCAAAATCGTCGAGCAATCGGCAGAACGAGCGGCGGAGATGAAGCGCGTCTTCGCAATACTCAAGACACGCTATTCAC
>JBPCLH010000189.1:0-10518 GCA_051003475.1 Bryobacteraceae bacterium
AGGGTTCGCAGCTTAGGAGGAAAGTCCGGTAGCTGATCGAACTTGCCGGCCAGAATACGCATACCGATGACAATGTGCCCGAGAAGCTGGCCTTCCGCGCTGTAACCAAAACTGCGCGAGTAAGCCAGCTCGTCGATCTTCCCTAAATCGTGAAGAATTGCCCCAGTAAGCAAGAGGTCTATATCGACGTTCTTGTAATGCGAACCAGTAAGCCGGCACAGCGTGCATAACGACAAAACGTGCTCGATCAAGCCGCCACGGCAGGCATGATGAATATTCTTCGCGGCAGGAGCCACCTTATACAGCCTCGCTACGCGCGTATCACTGAAGACCGCCTCAAGGAGCGCACGCAGCTGAAGATTTTTAATACTCGCGATATTCGACCGCAACTCCGCGAACATCTCATCCGGATCACGCTCAGAACACGGAAAGTAATCTGCGAAGTCCACCTCATGGTCTTCGAGGCGCCGCAAGCGGTGCACTGTAAATTGCGAGCGATTCTGGTAAAGCTGAAACAGTCCTTTGACCTTGACGAAATCGTCGCGGTCGAAAGTATGCATTACGTCGGCAACGTTATCCCACATCTTTGCTTCCATCTCGCCTGTGCGGTCCGCGAGATGAAGCGAGAGATACGGCTCACCCGTTCTCTTCTGCCGAATTTCCTTTGACAACACAAGGAACTGAGCTGTGACCACCTCGTTCGGTACGAGGCTGCCGACGTACGGCGACTTCATAAGCAAATCAACGCGAGCTGCTCTTTCCTGTTACTGTCGTCTGCGTTCCAGGTATTGGAAGCATGCCAAACAACCGTTTCCGACGGGTTTTCTCCTGAACCTCCGCTTTGGTTACGGTCTCCGGCTTCAATTGAGCGGGATCCTGCCAAGCCGTGTTCTGGCCGGGCGCAGCGCCTGAATCCATGTATCCCGGTTTGATCTGCAAGAATGCCGTTTTTCGAAGTTCCGTCAGATATTCACGCACTTTAGGCTGCATCCTCGGCCCGTACAAAACGTTCTCAATCTCGCTCCGGACATCGGCCAACGGGGCCAAACCGGACTTAGTATGATCGTCTACCTTCAAAATTTCGAAGCCTGTTGGAATGCGGATGGGTTGTGTCACAGCACCCTTCTGCAAATTCCAGACAGCATCTTCAATTTGCTTTGTCAGATCGCCCTTCTTGTAACCACCGAGTTCGCCGCCTTGCTTGGCCGTTGCCGCATCTGAGTTGTCGCGGGCGAGATCAGAGAATCGCTGGCCTTTCGCCGCTTCAGCCGCGATCTGCTTGGCCTTCTTCTCGGCCGCCACGACGCCGTTGGGGTCTTTGCCCTGAATTGAGATCAGTATTTCGCTTAGAAAAACCTTTTCTTCGCGCACAAAGTCTGATTTGTGCTTATCGTAGTAATCCTGGATGTCTTTATTTGTGATGCTAATGTGACGAGCGACTTCCTGTCCAATCACTTGCCGGGTCAGGAACTGGTTTCTGGTCTCCGCCAGGAAGTCCTCATAGCTCATCCCGGCTTGCTGGCGGACGTATTCGCGAAATTTATCCGGATCCGTGATATTCGCCTGGCGCTGCAAATTCGCCATGTACTTGCTGACATCGGAATCTATGTTGATGTTCAGCTCCTTGCCCTTCTGAATCAGCAGCAATTCATCAATCCGATCGCGAAGAATGTCCTTTTGCCGTTTCTGAAAGTCTTCATCGAACTTCGAACCTATTTGCTGGTGCGCTTTAAGGTCTTGTCCAAGTTCTTTGGTTAGACGCTCCAGTTCATCTTGGCTTATGATCTCGCCGTTCACACGCGCAACAATTTGATCTACGACTTCAACATTGGCGCCAAGACACAAAACGGCAAAAGCGAAACCGGCGGTAAGACCCTTCAATTTCATGGTTGATTTCCTATTATCGCAAGACCTGGCGATCCCCGAAACGTATCCTGTGCTGCATGTATTTAGCTCTGCGTTACAGCGGGTTCTTCAACGCTCAACTCGAGTAAGCTCGCTTTCAACTCTGCCAGCAGCTGAGCAGGGTTGCTGGAGGTACTGAGCGGGAGCCTCAACACGCCGGCCGGAGTGAACTGGGCGTTCGGCGTGCTGCGAACCAGCGCCATCAGTTTGAACGGATCAATTTTCGATTGTTGATGGAACTTGATGTTGGCGAACCCCTGCCTCCGATCGATTGATTCGACGCCGGCGCGTTCCGCCAAGGTTTTAAGCACCGAGAAGCGCACCAGAGTGATCACCTCCCCGGGTACCGCGCCATAGCGGTCTCCAAGTTCTTCGATCACCCGTCCCGCGTGGGCCTCGTCCTTCACATCGGCGATGCGCTTATACGATCGCAGCCGTTGCGCTTCGTCTCCAATATAGGCTGTGGGTATGCGAATGTCGAGGCCGAGATTGATTGTGGCGTGGATCTCAAGTGGCACGTCTTCGCCCTTCAGCTCCCGCACGCTTTCCTCGAGTAGACGAATATACGTGTCGTATCCCACTGCTTCAATGTGACCATGCTGTTCGCCTCCTAACAAGTTGCCTGCGCCGCGCAGCTCCAAGTCGAGCGCTGCAATCTTAAAGCCGGCTCCCAAATCGCTGAACTCCTTCAGAGCGGCGAGACGTTTTCTTGCTACTTCGCTCAACTCCGTATCCGCTGGCACGAGAAGATACGCGTAGGCGCGGCGGTTCGACCTGCCCACGCGGCCGCGCAGCTGGTACAGTTCGCTCAGGCCGTAGCGCTCCGCGTTCTCAATGATAATCGTGTTAGCCAGCGGAATATCTAAGCCGTTTTCGATAATTGTCGTCGAGACAAACACGTCGTATTCGTGTCTCATAAACCCGAGCAGCACTTTCTCCAACTCTGTCTCCCCCATCTGCCCGTGGGCGACGCCAATCCGACACGTTGGGAGCAGCTCTTGGATAGAGGCCGCGCGCATGAAGATCGTGTCCACGCGGTTATGCACGAAATAAACCTGGCCTTGGCGAGCCAGCTCTTGCTCGATGGCCGCTTTGATGAGCTGGGGATTGAAATGCGCGACGACCGTATTGATCGACAAACGATCTTTTGGTGCAGTCTCGATCACGGACATGTCGCGAAGTCCGAGCAACGACATATGCAAGGTGCGTGGAATTGGTGTAGCGCTCATCGTCAGCACGTCTACGTTGTGTTTCATCTGTTTGAGACGCTCCTTGTGCTTTACGCCGAAGCGCTGCTCTTCATCAACGATCAGCAATCCGAGATCGTTGAATTCCACGTCTGCTGAAAACAGCCGATGCGTACCGATAAGCACGTCGACCTTTCCGGCCGCGAGATCCTCCAGGACAGTTTTTATCTGTTTCGGCGTGCGAAAACGGCTGATCAGCTCGACACGGATGGGAAAGGAAGCGAACCTGCCTCTAAATGTCTCGTAGTGCTGAAAGGAAAGTACGGTTGTGGGCGCAAGCACTGCGATTTGTTTACCGTCCCCTAATGCCTTAAACGCCGCTCGCATTGCGACTTCTGTTTTCCCGAAGCCGACATCCCCGCAAAGCAGCCTGTCCATGGGTTGCGGGGTCTCCATGTCCGCTTTGATTTGCGAAATAGCAGTCAACTGGTCCTTGGTAGGAGCGTATTCAAACCCGTCTTCAAATTCGCGCTGCCAATTGCTGTCTGATGAAAACGCGAAACCTTGAACTGTCCGGCGCTGGGCATAAAGCTTCAAGAGTTCATCGGCCATGTCGCGCATTTTTGCTTTGACCCGCGACTTTGTCTTCTCCCAAGTGACGCCGCCGAGGCGGTCCAAGTGGGGCTTTGCTTCACCTGCGCCACGGTACTTCTGGACAAGATCAAGGCGACTGAGCGGTACGTATAACTTCGACTCGGCCGCGTACTCGATCAGCATGAAATCGCCCTTCTGCTCGCCTTGCGCGATCTGACGGACGCCAACAAATTGGCCGACCCCATGCGTGCTGTGAACAACAAAATCACCCGGCTTGAGATCTGCGATGTCTGTCGTGAAAGCAGCCAGTTGAGATTTCGTTGGTTGCCGCGCGATCAATTCCGAAGATTCGAATAGATCCTCCGAGCCGAGAATCGCCAGTTTCGAATCGGCCAAAAAGGCGCCACGCCGGACGGAGCCCTTGATAAGGTATGCGCTCGCCATGGCGCCCGCGTGGTAGGCACGTTCGGCCAGCGAGGGTCGCGCGCCTGACGTCGATTCCAGACCGAGTTGATATGGCACCGCGTATTCTTGCAACACGTCGGCCAGCCGCTCCAGCTCACCCGTAGATGCCGCGAAAAAGGCGACTCGATTGCCCGTCTCGATAAGATTGCGCGCTTCGGCGACAGCCACAGGCATGTTGCCCTGAAACGTTAGCGAAGGTCGCGTGGGTATGTGAATATTTTCGATGTCATCTTCCCTCTTGATTTCAGAGAACACCTCGAGTTCGCGAAAGCCGATACGTGTCCGGCCGGCGAGTGTTGCGCTCAATTCATCCCAAGTCGCGAAGTTCTTCTCCGACTCAATCAGGGCGGGACGATCTGGGTTCTCGAGACGTTGCCATAACCGCTCGGCCGCAGCCTGAATTGCCTGTGGCTCATCAACGACAACCAGCGCATCCGGAGCTAGAGAGAAAATGCTGTGACCCCGCGGACGAACCAGCGGCACCAGGAACTCCCAGCCGGGAAAGATCTCGCCTGGATTTGTCAGCTCCAGTTCAGCTTCCTGTGCTGCGTCGGCAAGCTGGCGAAGCAAAGAGCGCGATCTTGGATACTCGGCGAGAGGGAGCAGCGTAATAGCAGAAATTTTTAGAACTGACCGCTGCGATGCCACATCAAACTGGCGGATCGACTCAATCTCATCACCGAAAAACTCGACGCGAACGGGTCTGGATGCTTCGGCCGGAAACACGTCAAAGATGCCGCCTCGCACCGAATACTCCCCCACCATCTCGACTGGCTCACGTCGCTCGTAGCCGATACTTTCGAGGTGCTGCACAAGATCTTCAAGCGGCAGTTCCTCGCCAACCCGGAGTTCAACAGCGAGTTGCCGGTAGAACTCCGCCGACTCTGTGCGAAGCAACGCAGAGGCGATTGGAACGATGGTGATCGGAATTCTTTGGGCTGAAAGCCGCCATAGCCCGACGGCGCGCGTTTCCTCGATCTCATTGTGTGGCGACAACCGCTGATGCGGCAGAACGTCCAGGGCGGGAATAAGTTGCGGGGCAGGCAGGTTTCGCCCTTCCAGCAGCAGATGAAAGAAAGCTTCAGCCGATTCGAGCAGCGTTTCCGCCTGTTTGTTGCCGTCGACGAGTACAAATAAGGGCTTCTCTGTAAGCTGATAAAGAAGGACTAGATAAAGCGCCTTGGCTGTGTTGACGAGGCCCGAGATGGAGAAAGGGCCGCGTTCGCCTCGGATCAGCCGTTGCACAAGCGATTGAAACGCCGCCTGTTTTGCTGCGGATTGAAAAAGCTCTCGTGTTGCCGGATGGGTCAAGTGGTGGGTGTCGCGCCGCTCTCATTTTACGATCCTGGTCCACGCCTCAGGCTGAAATAAAGCCCAGTATGCTGAAGCTGCGAGTACTCGATAATCGATGGAATTTCAAAACATATTAGTTCGCGCAACGAACTGGGTTGGCGACGCAGTGATGTCGCTTCCTGCTCTGCACGCCTTGCGGGAACGATTTCCGAATGCTCGTATCTCGATACTTGCTCGCCCTTGGGTCGCCAGTTTATATAGGCGGGAACCATTTTGCGATGAGTTGATCCCCTATGAAGCCCCGAGTGGCTGGAAGGGATTAGCCGAGAAGTGGACGGCAGCGTCTGAGTTGCGGCGCCGCAAGTTCGATTGCGCGATTCTTTTTCAGAACGCATTCGAATCAGCGGCTCTCGTTTGGCTGGCACGCATTCCCGTGCGCATTGGCTATAGTCGCGATGCGCGCGGGTGGCTTTTAACTCACCATATTCCTGTTCCTTCGATCGGCGACGCCCCACGTCATCAGCGCTTTTACTATCTGCAGCTTCTCAAGCACGCGAAGCTCATCACGGGCTACTCCTCTGAATCGTTCGTCACGCTATCCCATGCCTTCGCGGCGGCACAAGACGGGCGAAAGCGTTTTCTCGAATGCGGCTTAACTGGACCAATTATCGGTGTAAGTCCCGGTGCCGCTTATGGTGGGGCGAAGCGTTGGTTACCCGACCGCTTCGCAGACGCTGCTCTGCAGATTGCTAACGAGCGCACTGCATCCATCGCTATCTTCGGATCGAAAGAAGAAACCAGCATTTGTGAATTTGTCTCTCAACGTGTCGAAGCTGCCGGAGTTGCCTGCGTGAATTTTGCGGGTGCAACAACTCTCGGACAATTCATCGACCTTGCCGCGGCATGCGAAGTTTTTGTTACGAACGATTCAGGTCCCATGCACATCGCCTCAGCACTCGGGGTGCCAACCGTCGCTATATTTGGAGCAACGGATGACAGGGCAACTGGTCCGATTGGCCTACATACCCGCGTCGTGCGCGAGCCTGTTGAATGCAGCCCATGTCTGCTTCGTGAGTGCCCGATCGATCACCGTTGCATGGTCCGCGTGAGTGCCGATCGCGTCGCTCAGACCGCCTTCACCTTATTAAGTAGCGTCCAGGCAAGAGAGATTCATGAGTGAAACCGCCATTCTGGTCATACGCTTGAGTGCGATGGGCGACATCATTCATGCGCTTCCAGCCGTGGCGAGCCTTAAGAAGAGTTTCCCGGACGATCCTCTCGCTTGGCTTGTCGCTCCGAAGTGGATGCCATTGCTCGAAGGCAACCCATCTGTCGATGAATTGATCCCCTTTCGTCGGAATGGATTGCGTGCCCTGAAAGCATCGTGGACCCGTTTGCGCGCGCTCAAGCCTCGTATCGCTATAGATCTTCAAGGTCTGGTCCAATCCGCAGTTGCCGGGCGCGCAGCTCAACCCGGAATTTTCTATGGCTTCGATAATTCAGTCGCGCGAGAGCCATTCGCTTCGGTTTTTTATACGCATCGGACGGCTGCGAAAGGACCGCACCGTGTGGAACGGAATCTGCAGCTTGTCGAGGCCGCGGGCGCTTGCCAACTGACTCCCGAAGTCTGGCTGCCACCTGGTCAAGACGAGGGATGTTTCCCCCCAATTCCCTTTGTGCTGGCGAGTCCCTTTGCTGGGTGGACCAGCAAGCAGTGGCCCATCGAAAATTATGAGCCATTGGCGGAACGCCTGAATCGAGAAGGTCTGGAACTAGTCGCAAACGTTCCCGAGCACCGCGCCGGTGAATTGTCGGGACTGAAGCGCGTGCGAGTGCATACATCTTCCATCGCGGGCCTGATTGCCGCCACCCGGCGTGCAGCCGCAGTGATTGGCCTCGATAGCGGGCCTCTACATCTCGCGGCGGCGCTCCACAAGCCCGGCGTTGGACTGTTCGGACCAACAGATCCTGCGCGCACCGGTCCTTATGGAGGCAGTATGGTCGTCCTCCGGGCCGAGATGACAAAGACCACATACACACGGCATCACGAGATTCACCCGAGCATGAAAGCTATCACGGTCGAAGAAGTAGCGCATTCTCTGATGCGTTCGATAGCGAGCCATCATCTCGTCTCTCATTCGTGACTAGCCCGATTCAGCCGAAAACGCCGCGCTATTGGTTCCCCAAGCTTTACGCCGATTTCGTAGCGCGGATACGCGTCCCGAGCGGATTTCTTCTCCTTTTCGCGTTTGCCTGGCTGTCGAACCCCTCGCGCTTCTCAATGCTCTTTGGCCTACCGGTTTCGGTACTCGGTTTATTGCTTCGAGCATGGGCCACGGGACACTTGGCGAAAGATCAGCAACTCGCTAGAACCGGTCCTTACGCCTATATTCGTAATCCTCTCTACGCTGGCACGCTGATTGTAGCTGCGGGCATTCTGATAGCAGCGCGCGACGCATGGCTCGGGATCATTTTTATGCTTGCATTCTCGCTAATTTATCTTCCCGTCATTGAGCTCGAAGAGCAGCACCTGCGCGAGATCTTCCCGGCGTATGCAACTTACGCCGCTAAAGTGAATCGCTTCCTCCCGCTAAGCAAATGGAACGGTCCGCAACGGCGATTTTCGTTTACTCATTATTTGCGTAATCAAGAGTACAAGGCTCTTCTCGGGTTCCTGTTGGCAACTGCTTGGCTCATGTGGAAATGTTTCAGGTCAGGCCGATTGATGTAGCCGCCGTATTGCAGGGGCTGTGATACCCTTTCGCTCATGAGAGTCGGATGTTTCACACCGTTGCTGTCCACGTTCCCGCTTGAAAAAGTCTTTGAAAAGCTGAAGAGCCTGAACATTGGAACTGTCGAGCTCGGGACGGGCAATTATCCGGGCGACCCCCACTGCAAACTCTCCATGCTTAAAAACGGAAAAGAGCTGAAGGAGTTTAAAAAGAGACTCGATGATAACGGTTTCTCGATCAGCGCTCTAAGTTGCCATGGGAACGCGCTTCATCCCGACGCCGTTGTGGCGAAAAACTACGCCGATACCAGCAAACGAACTGTGGAGCTTGCGGCGAAGCTTGGTGTACCCGTGGTTATTGACTTCGCCGGATGTCCGGGCGATAGCGACAAAGCGAAGTTCCCTAACTGGGTAACGTGCCCTTGGCCTCCGGAATACCTCGACCTCCTCGACTGGCAATGGGAAAAGAAGGTTGCGCCTTATTGGGTCAAACATGGCAAGTTCGCCAAAGATCATGGCGTGAAGATCGCGATCGAGATGCACCCTGGATTCGTCGTTTATAGTCCGGAGACCATGCTGAAGCTGCGATCTATTGCGGGCGATAGCGTCGGCTGCAACTACGATCCGAGCCACATGTTTTGGCAGAGCATCGATCCGATCAAGGCGGTTCGCATCTTGGGCAATAGCATCTTCCACGTGCATGCCAAGGACACGCAGATTTATGACTTCAATCTGCCGAAAACTGGCGTACTCGACACGAAGAAGTACACGGACGAGAAGAACCGTGGCTGGATTTTCCGGACCTGTGGGTATGGCCATCCGTACGGTTGGTGGAAGGAGTTCATTTCGACGCTCCGCATGTATGGCTACGACTACGTGCTTTCTATCGAGCATGAGGATTCACTGATGGCGCCCGACGAGGGGCTTACGAAAGCCGCAGAATTCCTGAACCAAATCATCATCCGGGAGAAACCGGCTGCCGCTTGGTGGGTGTGAGCCGCTCTGAACCCATTTACTCCTGAACTTTCGAAGCGGGACGCTTTCGTATCAAAGCTCGAAGCTAGAATAAGAGCAATTCACAAAATCAACATGGCGCGTTTATACACAGGAGAGTCATGTCAGGCAAGAAAATCGGCATTTTGACCGGCGGCGGTGATGTGCCAGGTCTGAATGCCGTTATCAAAAATGTGGTGTACCGCAGCACTTCGGACGGCCACGAAGTCACTGGGATTCGCTTGGGTTGGAAGGGTCTCACACATCTCAACTGTGATGATCCGCAAAGCGTAAAGCGCTACATCCTCCCGCTCACCCGTGAGAACACGCGCACCGTCGACCGGACCGGCGGAACTTTTCTTCATACCAGCCGTACCAATCCTTCCAAGATGAAAGAGGTGCCCGATTTTCTTAGGAAAGAAGACTTTCCATCTACTGTTACGACCAGGGACAGTCTCACGGTGAGTACGTATGACCTGAGCAAGCAAGTATTGGCGAATCTCGAGAAACTCGACATTGATTACTTAGTTGCGATCGGTGGCGACGACACTCTTAGCTACGCGGCAAAGCTGGACGGTCTCGGCTTCAACGTCATCGGAATTCCTAAAACCATGGACAATGACGTTCAGAGTACCGAGTATTGCATCGGATTCTCGACGGCCATCTCGCGCGCCAAAGAGTCTATTCAGCGGCAGCGTACGACGGTTGGCTCGCACGAGCGCGTCGGCATTTTCCGCGTTTTTGGACGCGACGCTGGCTACACGGCTCTTTACACCGCCTACGTCACTTCGATCCGATGCGCGATCCCCGAGTACCGGTTTGATCTGCAAAAGATGATCGATCTTTTGACAACTGACAAGCGCAATAATCCAAGCAACTATTGCCTGGTCATCATGTCCGAAGGTGCTCAGTGGCAAGGTTATCAGGTGCGCGAATACGGTGAGGCGGACGCCTTCGGGCATCGCAAGAAAGCAAACGTCGCTGAAGATTTCAGCGATGAAGTCAAGAAGCGAATGGGAGCCGAGACGGTCGTGAGCGACCTCACTTACGATCTGCGAAGCGGCGCCCCGGACTTCCTGGATACCATGGTCGCGACCACATTCGGCACGATGGCATACGACGCCTTCACGGCGCACAGGCACGGCTTGATGGCGGCTATTTCCGAAGGTAAGTTTGCGATGGTGCCTATTCCCGATCCTAAGCTTGGACCGCGCAGGGTGGATGTAGACGAGATGTTTAACAAGGACCGCTATCGCCCTGCGTACGCCCATAAGGGAGGCTTGCCGCTGTTTCTGACACTCGCCTGCCATGGCACAGCAGTATTCAGAATCCGAGTTACAGCTGTGCGAA
>JBPCLH010000190.1:0-2734 GCA_051003475.1 Bryobacteraceae bacterium
CTGAAGGTCATGGCTGCGCTGGCGATCATTGGACTCAATAGAATCCCGAAAAATGGGTAGAGAACGCCAGCGGCAATGGGCACACCGAGCACGTTGTAGATGAACGCGAAAAATAGGTTTTGCCGGATGTTCCGCATGGTGGCGCGACTGAGACGGAGCGCACGAGCAACTCCTCGCAGATCACCACGAACCAACGTGACACCAGCGCTCTCCATCGCAACGTCCGTTCCTGTTCCCATGGCAATGCCGATCTTGGCCTGCGCCAGAGCCGGAGCGTCGTTTACTCCATCGCCGGCCATCGCGATCACTTGACCCGTCGCTTGCAATTTCTTTACGACGTTTACCTTTTGCTCCGGTAGAACCTCGGCTTCCACCCCGTCAATGCCGAGATGCTTGGCAACCGCCAAAGCAGTTGTGCGGCTGTCTCCCGTGAGCATGATGATGTGAACTCTTTCCCGATGAAGCAGCGCTACCGCCTCAGGAGTCGTTCGCTTAATTGGATCTGCCACCCCAAGAAGACCGGCCGCCAATCCGTCCACGCCAACAAACATCACCGTTTGACCGTCTTGACGGAGTGCTTCAGCTTCGGCGGAGAGATCGCCTGCAGGAACGTTGAATTCTTCGAGAAGCGCACGGTTGCCTGAGACTACTTTGTGGCCGTCCACAACGCCCCGTACTCCCTTTCCGGTGATGGACTCAAATTCTGTTGGCTTCGACAGAGCGAGCCCTCTTTCCTTTGCGCCTACGATTATTGCTTGCGCCAACGGATGCTCGCTACCTTGTTCCAGGCTGGCTACCAGCCGCAGCAGTTCCTGCTCATTCTTAGCCCATGCGATGGGAATGATGCTTGTGAGCTTCGGTTTGCCTTCGGTCAAGGTTCCAGTCTTATCCACCACGAGCGTGTTCATCTTCTCGAGCAGTTCGAGCGCCTCGGCATTCCGTACCAAAACACCCGCACTGGCGCCGCGGCCGGTTCCTACCATAATGGACATCGGCGTTGCCAGGCCGAGGGCACAAGGACAGGCAATGATCAGGACGGCGACGGCATTGACGAAAGCATGGCCGAGACGTGGCTCGGGCCCCCAGACTGCCCACACAACGAACGTGAGAATGGCAGTTAGAACGACCGCGGGAACAAACCAGGAGGCGACCACATCGGCTAATCGCTGGATTGGCGCGCGACTCCGCTGCGCTTCGCTTACCAGGCGCACAATCTGGCTGAGCAGCGTTTCGCTCCCAACGCGTTCCGCTTTCATGAGGAAGCTGCTGGTTCCATTCACCGTCGCCCCGGTAACACGTGAGCCGACTGTTTTTTCGACCGGAATGGATTCTCCCGTCACCATCGATTCATCGACAGAACTCGCTCCTTCGATCACGATGCCGTCGACGGCGATTTTTTCACCAGGCCTAACGCGCAGAATGTTTCCGATCTGGACCTGGTCAACCGGAACATCCTTTTCTTCCTCTGTTTCGCCGATGATCCGGGCTGTCTTCGGGGCCATACCGAGAAGCGCTTTCATCGCACTGCTCGTCTGACTACGGGCGCGTAACTCCAATACTTGCCCCAGCAGAACCAGCGCAGTGATCACGGCCGCCGGTTCAAAATACAGAGGGACTGCGCCCGCGTGCGACCGAAAAGAGGACGGAATTAAAAAAGGAAATAATAGTGCGATCACGCTGAACAAATAAGACGTTCCAATCCCTAGCGCAATCAGCGTGAACATATTCAGGCGCCAGTTGACGACAGAGGCCCAGCCTAGCTGGAAGAACGGCCAACCGCCCCACAGCACGACGGGGGTTGCTAATGCAAACTGAATCCATCCGGTTGCGGTCGTCGAGAGCCAATGCGCCCTTGGCAACATGTCGAGAACCATGAAAAGGAGAAGCGGAGCCGTCAAAATCGCGCTGATCCAAAACCGACGCGTCATATCGATCAGCTCGGGGTTGACCTCCTCGCCTGTGACCTCTCGCGGTTCCAGGGCCATGCCGCAAATCGGGCAATATCCGGGCTGGTCGCGAACAATTTCCGGATGCATGGGGCATGTATATTCCACGCGCTTAACCGGCGGTTGAAAGGAAGCGGGCTCTAGCGCCATTCCGCACTTCGGACAGCTTCCTGGGCCGAGCTGCCGGACTTCAGGGTGCATCGGACATGTGTATTCGACTAGCTTTGCGTTCGCCGAAGGCGCAATCAGCTGAGAATCTGGCCTCAGATATAGTTCAGGATTGGCTTTGAATTTGTCGAGACACGATTGGCTGCAAAAGTGATAGTGCGCGCCTTTGTATTCGACTGTTCCCGCTGCATCTTGCTCCTCAATATCCATGCCGCACACAGGATCATGGTGCAAGGTAAGTTCGCTCTCAACATTCTGCTTCTGCTCTAATTTCATACAGTGCCTTTTCCACCGGGTATCTGCACTAGGGCAGATACCCTTTTCATGATTTCTTTGACTCACTTTCCCGCATACTGCGCGGGATTGGCGTCAAACTTCTTCTTGCAACCGGCTGAGCAGAATAGTATGTCTTGCCTTCGTACTCGCTCTTGCCAGCCGCTTTTGAGGATCTACTTGCATTCCGCAAACAGGGTCTTCTGCACACACTTCACCTCCTTTCGTGCAACGAACGTGGGGTCTCGAGACTTGCTAACGAAGATGTTTGTAGACCAACTCTAAAAGCTCGTCATACATGGCCGAAGCCTCGTTTTCATTCCCATGCCGGATAGCTTGCGCGGCGC
>JBPCLH010000191.1:0-32597 GCA_051003475.1 Bryobacteraceae bacterium
CGCTCATACTCTGTTGACTTCACGACGAAACCAACATGATGGCGCTTACTTATGCGCCACACAAGCTCTGGTTCCTGAAAGCTGGATGTATCCGGCCATTCTTGCCGCGCCAGCGACACCAGCAATCCCGCGTAATTATTGCTCGGGTGAGGAGGCGAATACGACGCACCGGAGGCCGCGGCTAGCTCGACTTTGTCCCATTCCGCCCACATATCAATTCCTGTCGCAGCCTGAATCAGATCAGAGATATAAGCACCGCCCACGCGAGCCGAAGTTTCCAAAAAGTAGATGCTTTGGTCTTCATGAGCGCGAATAAACTCGGTGTGAGAAACGCCGTCCGTGAGCCCGAACGCTTTCAATACTTTTTGATTGAGCCGTGTCAAAGCGCCGTCAATCGGGGAGTCGCGTTCAACAATTCTGGTCGTAAATATGCCGCCCTCCTGCGTGACATCGAGCGGAGGCGTTCCATAGGCACTAGCGACCGCGTAGACCATCTCTCCTTTGAACCAGATGGAATCGACGTGAAAGATATCCCCTGGGACAAAACGTTCGAGTACAAAGAAGGATTGTTGATCCCCAAGGCTGTGAATTTTATCCCAAACTTCTTGTTTATTGCGAAACTTCTTGATGCCGATCGCTCCGGCCATCAGCCGCGGCTTCAGCAGCCACGGAGGAGGGACGGTCTCTAGACACCGCGTTATCTTTTCGTAATTAAAAGTCGCTGTAAACTCCGGAACAGGAATGCCCTGCTCCGTCGCCCGCATACGCATCGCCAGTTTGTCGCGGAAATAACGCATGCCAGTTTCACCAAGGCCGGGCAAACGCAAGTGCTCACGCAAAAATGAAGCCTTCTCCAGATCGAAGTCGTCAAGCGGGACAATTCTGTCGATTTGTATTGTCCGGCAGAGGTGGCTCACCGCCAAAAGCATGTCCTGAAGATTCCATTCGTTCTCCTGGTCGGGCATGTAGAAAATATCGTCCAAGCTTTCGAGTGGCCAATTGACCTCGTGCTGTAGGCTTAAAGACGTCAGTAGGAAAACCCGGCAGCCCTGCTTTTTGGCCTGCTGCAGAAACCCGTGCCCCTTTTCGTAGCTGGCCAAGCACAATAAGGTTAGCGGCTGGGAGAAGTTTGTTGAGGCCGATTGCTGCATAGCTGAACAAATAAGGATACTCTCTTAGTAGCTGGCCCCCACGGGCGACCCAAATCGCAAGCTTGCGAAAGCTGAATGCAGACACTTAGGCTTAAGCACCTCGTTGCCGTCCGCTGGTTTCATTGGGTCAACTTTCCGCTCCTATTTCTCATGATATGGAGCGGGTTCCTGATCTACTGGGCATACGATATCTATCACATCGGCCCGCTTCACTTCTTTCCAGCTTGGGTGTACCGGACCCTGCACATGGACCATCGCTTGGCTGACGGCATGGCCCTACATTTCGTCTTTATGTGGCTGTTCGTAATTAATGGGATTCTTTACGTGGGTTATACTCTCGTATCCGGCGAGTGGCGCCTCCTGGTTCCCCGCTCTCCTTCGACTTTTCGAGATGCCTGGTACGTTTTGCTGCACGATTTCGGCTTACATAAAGAAGCTCCGCTTCAAGATAAGTACAACGCGGCTCAGCAGGTCAGCTACTCGGGCATCATTGTGATGGGTGTTGGCTCGGTGTTAACCGGCCTTGCTATCTACAAACCCGCGCAGTTAGGATGGTTAGCCGCTTTATTCGGCGGTTATGAGGGAGCACGATTGATCCACTTCCTGCTGACGCTCGGGTATCTGGCGTTCTTCGTCGTGCACGTCGCGCAAGTCGTTCGCGCCGGCTGGAACAATTTCCGCAGCATGGTTATTGGCTACGAACTGGTGAAAGACAATGAATAGCTGGGACCGTGAAATCGTTCTGTCCGATGACGAAACGAAGCGCCAGTTGCGGCGAAGAACCCGGCGAGATTTTCTGATAGGAGGAGTGGCGGCACTCGGAGCAGTAGGCGGATACGAATGGATGCTGTCGAGAAAACGCGACGCGGGACTCGCATGGCCGCAACGCCGGATTCTCGACTGGAACGGGAAGTTGGCGCACGGCTACTTGAGCAACTTACACTTGATGCCGACTTATTCGCGCGACCAAGTAGGATGGCTAAAGCCCAACGGGGACATCGGAATGGATGATGATGCCAATACGAGCAATTGGGAGATCAAGGTATCTAACGAAGGCACGCCAGACATCAAGCTCTCGTTGACCGATATCCAGGCACTTCCAAAAACAGAGATGATTACGAAGTTCTGCTGCATAGAAGGCTGGAGCACCATAACGTACTGGGGAGGCACGCGTTTTTTGGATTTCACGAAGAAGTATTTTCCTCCCGATCGTAAGCTGACAAATTTCGTCTCGCTCGCCACGCCCGGCGAAGATTACTATGTTGGACTCGATATGAAGAGCGCCATGCATCCACAGACGCTGTTGGCCTACGAGCAGAATGGAAGACCCCTGGCCGATGAACACGGGGCTCCCCTTCGACTCGTGATTCCGGTCAAATACGGAATCAAGAACATCAAGCGTGTCGGAGCGATTGAATATACCAACGACAGACCGGCTGATTACTGGGCCGAAGAAGGGTACGACTGGTTCGCGGGGCTTTAGGCCAATGCCGGAACCCAAGCTCTACTGCGGTACGTCGGGCTTCTCTTATGCCAGTTGGAAGCCCGATTTCTACCCGGAAAAACTGCCTAGCGCAAATTTTCTTTCCTATTACGCTACCCGCCTCAACGCCGTCGAAGTGAACTACACGTACCGCCGCATTGCGCAGCCGGCCACGTTTGAGAAATGGATCGCTGCCACGCCTGACGGCTTCGTCTTTCTGCCCAAGGCGCACATGAAGATCACGCACTCGCTGAAGCTAAAAGACGCCGAGGAATTCACACGGGTGTTTCTGCAATCGTTGGAGCCGTTGCGCGCCGCCAGCCGCCTTGGTCCTATCCTCTTTCAGCTTCCGCCATCATTTAAGGCGGACATCGAAACGCTGCGCGACTTCATAACGCTGTTGCCGAAATCCGTCCAGACGGCATTCGAATTCAGGAATGCAAGCTGGTTTGACGAACCTACATACAAGGTGCTTCGGGAAGCAAACGTGGCTCTCTGCATGGCAGAGAACGAGAATATCGAGACACCGCACGTGGTAACGGCCAATTTCGTCTATCTACGTTTGCGAAAGCCTGACTACGCGGAATCCGAGTTGGTGAGCATCGCTTACCGTGTCCAGCAATACCGCGCTAATGCGTACCCGACTTACGCAATCTTCAAGCATGAAGACACACCGGCAGGCGCATTGAACGCGGAAAAGCTGCTCAACGCTCAGACGGTCAAAGGGCTGGCGGTGTGATCCGTCGGGAGCTGATGACAACCGTTCAAGGTCTTGCCCCCTGTAAGCGCAATACGTCCTTGCCCTCTTCGACAACATAGAATCGGTCTGCATCGATACCCGTGAAGCTTTGCGGGAGGCCGCTTGGCCAGGAGATTTCCATCCTCTCGATGCGCGTCTGCCGGCCCAGTCCGAAGTGAGCACGCAGATCGCTTTGCGAAAGGTAGCTGCCGCCGCCCTCGACCTCCCGTATTTGCGAAACACCGCCCGCGATCAGTTTGACCCTGGCCCCCATGGCGTCACGGTTGCTGCGCGTTCCCACTAATCTGAAATTCACAAAATGATTCCCCGGAGCAGCGCCGCTGTTATGGAGCAGCAACGGCGGGTCGCCGTTATTGCCGACCACGATGTCCACATATCCATCGTTGTCGAAGTCGGCAAAGGCCGCACCGCGCCCCAGATAGGCCGTTGTGAAACCGGTCCCCGAGATCGTCGTCACATCCGAAAACCGGCCCCCGCCCGCATTGTGGAATAACGAATTGATCTGCTTGTAATGGATGTTTGGCGCCGTTTTCTCCACATCCTGGTAGACGTGGCCATTCGCAATGAAGACGTCAAGCCGGCCGTCGTTGTCGTAATCGAAGAAGCCGCCGCCGAAGCTCAGCACGCCTTGCGTCGCGGTAGTAAGCCCGGCGTGGTCGCTAACCTCCTCGAGAAAACCTTTCCCATCGTTGTGCCAGATGTGATCCCCCGCGCCTTGGAAATCTGAGACGTAAAGGTCCAAAAAGCCATCGTTATCGTAGTCGCCGAGCGACATGCACATCGCCGCCATGGGATTGCCGTTCGCAGTTAGCGCGATCCCGGTAGTCAGCGCGACTTCTTTGAACGTGCCGTTGTGCTCGTTATGATACAGATACACGTCGATACCGTCATTCGCTACAAACAGATCCGGCCACCCATCGTTGTCATAGTCGGCGGCCGCTACTGAAAGATTCTTCCCATTCGGCTGAAAGATCCTGGCAGCTTTTGTGACGTTAGTAAACGTACCGTCCCGGTTGTTGTGATAGAGCACCGCCGGGCTCCCCTTGTAAACGGAGGGCGCGCAGCTGGCTTGAACGTCAAGCCCAATTTTGCACGTCCGCTGGCTGCCCGGCCCGAATTCCACGTACCCGCCTACATAGAGATCGAGATATCCGTCGCGATCGTAATCGAAGAAAGTTGCACCCGTATGAAACACGGTTCCGAAGTCGGTCCCGTCCACATGCGCCTTCTGGGTAACATCGGTGAACGTGCCATCTCCGTTGTTGCGATACAAGATATTCTTCCCGTACTGCGTGACGTAGAGATCCGGGTGACCGTCGTTGTCGTAATCGCCCCAGATGCAGCCAAGCCCATACGCATCGCCGCGCACGCCCGCCTTCTCCGTGACGTCCGTGAACGTACCATCCCGGTTGTTCCGATACAGCGCGTTCCACACTTCGACACCGGTTCCGTAAAGATCGCGACCATTTACGAAGTAGATGTCTTCAAAGCCATCGCCGTCGAAATCGGCCACGCACACGCCCGGTCCCGCTTCTTCGAGGATCGTCGAAACACCTCGGCTCCCTTTGTAGTGAGCGAAGCGAATTCCAGCGCTTTTCGCAACATCCGTGAACTGGATTCCTTCAGGTGCGCTGAGGGATACCGCTGCGGAGACCATCAGTAGCAGCAGAGTGCCGCCCCATGCTCCCGCGCAAACAAGGTGCATGCTATTGCGGCGTTTTTTCTTGCTGCGCGGGCCCTTCCGCGTTTGCACCCGACACCTGTTTCTTGATTTCGTCGCTAGTCTGGTTCGCCTTCTCCGAAGCCTGTCGGTGTGCAATGAATTCTCTATCCGCATCGGCCTTGCGCCCCGCCCGGCGATAAGCCGTCGCGAGATTGAAGTGCACCACGGGGTTGTCCGGCTGGAGTTTAGCGGCAGTTTCGAGCGGCGTCACCGCTTCTGCAGCCTTATTCGCACCCAGTAACGAGCGCCCCAGCCCGAGGTAAGCATCCACGAAACCGGCATCTAGCTTGGTCGCTTTGGAGAAATACTCGACGGCTTGCTGCCAATTTTCCGCCTGCCGTGCGAGCTCACCCAGAACAAAGTTCGCTCCAGCATTCGAGGGGTCGAGTTTCAGTTCCTCCTCAAATTCGCGGCGGGCGTCGTCCTTGATGGTCGGCGGCGGGTTGGGCTGCGAAAGCAGTAATCGGCCCAGCCGATAATGGATGCCGGGCATCTGTGGATCTTTGGCGAGAACAGCGCGGTATTCTTCGGCAGCCTCTTTCCACTTCCCCATCGTCTCGAGCGCCTCGGCATTCAGCTCGTGAACCTGGGGCGACCCTGGAGCAGTCGAGAGCAGCTCGTTCGAAGCCCGAACAGACAGATCGGAATACACGTGCGATGAGAGATACAGAACTTCGGCGTCATGCGGAAACTCGCGATTCAGCCAAACCAGGAACGACACTGCACGGCTCGTATCATGACCAGCCATGCTGCATTTCACTCCCGCGACCCCAACTTTACGTTTTAGATCGTTGTCCTGAACGTGGCCTATCGCTTTACTAAGTTGAGGAAGAGCTTCCTGGCAATGGCCCGTATCCGCAAGCCAAGCGGCATGCTGGGCAGCAGTTTGAGGATTGGCTGCGTGTGTCGTCTGTGCGATAGCGAAACAGGGTGTAAGAAAGATTGCTAAAAGACCCGACGTCACTCCCCAGGAGAGCTCGTGCATGCACTACTAGCGTACTGCTCGGGAGCCGCGGCTCGCGTGGCTCCCGACTCTATCGCCGAAAAATCAGAACAGGTATTTCAATGCGAACTGGACATTCCTCGCACCCTGCGAGCTTTGCAGTAGACCTAGATTGCTGCCTAAGCCCGTGCTGGGCGAATTCAGAATGGGCGTGTTAGTCAGATTGATCGCCTCAGCTCTAAACTCGAGTTTTTGCCGTTCGGTGAAGGCAAAGAATTTAGCAAGGCTGAAGTCCAGATTGTGCAAACCCGGTCCCCGAACCGTTCCGACGCCGCAGGTTCCAAAGGTGCCCGGAGTTGCCGGCCCAAACGCGTTCGGATCGAACCATTGATAGCCGCCGGATGGCGAGTTCTGCCGGCCGAAGACATGCACCGGAGCAATGCAGTTCGCGCGCGACCCGCGGGAAATAGTGCCGGACGCATCGTCTGCCGAGATCGTCAGCGGGAAACCCGTATGCAGGCTGAGAATGGCATTGGCCTGCCAACCCCCTACTACGGCGTTGACCACTTTGTTCATATCCTTCCCAAATCTGCGACCGCGCCCGATTGGAAGATCGTAGGTCGCATAGCTGGTCAGAACGTGTTCGGCGTCATAATAGCAGGGACCCCACTCTGACTTCTTGTCGTACAGATTTTGCCAATACGGTGAAGTAGGCGTCGCCTGACCTCCCCAGGATCCGTAATAACCGCTCGAATCCGTCATGCACTTCGAATAGGTATAGGCAACCGAGTATTCCAGACCGTTCCCGAGCCGTTTTTGCAGCACTGCCTGCAATGCGTTATAGCTCTGATTGCCGTTCGCTGCCGTTCCTGAAATCTGACCGATTTCGCTTTGGAGTGCCGGATTGCCGGATAAGTAAGGGCTGTTCGCCACCGTGCCGTCAGGCAGAAGTTGTTTTTGCAGATACGAAATCGGCACCGCTAGATGAGTCGTGCGCTGGCCGACGTAGCCGGCCTGCAGCGTCGTCCCGTTTCCGAACTGTTGCTGGACCGTGAAGTTCCATTGATTCGACACTGCCGGGCGGATATTCGGATCCCACACGCGCAGCGTCGCGCCAGCGAATGGATCACCGAGATTGGCCAGGAGAGGGAGGAACCCTTCGCTCAACGTCGAGCCTGGGAAGGCCAGAGAACTGTACGTTGCATTTTGCTCGTGCGCAAACGGAGGATTGATAGGGAGACGCAGGTTCGTGCCCGTCCCTTCCAGGTAAGAAGAGAGAGTGTAAGCGCTGCGAATAACTGTATTCCTTCTCGGATTCCAAGCGATCCCGATACGGGGCTGGTAGTTTGTGATGCCGTTGTACTGGTTGTACAAGGCCCGGCTATTGCCATTCTGCCCCGCGATTTCCACCGCCCCGGAGAACAGCCCGAAATTCGCCTGCCGGTCTTTCACCTCGATCCACGGCGTGTGAAGCTCCCAGCGCAGGCCGAGGTTTACCGTGAGCGTCGGCGAAAGATGCCAGTCGTCCTGAAAGAACGCAGCGAAGATGTTCGCCCGTTGGCCCCAGGTACCCCCGTTTACACCCTTTCGGACGTCGCTTGGCAAACCTAGCATGAAGTCTGCTTCCCCTTCGCCCGTGCCCCCGCCGGATGTCGCAAACGGATTGGGACCCGCAGTGTAGCGTCCATCGAAGTTGAAGGTGCCCGCAAGACCGTTATTGCCAGCATAGAAAGTATTGATGCGCTGCCGCCAACCCTGGAACCCAAGGTGCATAGTGTGTACACCCTTGCTGATATTCATGGTGTCTTCGTACTGAATCACCGTATCTGCGAAGAGCTGGTAATTGTCTGCAGTACCGATTGTATTGGCGTTCCCATTGAAATTCATCGCCGGGAGGATAGTCGTCGGAACCCCAGGAAGGCCAACCGTCTGCGGGAAATTGGCGATCCCGTTTGCCGCGGCGCCGTTGTTGACCAGTACATAATTGATTCCAAACCGGGCATCGTTGATGACCGTGGGGCTGAACGTACGCACCCAATCGAGGACGCCGTTCCACGTGGGATACGTGGCGAACGAATTATAAACCAACGGCATATTATTGGTGCCCGGGTTGTCGATCAAACTCCGCGAAAAACGCCCAAACAAGCGGTTCTTCTCGGACGCATTCCAGTCAATTTTTGCATCTCCCTGGTCGCCATTGAGCGCGCTCTGAGACGAAAACAGGTAGTTGTTAATCAGCCCGGGACTCGTCGGCAAAGGATAGACGGATGAGTTGACGATGTTCTGCGCCACCGGGTCAAGCAGGTTAGCAGGAATGATGTTTCCCGCAAACGGCACGCGTTGCCCAGCTCCGTTGAGCACATAGGGGTTGTAGAGCTGGATGGGATTCGGACCCTGCAAAAGCTCAGAAAAGTTTCCGGCCCGCTCTGCCGCCGTGAAGACGCTGGTGGCGCTTGTACTCGTCGGGTTATCGAAACGCTGCCCCTGATAATCAACAAAAAAGAAGAGCTTGTCACGCACTATCGGACCGCCCAGCACCCCGCCGAATTCGTTCCACCGTAACTTTTGTCGTGATCCACCCGTGAAATTGTTCGACCATGAATTTGCATTCAGCTTGTCATTACGGAAAAATTCGAACACGTCGCCGTGAAACGCATTGGTTCCCGATTTAATCTGCGTACTGACAATCGCGCCCATGAAGTTGCCGAATTCCGCCGGAGCATTCTGGGTTATTTCGTTGAATTCCTGAATGGCATCGACGCTCGGCGCGTAGCCGACCAGATTATCCGAGACCTGGTTATTATCCATGCCGTCCAGAATGAAATTATTCGCCTGCTCACGATTTCCGTTGACATAAGGACGCCCGCTGCTGGCCGTAGTTTGACCGTTCGTAAAACTGCCAGGATCGGGGTGAACGCTTCCTGCCGCAAGCAGCGTAAGCTGCACGTAATTTCGCGTCGCCAAAGGCAGTGTGGTGTTCGTTCGTGCATCGATCACCTGCCCAAGTTGCGTAGATTCTGTCTGCAACGCCGGGGCGGCACTTGTTACCTCGACAGTCGTCGCGACGTTGCCGATCTGCATCGCGAAGTCAAGCTTGGCAACCTGGTTCAATTGCAGCGTGATATTAGACTGCGTTGCGGTTTGGAAGCCCGCATTCTCCACCTTGATGTCATAGACGCCGACTAGAATGTTCGAAACCGTATAGCGCCCATCGGAGTTCGTCTGCGCGGTGTATTGTGTTCCGCGCTGCGTGTCTGTAGCCGTAACCTTCGCCCCGGCAACCGCAGCCCCGCTTGGGTCAGTGACTTGCCCCGTAATCGTCGCCGTAACTTGCTGCGCCGGACTCGGGATTGCCCCGATAAGACAGGCGAAGAGAGCGCACATCAGCGTGAGCGCAATACGACTCTGTTTCACTTGCATAAGCCTCCCGTCGAGGACTGTGTCTATCCTAATTTCGCTGGCTTTCTGGAACTTCCTCATAAAGCGTCAACTCCCCCTGCGGACCTTGGAATGGTCGCGCTATGCATTTGCGAGCTTGACCGGATTTTAATTGGGGTAAAAGGGCTTGTCAAGGGAAAAGAAACAAAACGAAAGTAAATCGCTGTTACCTGGACTAATGGCTTGCGTTTACTTTCCTCATACCACAAAACGTAAGTCTATTGTTAAGTGAGATACACTTCAACACCACGCGATCGGAGCTTTTCAACATCAGCGGCCGAAGCGCCCGTGTCCGTAATGACGCGGTGAATGGAACGAAAATCCGAGATCAAGGACAGACTGCGGTGACCGAACTTGCTCGAATCGGCCAGCACAGTCACCTGACTAGCGGCTTTGATCATGCGGCGATTGAGTTGAGCCTCCATAATGTCGAGAGTAGTCAGGCCAACCTCCACATCGAGACCCACCGTGCTCAGGAAGCAATGGTCCGCATGAAGCGATTCCATCATCTGCTCGGCGTGGGGCCCGACGAAGGCGCTGGATTCCTGGCGCAGTATACCTCCTACCATTACGAGCAACAGGCCCGGCGCCTCGGCCAGAGTGTAGGCTATGTTGAGGGCGTAAGTAATAACCGTAAGATTTTCGGGGGGACTATTCCGCATCTGCGCCGCAAGCTCAGCCGAAGTGGATCCGGTGCAAAGAATCACGGTCTGCGAGGGGCGAATCAATTGAGCGGCAGCCTTAGCGATGCGTGTCTTTTCTTCGTGGCGGATCTCTTTGCGAAGCCTGAGCGGGTGCTCGGGAGCGGCAGCTAAGGGCCGAATGCCTCCACCGTGCGAACGCACCAGCACTCCCTTCTGAGAGAGCGCGTCAAGATCCCCTCGAGCTGTAACAGCCGATACTCCGAATTGCCGGACAACTTCCTCCACAGTGATTCTGCCGTTCTTCCCCAAGACGGCGAGAATCTCACGCCGACGCTCTTCTGCGAGCAGCCGGTCGGGCTTCGGTCTAGTCATTCGGCACGTTCACTCCGGTGGTAACTCAAGCTGAAAGCATTATTGAGCGAGGCACTCGTGGTGCTATCTTACATTACCTTTCCGCAGATAAGGAATTCTTCTACCATTTCCGTCGTTTATCTTCTTTTAAGTGATCAATGTAGTAGGACCCGATCGGGCATCGGAGGTGTGCGGCCGAGGATTGCTAGGAGGGTCGAAGCAAAATTGAGGCTGTCATAAGGTTCGGTGATCACTTGCGCCGGGAGACCTGCGCTGGCCATCATCCACACCGAGTGGGTAGAGATCCGAAAAAAGCCGCCATGATTACCGCCTGGATTGAAATTGCGTACGTTGAAATTCCAGTGAACGGCCGCGAATACGTGGAAATCGGCTTGCACGAGTTCGCGACGGTGGCGCTCGTATCTCAGCATGATTGATCCCGGGCGGTCCGGGAACGTTATCGGCAACTGGAGAGAGCTCCTCGCCAATCCCGATTACAGCGTTCGAATATTTGCACGTATGTGTAGCGTTCAACCAATCTCGTTCGCTATGTGCCTGGGATAACCACGTCCGTGGGTCAATTCCTTCGGGCGGATGAAGTTGAGTATCTTCGAACAGGTGTAAAGGCAGGCCGGAGCGCCACTGCTGCCCAAACCAGTGCAGTTTTCCGCTCTTGTCCTGCACAAGATGCTGGATTGGTTTTACCGCGATGCGCCCCGCAGGGTCGACAAGTATAAGAAGCTGGCTACCCTCGTCGCCATAGAGCCAATAAGCTTGCTGTGGACTGCCGAGAGTGGGATCGTAAACGCCGCCAGGCAGACACATGGCGATGAAATCAACAGGTCGCGACGACAATGCCGGTTGCGGGTTATTGCGCACATGCTGCTCGGCCAGGAGAGAAAAATAGTTCACGAAGCGGAACGACCGTTCCTCATCCAACCGCCCACTCTCGTCTAAAACCAAGCCATCCGCGGCCGGTCCGGCAATGTAATGTTCGAGATCGGCCACAGTGTTGTTTTCGCCGAGTGTCAGCTCTGGGACAAAGTCCGCAATCTCTTGTCGAAAAGAATGCCGTGGATCCGGATGCAAGGCGAGCAAAGCGCGAAGCCGTGTTAGATATCCGGTGTATTCGGTATACTCGCGCTTCCAGTCTTCGAATTCTTTAGCGAAGCGCCTCGCTCTTTTATCCTCCCCCCGGTCCCGCTGCTCCGCTGTCCATCGTTTAGGCAACCTTTGCGTGACCGACTCGCGCTGTTCGATGAAATGCTGTAGCGCGCGCATTTCTTCTTCTAGATTTGTCGCCGCTTTGCTCCACGCGGCACGATGGCGGTCGATGGTTTCTTTCAGGCACTCTGCCGCCGCGTTGCGGATAGACTGCTGCAAGTCCGATCTCGACAGTGCCAGCAGCAGGATATGGATCTTATTCAGATCGCTATTGCGCAAGTGGACCGCCGCGCGCTCATTGCCATCGAGATCGAGCCATGCCGTAGGATAATGAGCCGCTTCACCCTTCAGGTAAAAAGATGCCGTACTGGGTGTCGTCACGCGCTGGACGAGCGGATTGAGACCCATGAGCTTGTAATCGCTGAGCTGATGACGGTTTGTAATGACGTGGTGAGCGACGCCATCTTGGCTGTTCAACAGGTCGGGCAAGCTGAAGCTTTGACTGAAGATGCCCGGCACGTTGTTCATGCCATGGTCGGATACTACGACGAATAAAGTTTCCCGAGCCAGTGGATTCGCTTGAATGGCCGTCCACATTCTTCCGGCCAGCGCGTCCAGGCGGCGCAGGTCATCGAGAAGGGCCGCCGGGTTGTTTGTGGCGTGACTTTCATGATCAAAGTCGCCGGTATAGAAATCGAGGTAAAAAATCTCGGAATCACGGAGTGATTGCTTGAGTTCTCGTTCCATTTGGTGACCGAGAAGTTCGTCGAGGGGCGGTGTCCCGGCGCTCTCAAGCATGGGCAAGAGTACCTTCGTGGAGAGACGTCGTTCCAGAACATGCTGCAAAGTAGACCAGCGAACTCCGCGTTGAAAAAGCTGAAAACTCTGGAACCTTTGTGCGTACGAGAAGGCATCGCTGACCAGCAACATTCCCGCTCGGTCGAGCACTTCAACACCCGGCATATCGACATTGCGTGAGCGGGCGTAGCCGATATAGAACGGGAAAAAATTCAGGTAATCGTAAACGTGCCCGGTGAAGCGGTCATACTCGACATTTCCACGAATGATCAGGTGATGGCCGGTATCGAGCATGGACCAGGATGGAGCAGAAAGACTGATTCCGCGGGTGTAGAAATTCTCAAAAATGACGCCATTCTCTGCGAAGATATGCGAGAACCATGGAAGACGCGACTTCCCCGTCGCCGCGTCCTTTTCCCGCATCGTACGGTAGAGCAGGTCCGCGTTGAGCCCGTCAATTTTGAAGACGACAACGCGACGCGCTCTTGCGGGAGGGTGCGCTCGCGCCTGTGAAGCAAAAACATGCGGAAGCGTGGTTAATACGACAAGAACGATGATGAAGAAACGGAGGCACCCGTTCACTGATGCGATTTCGCAGCAGCGCGAACGAATGCGAGCGTTCTCGTCGTGCTGGCGGGACCGGCCGTTGAAGCTCCAACCACTGGGGGCGTCTTGGGTTTTAGTTCGGCCAGCGCAACGGCATACGCAGCTTCAAGAGCCGCGTCCTGCGATAACCCTTGGAGCCGCTCGATGGTTCTTTTAACATGCGCGCGCACCTTCGGCGCTTGTACGCCACGCATCAAATCTCTCAACTCGATTATGGACGCCTCAATGCGTGAGCTGTCGTAAGCAACTTCAGGCTGAGTGCCCGCTGCTACAAGAGAATCGAGGAAACTTAGCTCATATACGATACGGCGTTCGCGGTCGAGCATGGCTAAATTGCTCGCGTCTTTTCTAGCTCGGTGAGTGTATAAGCCCAGCGTTGCGGCATGTAGCAGGTCATGCGCAAGCCGAGCTTGGCGGGTTTGTCCGAAGCCGGCCAGCTCCGAGCGACGATCCCGGTCCAATAGCACTACTAAGTGTCCCCCGTCCTGAGATCTGTCCTGCAGCCGACGATAACGCGTTTCGGCCAACTGGATCTCACGATCGGGCGCAACTTCGAGTGGATTCACTGCGAGAGATTCTATCCGCCGTTCCATTTCCTTCCGCAGAGCCGGATCCAGCTGATGATCGAGGGCGAGTTTCACACGGAATTGCGAGTAACAGTCGAGCCTGGCCGCTTGATCTACCGCGGCACCGCGCCGGGCTCTGATGAAATTATATAGATCGGCAGCGACGTAGTAATACCAATTTGTAATGTGCGATATCCCGATCACGCCAGCCGTAATCTCGTTGATCGTACGCTGCGTCATCTCACCCCGGCGGACGCGAAGCTTGTCTCGAAAATCGACCAGTAGCAACAGCGCCTTTGGATATTCCAAGCTGTAGACCGCTAACGGTACGAGCCGAATTTGTTGCGCCCCCTGAGCCCCAGAGGCAACAACGAACTGTTTGCATTGAGGGAACGAACATATCGCCGTCCTGACCATTGCTTCAGCCGCGAGTCAGTCCATGGATTCTTAATGTTCAGAAGTTTCCAAGCCGCTCCTCGCGAACTGCCGGAGTCTGGGGCTGATTGATCGAGCGGGAACCAGACAATTGCGTACTGGCCTGTATTGCCGGCGATGTCAACGGATTCGAAGATGAGGCCCGTTTTCTCTGCGCATTGCCGAAGCAGCTCCCAGTTCCGGCTTCGAATCCGCTCTCGTTCAAAACCATTTTCCCGCCCAACTCGTGCGACGCCACGCTCGGAAACGAAGCCTCCGAGCAACTCCTTACGCAATTCCAGGCGGGCTATCACGGTATCCAACTGTGTTTCTGTCAATGCGGAATTGGTTGTACCCGTCGGTGCATTGCGCAAGTAGCCGATCGCTTCTTCAAGATGCAATCGCGCGTGGTCAACTTGATTGCTTCTATACGCCCGGGACGCTGCCCGAATGGGCATCGCTCTCGGATCGAGCATCGTCCATTGGAGTAGATTACGGCTGATCTCGGACATCACCGGATGTTGCGGCGCAGTCAGATTCAAAAGCGGGGCCGTATCGTTCACGCTTACAGATGTGGATCCTGCCGGCACGCGCCAGTAGAAAAAAGGTACTGCAGACAGAAGACGCTGCCCCAGGTTGGGGCGCGCATAGCTGAGCAGCCATACATAAGAGACCCGATCATTTTTCGGATTATTGTCGCCCAGCGTGTCACGCAAGATCGCGACGAGCGGCACGCCTTTTCCACCGCCGTTCACAAACTCGCAGGACCGGCAGATCAGCGTGAGAAGTTGAGCGCTATTGCCCACCGCCTTTACTTCCCAGCGAAAAACCGGCCGGTCGATTCCACGCAAGATGGTCGCTTCGAGACGGGTCGGAGGAATGTCCGCGGCAACGACTATGCTCGCCCCGCAGAAAAGCGCAGCAGCGCAGAGAAACGCTAGAAGGATTACCCGCGTTGCGCTCATTCAGTCGTCCCGAACTCTATATCACTTGATGCTCCCGATACGCACTGCGGTTCCGGTGTATCTCAATCTGGAACATTCGCAGCGAGCCCGTAAAAACACGTGTGACGGTTCAGGGGGATTTGGCTTGCCCGGACAAAAGTCGCGTGGCGAATTCCGCGAACCTTACGAGCCGCCGAGTATCCGGTGAAAGAACTGCTTCCAGTGCCATTGCCTCTCCTGGCACTCGGGCGCAGGGGCAAAGCTCATGGCGTGACTGCCGCGTTGGACAGCGAGCGATTCCAGCTCTGCACCGTTCGCCTGAACGTTTACGGTGACGAAGGCCTTGCAACCATCTACAGAAGCAATCTTCCAAGGTGAGGAAACCTTCGCACCCCAATCTTGCATGAAGCGGCTATAGTCGTAATCCCGGCAGGGATGGGTTGCGGTGCAGCCCCAATCGCGATAGGCAGACTCGTACTCGCGTCCATTTATTTCAGCGAGGAAATGCTTCACAACCTGCTTTTCTAGATAGTTCCTAAAAAACAGATAGGCGGCAACAGCTAGAACTGCAACGGTGACACAGGCAATAACGATGGTTTTTATGATGCGGATGCGACGCTCATCGCCCGCTCCGTATTGCTGCAAATAGCTGCCCATGAGTTCTCCTTGACACTGGGACTCACTCCTATTTACTTCGCAGGATATGCCCTGTCGTACGCAGCAGTGGACTCAGCGGTGATATCGAGCGCGGGCTTGAAGTAAAGGGTGTTGGTTATGTCGATCACAATATCGATGCCTCGCGCCTCGGCCAGCCTCTTCACGACATCGGTCATCTGGCGTCCCGCGCGGCCAAGGATATCCTGTCGTTCGTTATTCACATCGGTCTGCAGATCCTCGCTAAGCCGCTGCAATTCTCTCTGCTTATGGGTGCCGTCCGCCCTGAGCTGAGCTGCTCTGTCCGCGGCCAGATTCGGCGTGCTCAATTGCTGCTGGATATTTTGAAGATCGCGCTGAAGAGTATCGATCCCCTGTTGCCTCGGCTGATACTTTGCTTGCAGAGCTGCCTGCGCCTTCTTGATCTCCTGCGTGTCTGCGACCGCTTTCTGGGCATTGATGATTGCAACCTTCGAAGGCGGAATGGCTTGGGCTTCCGCGGCCGGTACCGCGAGAATTGCAACAGCGGTCATGAGCAGAACGCTCCAAAGTTTCAAAAACATTATGTTTGTTGGCTCCTGTGCTGAAAAAAACTGCCCAGTGCGCGGAAGGAACTTTGCGCGGGCGGTTAACAAATCTGCCGATAATCAGGCTAGCATGCATGCCTTCTCAACTGCGATCAGACCTGAATTCGGCCCTCGGAATCAATGGCCAGAATGCGGTCGCGCCATCGAACCTCCCTGCTTACATAGGACTCCACCCAGACGGCAAAAGCATACACGTCCCACACGGGGGCCAGCCAGCAAAAAGCAGTCCCCACAGAACTTCGCAGGACAAAGCCGCCGGTGATCAAGGCCGAGGCGATTCTGGCGAAAACCAGAATAGTAGTCGTGACCCAAGCTCCGCACGCAAGAGCGATTAGCGCCCACACTCCCGCATGCGTAATCGGAAGGCCCGCATAGCCCAGGCCTTTAGAAACCCGGATAGTACGGGCCCACCGCAATTGATGCTGCCAAACGCCGCGCCAAGTGAACTCATTGACCGAAGTCTCTACCACGTACGTTGAGAGTAAAACGCTTTTACCGATACTGGTAATTCGCTTTGCGAGCTGGTAATCGTCGGCAAGATAGTCGGCGAGGGCCGCGAAACCGCCCACGCGCTCTAAATCAGCGGCACGGAACGCAAGTGTCGAGCCAAAGCCAAACTCACGAACTCCTATTACCGAAGCAACCAGCGCACTCGGCATGAAATCCGTTGTGATTCCCAGCGCTTCCCAAGTTGCAGGCAAGCTGTGTGCCCGTGCGCGATACAGGCACGTCACGAGACCGACTTTCGGCTCGACAAGTGAGCCCGTCACGCCGGAGAGATACGTAGGGCCAACCTTGATATCGCTGTCGTTTACGACCCAAACCGGATAGCGGGCATGGCGAGCCAGTTCCATCAGGACACCCACTTTCCCATTCGGCACACTCGCAGCACCTACAATAAGCCGCACGGGAGCATCGGGGAAATCGCGGATCAAGCGCCGCACTTCGGCAGCTGCAGAGTCGTCGTCTTCGCGCACTCCGAACAGGATCTCGAACGTAGGATATCGCTGTCGTATCTGCGAGACAAACGCCTCGTAGGTATTGGCATCGAGGCCGCGTAGCGGCTTCAAAACTGAAACGCCTGGGCTGGTCGCCTGCGGAGAGCCAGAGCTAGGGCGCCATCGCGCAAACAACTGGTTCGAGTGTCGTTTTACCAGGTGCCGCAATCCCGCATAAATCGCGA
The DNA here is from genome assembly GCA_051003475.1 of Bryobacteraceae bacterium. Taxonomy (GTDB): domain Bacteria; phylum Acidobacteriota; class Terriglobia; order Bryobacterales; family Bryobacteraceae; genus Bog-105. The sequence continues at coordinate 17,410 of JBPCLH010000191.1, forward strand.
GACATTGGTACACCGTGGCGGGCAGAAACGCGATCCAGATCAATCACCCGCACTCAGAACTGCAGATTGCTGCTTTTCGTCCTTAACGAACTGCTTGCGCTTCGAACGCAATGCCAGATATTCGCGTGCTTCTTTATAGAGCCGCCGCCGGTCCGCATTGTTGAACATGGCTTTACTAACCAGTCGCAGCGCAACCCTGGGCCGGAAATAGAACTCGCTGTAAAATCGCTCAACCCACTCGACAAGCTCTCCCCGATCAAGCCCCGGGTACGCATAGTTCGGAAGCTGGTGGCCAGCTTCGTCCGTCATGCTCTCGTTAAGGTTAATGAGCCCGTTCTTTGTAATGTGATCGTAGAACTCCGTACCAGGAAACGCATGTCCAATTGACACCTGAATGGTTTCAACGTCCAGTTCCTTGGCAAAATTGATGCTCTTACGGATTGTCTCGTGGGTCTCGCCCGGTAAGCCGACGATGAAATCACCGTGAATCGTCAAGCCCAGCTTTTTGCAGTTCGCCGTAAACCGGCGCGCCATATCGATCGTGGCGCCTTTCTTGATGTTCTTCAGAATCTGCTGATCGCCCGATTCGTAACCCACGATCAGGAGCCGGCAGCCCGTCTCCTTCATTGCCTTCAGCGTGTCATAGTCAGTTGTTACGCGCGATGTGCAGCTCCATGTGAATTTTAGTTCCTTCAGCTTGCTGCAGAGCTCGATCGTACGCGCCTTTTGATAGTTGAAGGTGTCATCGTCGAAGAAAATCTCCTTTAGACCCGTGAAGTTTTCGAGCGCCCAACGGCACTCATTCACAATGTCGTTCGACGAGCGCAGCCGCCAGCGGTGGCCCGAATGCGTTTGCGGCCAAAGGCAAAAAGTGCATTGCGCTGGGCAGCCGCGAGTCGTGTAGAAAGAAATATACGGATTTAGCAGAAACGGAACGTTGTAACGCCGGAAATCCAGGTCACGGTGATAAACCTTGCTCACCCAAGGCAACTCGTCGAGGTTTTCGATGACTCCGCGCTCCGGATTGTGCTGAAACCCGCCATCCTTTCGGAACACCACGCTGGGAATCTCCTCAAGTGGCTTCCCCAGCGCGTAATCGCGTATCTGGTAATCAAATTCGCGCTTTACAACGAAATCGATGGCCTTCGAAGCGCGCAAGCTCTTTTCGGGTTCTATGGTAACCGGCGGCCCGACAAACGCCACCTTCAGCTTCGGATTGACATCCTTCATCATTTCGGCGATTTTCACATCGACGTCGAATCCGGGGGTCGAAGTAAACAGTACCAGGAACTCGAAATCATCGGCCATCGCCACCGTCTGGTCTATTGAAATCTTGTGGGCAGGGGCGTCAACCACCTTGCTATCGGAAAGCATCCCAGCCGGATAACACAGCCAGACCGGATACCAGTACGACTCAATTTCGCGCGCGGCAGGCCAGCGTGAACCCGCACCACCATCAAACCCCTCGAACGAAGGAGGGTTCAAAAAAAGCGTTCTCATGGACTCCCTTAAGCTTTAACTCTTTTAGCGTAGTTGGTTTGGCACCAACACTCAACCCTTGAAGGGCGACTGGCGTAGTACCGGAGGCCCATGGCTTAATTGTGGCATTAAGCGGATCGGGAAACCCACTTAATGGGCGGCCGGTAGGGCCGCAGATTGGGCCTGCCCCCCATCCGGACCCGCATTTTGGGCCAAATTCGAATAATTGATGGTGATCTCTACCTTGCCGATCACGCGGGTATCGATCGAGCTGACCATGTACCGTGGAATCGAAACACCGTTCTCGATGGTAAAAGCGCGTTCAAAGACTACTCTCTTGAAGAAAATACTAGGGTTCTTGACGAGTCGGCCCTTCTCATAGAGCGGCAGATATGCGGCCGCATCCAGCCAAATCTCACCCTTGAACAACCCGACTCTTTTCGCTCGTGGAGAGAGCTGGAAAAGATACGCGTCTTTGTTGTCGAACTGCCACTTGCCTTTGAATTTAAACTTGTAATTGGTCGGCGTGATGTCCAGCTTTCCATCGCCTTGACCCTGCTTCTCAGCTTCGAGGTACCGCGCGATCACCTGGCTTTTCACCGTGTTGTCTCCCTGAAAGCCGAGAACGTGATATGTAATTTGTCCGACTTTGGAGATCTGCCGAAGTGCACGCAAGCGGCCTTTTTCCTTCAGTTTCGGAACTGAAGCGCTTATATCGACTTGCATGGAGACTCCGCGAAGTTCATGTTCGTGGCTTCGCATTGCCCCTAAGTAGTTGCTTATGATTGCCGCCGCCGCAGCTTTATTATCGATTTTTTGATCATCCGCTGCGCCAAGCCGAAATCCAGGCAGGAGCAGCAGTGCAGTGAAAGCAGTTGCCAGTTTGCGTTTTGTGTCAATAATATGCATGCCGTCGCGCCTATGCGGCGACAAGTCCAGATCTGAACTGACTCGCTAGTGTAACAAATCGGCTCGTATGTTTTAAGATCGTAGTTTTCCTGTGCTGCTCTTCACCCCTTAGATGACCTGTGCATCGCTAGGAGATGCAGCGATGGGAAGCTGGCCGGATGCTTGTACTTTGCCAGGCTGGATTGCGTGATGCTTTCTAAGTTTTCTGCCGATGAGTAAAACGCAAGAGAGTGTCAGGGTGTACAACCTCCGCCCGGGCATGGCCGGTGGTCGCGTGTGCACCCGGCTCTTGCCTGGGTCAGGTGAAGCGCAGGGTATCCGGGGATTTAAGGCTCCTTATTTGCGCTAGGGTTCGCGAGGGCGGCACGCAAGAAGGCATTTCACCTTTCCGATCATCATCAGAACCAGTACTCATACACAGTGCGGCTTTTTCGTCGGAAACACGCACATAATGAGTGTTCCGTTTGCAGCACCACGCTCAACGCGCATGGTTCCGCCGATCATGCTGGCACGGTAGTTCATGATGCGCATACCCATGCCGGATTGATTGGGAAGGAAGTCAGGGATTCCTGTTCCGTCATCCAGCACTTTAAGTGCGGCTTCATCCTCTCCCGCCGCTAAGCTGATCACGACATGCGTGGCCCGCCCGTGTTTGATCGCGTTGTGCACGGCCTCCTGGGCTATCCGATACAAATGAGTGGCCACCGGATCATCAATGTTCAGTACGGGATCGTCGCACTCGAAGCGGCACTCAATATGGAAGAGCTTTTCCACTTCGCTCGCCCATTCCTGCAACGCCGACATCAAGCCATGCGAGTCGGACAAGACGGGTAATAACCCTCGCGCCAGTTGTCGCGTCGTGTTAATCGCTTCGTTCACCAAGTCAACGATTTTCGCTGCAGCAGCGGCCTCAGGCAATGATTTTTCCACGAGTTTCTGTTCCTGCACCTTGCTCATGAAGGCAATGCCCGTCAGATCCTGCCCCAGGCCATCATGTAGATCCTGCCCGATGCGGCGCTGTTCACGCCCGCTGGCCTCAAGGATCGCTTGCTCAAGGTGCTTACGCTCGGTCCTGTCAATACCCGTCGCAATCACGTAGCGTACCTCGTCATTAGCACGAGGAAGAACGGTAGTGGACCAGCCGATGAAGCGGTGAGAACCATCTCGCAATATCCAGTAACTCTCGAAATCGTCTACTGAATGACCGGTTTTCAATTCTTCGAATATCGCACTCAACCGGTCGCGCTCCTCCGGGGCCAGCAAATCCCAGAAGTATGTTCCCTTGACCTCGGCGAGGGAATAGCCGGAGGTTTTCTCACAAGCGCGGTTGAACCGGACAATCCGTCCCGACCGGTCGAGCACGACCACCAGAGCGCCTACCGTATCGAGGATGGCGGAGAGGACGTCCCGCTCTGCCTCAAACGCCTCCTCGGCCAGCTTGAGTTCTGTGATATCGACCGCTACGCCGTGAATGAACCAGGGCCGCCCGTCGCTCCGGCGGATCATCTTGGCTTGGCAATGGAACCAAACGATGTGTCCGTCCCGGGCAATTATGCGGTATGAAGACCGAAGAGGCGTTCCGGAAACGAACATCTGAGCGGCTTCGATGCTCCAGCGTTGTTTATCGTCCGGGTGAATATGTTGATACCAGCGGATGGGGTCCTCCAGCCATTCTTTTTGAGAAAACCCCAGGGCGTGTTCAATCTGCGGACTTACGTAAGCTTCGCTCGAGCCTTCGTCGAGATAGGCCATGAAAACCACTGCTGGAATCTGATCAACCAGCGCGCGATAGCGCGCTTCCAGATTCGGCGAATAGGTATTTTGACTCGTCGGCTGCTCTGAAGGCTTTTGAAATGAGCGCGAACCATTTTGCAGAAATACCCCAGCCAATTCAGCAAGAACTGTTTCTGCATCAATACAGGCCGTTTCACGTGTCGCGGCAATCAATGTTTCAAAATCGCTCATTGCGATGTCCCAGACCATTGTTGCGCTATCCCGTTAGCGCGCACCTGATAAGCAATGCCGCAAATCACTTTCACAGGCCGCGAGACTTGAGGCAAACTTGAAGAATGAAGACGGAGCCGCAGACCAGAGCACAACACCTTGACACAAGAGCCGAGGGCGATCAAGCGCCCGCGAGTGAAGAGAAAGCCGAGAGCCTTGACCCAAACGATAGTAATCAGCTCAGAGATCAGGTTAAAGGGCAGACTACAGAACACGCGAGTCCCCCGCGTTTAGAAGACGAGGGCCAATCTGGCGGTTAGTCAGCAGGCGCAAATTCCGGGCTGCGCGTCCATTATCGAAGGGGATACAAGGGATACTAGAAATCGGATCGGGACCACGTGTTAGACAAATGACGGACGTCCTCGGCTTGGGAAACCTACTGCTCGAAATGACAGTGCTTTTCAGCCTGCTCATCGTCATCTTCGAATATCGCGAAAGGCAGCGCGAAGGCAAGCGGGAAAGGCGACTTCTAGATGAGATTGAGCGCGAATATGAGGTGTACTGCCGTTTGGGCCGACTCTGACGGGTGGTTCGTGCACTTTGAGAAGCCGCTCACTCCTGTTCGTTCCAACCTTCGTGCTGCTGCCAATCGACGATACGAGCATGCGGGTAAGGCTCGTCGCGCGGTAGTTTGTTGTACTCAATGATGTTGGCCTGCTGGTGGTTGCCGTCCTGCGATTGGTAATACCAGAGTGCCTCTTGGCCGATCCGCGCAACTTCCCCGGAAACATATAGCGTGTAGTTTTCGTAATTGTAGGGCGCATGCTTGCGGCGGGAGGCGCCATACGCCACATCAACGACGAGTTGCGTGTCGCGTGAGAGCTTGCCATCCCGAAGCAATTCCTGCATGGCTTTCACAACGATCCAGTTATTTGTGCGATGGTCAACATGACGCTCGTCAGGATGACCGGTAATGATCAGATCCGGCTTGTACTGGACGATGTACTCCTTCGCGGCCGCGACGACGGCATCTCTCGCATACGGCAGGTTTGGAATTGCGGCATCGCGAAACGGAGCATGATCAGTTGAGAGCAGCTCGGAAAGGTACGGGTCATCAGCTTTGACATGACGTGACCAGATTTGGCCTAGTCCGCCGTCGGGAAGCCCTAGAAAGAAGATATTCTCAGCCTGAACGCCTAGATGCGCAAGCGATGCACGAGCTTCGTCCATACGCACTTCACCGAAATCCATAGCACGGGCCGGGTCGCAGGCGTGCATGTAGTACCTGTCGCAACCATTGCCTCCGCCGCTTGTAAAGTACACGACGTGAATCGGGATATTGTTCTCGACGGCAGCGCGAATGATACTCGGATGCGCGGTGTCATCGTCCTGATGGGCGCAAAAAACGAGAATCGATTTGGGAAGCGGATTCACAGTAAACTCCAGCCTGTTATGCGCCACCGTGATTTCTCCCGGCAATTGGAGTGACACCTCGAGAGTGTAGCGGCCGGGATTCATCGGCTTGAGTGTTAAAGCGTGGTTGCCTGGAATGGTGCCACGGGCCGTGTCGCTCTCGAACGCCCGGCCGGCCGCGTCGAGAACCCGGGTCTGAATCGAAGCGCCACTCAAGTGAGCATTGAAGTCGGCGCCTCGGGGCAGTTTCACGTCGTAAGACAACGCTGGTGCGATCCCCGTAGGAAACATGGTGTGTGATGTATCAAAGCTAATTTCGTCTGAGACGAATTCCCGGGGGTAGAACTGGCGATACGCTTCAGATTTCGGAACGTCGTGCAAGCGCTGATACAGGTACAAGCGCGGGTAATTCTTTGGGAATTCAATATTCGGAGGGACGGTGAACGCGGGAGGTGCAGACGCAAGATCGTAAATTTCATCCGGCTTTCGGTTATCGCGGATAACAACCGAGAAATAGATGTCGACAGGTTCTTTGCCAGTCTGCACGACGGCGGCCTTCTCGGTGCGGAACTCCCGTTGAACGCCCGGAGGGAGCGAAAGCGATCCAGCGACAATCGTCTTCCAGGCGGGTGGCGCGTCTGGCGGCGGATCAATCCATGGAAACGTATACGCCTCAAACTCGACTTGCAAATGGTCAAGCTGGCGATTCGAAAAGTTGCGCACCACGATGCGCGGATTCACGGGATCGCCCGCGGTATAGAACGTCTTATCGAGCTCTACCGAGACCACCTTCGCAAGCTGGCGGTGAACAGCGAATGAGGTCGCACTGCGAACGCTGTTTCCAGCAGCGGGCGTTATGTCCACTTCGTAACGCCCGGTCCGCGCCTCCCATGCACCTTCCAGAGACGCCTGTAATCCGCGCCAGTTATCGGAATATCGGTGACAGCGGGTCTATTTTCTCCCGCATATCGGATGGAAGCCGTCGCACTCGTACCGGAGGGCAGACGAACGAGTACGTCCTCGCCGACGTTGTAAGTCGTCTTGTTCGTGACCGCGATATCGGCACAAAAAACGCCGTTAGACGTAAGAAGAAAAAAAATCAAGAAAAAGCGCATATTTTTGCTTGCCAGCTTTCCTCCGGACTTGCCTCCACCCAGCGATAGGACGCATTCATCGCGTGACTGCGCGAGAGCATTCTGCAGGGAACTCCCCGACACGCACACTAACCGGGGCCGCACAGCGCGTGCTGCATCACCCGAACGTAAACAGTTCCAAATGGGTCGAACGTGCTAGGAAGCGCGACGTGTACCGGTCTTTCGAACGCCTACTATTTACGTTCAGAACCGGTAGGCAGTGATTATCCACTTCATGACCAGTGCCGGCGGCGAAGTGTTCGCAATCTCGTGCCGGAATTCTGGGCCGGTGTCACAAGGAGAAAGCCTTCAGGCCGCACGGATAGCGGCATACTCTTCGTAAACGCTGATCTCAGCTGCCTTGCCCGGCGCCTTGCGCCATCTGTGCCATCGCCGCTGTGGCGCGCTTCTCCATCTCTTCCGGTGCAATGTCCTCGATATGAGTCGCGAGCGCCCATAAGTGGCCGAATGGATCGGTTAGCTTTCCGAACCTGTCGCCCCAGAACATGTCCTGGGGAGGCATGTCCGCTTTTGCTCCAGCCTTGACGGCTTGGTCGAACACCGAATCGACGTTCTCGACGTAGAGGAACATGCTCACAGGCGATCCGCCAAGAGATTGGGGGGAACGATTACCAGCACCCGGCATTTCGTCCGACAGCATAATCATCGAATCGCCGATCTTCAGTTCAGCATGGCCTATTTTGCCACCGGGCCTGCCCATTTTACTGATTTCCTTTGCGCCGAACGCTTGCTTGTAAAACTCAATAGCCCGGTTCGCCTCGTTAAGGACCAGATACGGTGTAACGGAGTGATACCCCGCCGGAATTGCGTTTACCTTACCAGCCATTTGTTCTTACCTCCTATGGAATCATCGATAAACGTATCACAGTTCAAGACCGGGCGGGAGTCAAAGGCGCCGGCGCTGCAATCCGCTTTCAGAATTGATACTCGGCCGGAGTAATACCCTTCGCGCGAAGATACATTTCGGCCGATGCTCGATGATGAGTTGTATGATCGAGCAGCCCGAGTAACATATCCAAGCCTGTCATGGTGCCTTCTTCTGTTTTGTAAGTCTTCGAAATCTGCTCAGGCGTGAGTTTCGAGATTTTCTCGATCCCATTGTCGAAGGAGGTCTTGACAAAGGCCATCACGTCCTCTTTACTCATAGATTTCGGCTTTGCCGGATTTGGCTTCTCCTCAGAAAACGAAGCAAGGAAGTAATCGAATGCCTGCGAAAGATGAACGAACTGCTGAGCAAAGCTCATCTGGGGCGGGGTCAGCTTGAAATCGTAGCTCGACGCGGGCATCTGATCCGCTACTTTGAGGGTAAAGTCACGGGACGTTTTTAAATGTTTCAGGACTGCTGTTTTGACGTCGTCCTGCGCCGGTAATTGCGCTGCCAGGCAGACAATTAGCGGAAGCAATAAATACAATCTACGCATGTTCACCTCGGACGTGTTACGAATGTGTTTCAGCTTCGAATATAAGGTTTTCCGTTCAGTCTACACGATGAACTTGCGGTACGTACCTAACGCATGCATAACCAGTGAATCATTTTCGCTGATCTACGGCGAATTCGTTTAACTCACGACTGTTCAGATCGGAGACGGCCCAGTAAGTCATACCCGATTGGCTCCAGTGGACTACATTGTATCCATGGATCGTAAGGGTTCGAGGTGCGGAATCAGAATGCGGCGACGGCCAAACGAAGAGGTTGATCGTATGCCGATTGCGCTGGTACAAAAGCGCGGCTACAGGCCGGGCATCAAAATAGTCCAGGCGCCCGCCTGTAAGTGGGAAGCCTTCTGCCTTGAGGTCTTGGACGGGTGGCGAAAAATCCAGCTTCCCATTGAACCAAGGGTTCACAGTGTGCTGATCTGACGAGGCGACATCAGCCAAGTGGTTCGCCATTAACGAACGGATGTGGCTCGATACAACTTGCCTGGCTAATATATCTGCTTCCGAGGGGCGTCGTAGCATGGCCACAAACATGCTCGTGAAAACGGCTAGACCCACTATGCTGGCAGCAACGGCAACTAGCCGCGATGCTGGGAATGTAGCATACCGGACGGTTCTCGTTTGCGCGCCGGCGGGAACCTGAAGCTGAGCGCGAATCCTGCTTTCAAGGCCTTCAGGAGCGCCGAAGTAGGGACGATAAGCGCGCACTGCGCTCCGCAGTTCTTCAACTTGTTTGCACAGCGCACGGCAGTCAGCGCAAGTTTCAAGATGGCTCTCAAACTCCACACTGCGCACAAGATCCAGCTCTCGATCGACGTAAGCGTCGACGAATGCGCACGCTTCTTTGCAGTTCATCTCCTTACCTCCTGCGTGCCTTCGCTCAGCCGGACCTGCAGTTCCTTGCGCGCTCGAGATAAGCGCGACATCACCGTTCCCAAAGGAATATCGATGATCTCAGCGATCTCTTTGTAAGAGAGCTCCTCTAATTCACGAGAATTAGTATCTCGCGGTACTCAAGAGATATGTCCTCGAGTGCCTTGTGGACTAGCTGCGAATTCACCTTTGCAAACAGGAGCGTTTCAGGATTTGAGCGCGCAATCGGTGTCTCCGCATTACTCTCTTCGAACTGCCCAGCTATCTCATAAGGCCGGTTTTTGCGGAGCCAAGTGTAACAAGTGTTTCGCACGATTTTCAGCAGCCAGGCACGTCCATCGCGGCCAAGTTGAAAGCTGCGAAAAGAATGGAGAGCACGCAGGTACGACTCCTGCACGACGTCCTCAGCGTCATGTTCATTACGCGTAAGCCACCGTGCCAGATTGTACGCGGCATTCAAGTGCGGCAAAACGGTCTGTTCAAAACGTTCGATTTTACATTTCCCTACCGAATTGTCTGCCATTTTATTCCGCCGTTACTCTGATTTGACGTACTCTAAGTACCCTCCGCCCGGTGGGCACGCGAAAAGCCACTGCTGGCAAGGCTGCACAACGGGAATTTTTCAGGCACCGTCCCGGTATGACTTAACGCAGGCGTTAAGGGCCGGCAGAAATGAAAAAAGAGAACACATTTTGTCTAAGCGAATAAAAGTAGATTTGAACAAAGATGGAGTCGATCGTCGAGGTTTTCTGGAATGTATGGCCTGGGCCGGCACGGGTGTCATTTGGACACTCTCCGGAGGGGTGCTGAGTTCGAAACCCTTCCAAACGGCCCATCACGAAGCAAGTTCGAACGGAGAATTCAGCTTCGTTCAGATTAGCGATAGTCATATCGGTTTCAACAAAGAGGCCAATAAAGATGTAACTGCGACGCTCCACCAAGCAATCGCAAAGATCAACGCACTTGAGCGTACACCGGATTTTCTCATTCACACAGGTGACTTGAGTCATCTCTCAAAGCCAAGCGAATTTGACACGCTCGATGAGGTATTAAAATCAGCTAAAGTGCGCCAGGCGTTCTTTGTGCCTGGAGAGCACGACATGCTCACTGATAACGGCCAACAATACCTGGAGCGCTACGGCAAGGGGACGAAAGGGGCTGGCTGGTACAGCTTCGACCATAAGGGAGTGCATTTTGTCGGTCTCGTGAACGTCGTCGATCTAAAGGCGGGTGGCCTGGGAACATTAGGCGCAGATCAGTTGAGCTGGCTCGCGAATGATCTAGCTGGGCGCTCCAGCAGCACGCCGATTGTCATCTTCGCGCACATCCCGCTGTGGACCGTTTATCCGGAATGGGGATGGGGGACAGATGATGGCGCCAAAGCTTTGTCGTACACGAAGCGCTTCGGTTCCGTAACGGTGCTGAACGGGCACATTCACCAGATCATGCAAAAAATGGAAGGAAACGTCAGCTTCCATACGGCTATGTCGACGGCCTTCCCTCAGCCGAAGCCAGGGACCGCTCCATCGCCTGGGCCAATGAAAGTACCTGCCGACCATTTGCGCGACGTACTGGGCATTACGCATGTGAATTACATGGCAGGGAATCACACGCTTGCGGTTGTCGATTCTACCCTGGGCGTGGCCACTCCGCAAGCTTCAAGTTTTCGCAAGGTCGCGATTCAAATAAAGTCAAGATCGATAATTTTTCGTTCACACCCAAATCTCTAACTGTGAAAGCGGGTACAGCGGTTACATGGACGAATCACGATGATATTCCTCATAATGTCGTGAGCACGGACAAGAAGTTCTCCTCTCCTGTCCTCGATACGGACCAAAACTTCTCTTTCAAGTTCCAGGAACCCGGACCTTACCCGTACTACTGCAAAATTCATCCGATGATGACGGGCACGATTTTGGTGGAGAGAAATGCATAAGAAGCTAATCACGCCTGCGGCGAAAGCGCTCAGTGTGCTCGCGCAATTTCGGCATTGCTCCCGAGCTTTCGCGCGAAGAAATCTGCTGTTGCGTTGTATGCTTTGACCCAGTGCTGATACATGAGGAAGTCGTGAATCTCGTCCGGAATAACCAGCTCTTCGAAGTCAACGCGTTGTCGCCTCAGCGCCTCAACGAGCTGGACTGTCTGCGAGAACGGCACGTTTCTGTCATCGTCTCCATGGATCAAGAGCACCGGTGATTTCCAGCTCTTCACCGACGCCAGCGGAGAAGAATCGAAAGCCAGTCTCGCCACCTCGGCTTGTGCCTTTGGATCGTATGCAGGGACGAAATTCTCAATGACTTGATTCCAGTCGTGCACGCCGTGGAAGTCCACGCCTGCCGCGAACAGGTCCGATGCCCGAGCTAAGCCGAGCGCGGTAAGATACCCGCCGTACGATCCTCCCCAGAGGCCAACGCGCTTGGGATCCACGTCAGGGCGAGATTTCAAATACAATCCGGCACCGACCACATCATTGAACTCGCTTGCGCCAGTAGCTCCGTAATTCAGCGCCTCCCGGAAGTTGAGTCCATATCCGATGCCACTTCGGTAATTCACCGAAAGGACAATATAACCTTGGTTAGCGAGGTACTGGTTCAACGCGTACGCGTTCGAGTAGTAATACATGTAATGGAAGCCCAGCAACATTTGTCTGCGCGAGCCGCCGTGGAAGAAGATCAGCGCGGGATGGCGCTGTTGTCTGCCTTTAATGTCAGGAGGTACAAAGATCTGGCCGTGCACCTCCATTCCGTCCGCCGCCGTAATCGTCACCGGCTGAGGCTTCACCAATGCCGTTGCCGGAAAATCCGCAGGCGTTGTCTCGGGGGCCAACGCTTTCAAACGGCGATCCTGTGTTCGCACCATTGCATGCGCTTTCTCGTTGTAGCTCGAGGCAAGAAACAGCAACGCTGATCCATCTGCTGTAGGCGCAGGCTCCCATTCGATGTTTTCGCCTCGGGTGACCGGCTGAGGCGATTGTCCACCGACCGCATCAACGCTCCATATATGTCTCCGATCGATATCTTTGATGTTCGTCGAGTAATAGATGGTCTTGCGGTCTGCCGATATTGCGGCGTGCTCCACTTCGCCTTCGCCGGGCGTCAGCTCAATTGCTTGCTCGCCCTTAGATGGCAGGCTGTACAAATGGCACCATCCGTTCTGCTCCCAGGGGAAGACCAGCCGGTCTCCCGCCGCCCAAAAAATCTGGTCCTGCGCCACGATGTCGTGAAACACGCTGCCAGGGCCAGGTTTGGCATGGAATACTTCGCGGGCGATGCCGGTCTTCCAATCGGCCACATGAATAGACCACGGCTGCCCTTCTCTTTCAGGGCCAAACGCGAACGCGCGGCTCACGGCGGGAATACGCACGTAGGCGATATGAGAGCTGGCACTCGACCAAACAAAATTCGAGTCTCTGTCCACAGTTGGATCGAGATAGCGCAACTTCTTATCGCCTGGCGTGTAAATAACGATGAAGCTGTGGTCGCCGCGTCCGCTCACAAATGCCAAAGCAGTTCCATCGGGCGACCAGCGCAGGCCGCTTGCGGACCCCTTCAAGTTCACGGCGCTCTTCACGCCTTCTCCCGAAGGCTTCATCGTGAAGATCTGCCCGCCGCGCAAAAACGCCACCAGGTATGCGTTTGGCGAAATCGCGGGACCGTGTCCTTCGGTCAATTTCTTAACAAGAGAGCCATCGAGGGCAATCCTCCAGATAGCTTGTTCGGGTTTCTCTGGATTTGAAGCAGGATCGGGATTGTCCCGACCCATCTCAAAATCTCCGCCACGGGCAAACAGCAGATATTTGCCGTCGGGCGCCCAGGCGAGGTCATTGATTTCCTGCCCATCGTCCGCATCGAAATTGGTGACTTTGCGGCCCTTCCAGTCGGGCGCGCTCGCCACCCACACGTTCCGCTGACCGCGTTCGTTTAGCAACCACGCGACTTCAGCTCCGGTAGGAGAAGGAGTTAGAGACGAAGCAAATGGGGCGCCCATTATCTGCTCAATGGTGAAAGAACCGGCGTTCCTGAGAGCTACCGGATCCGCGAGTACGGTACAAGCGAAAAATTGAAAAAGTAAGAGCCGAATCGCAGATCTCATGGGATCTCTCATTCTGTCACGCGAGAACAACTCGTGCGACGCGACCGGGAAAGCCACTTGATATTCTGGTTGGCGCAGCTTACACGTCGCGAAGCAATGCCGAACGTGTTCATCAGTTACAGTCATGTGAGTCCTGATCAGGACCTAGCCTCGCGGCTTGTTGGGTCGCTGGAGGCGAATGGGGTTACGGTCTTCGTCGACACAAAAATTCGAATTGGCGAGGATTGGGTCGAGCAGATAGATCGGCAGCTTCGTAATTCGCAGTATTTTGTCGTACTGCTTTCGGCTGCATCCATCCAAAGCATATGGTGCGGCGCGAGATTGCGCTGGCTTACAAACTCAGAAAGGCGAAGCAACTCACGATATTTCCCGTGCGCATGGATGCGACGCAAGAACTGCCATATGACATCGGAGCTCACCTTGATCTGATTCAATACGTGGCCTGGAGTCCCGGCGAATCGTTCGATCCGATTTGCCGCGGGATTCTGCACGCAATCGTTGAGCCCGAAAAGTCAGCGATGCAAAGAGCTGCTGAAATCCCGGCGTCTACGTCCGTGAATCACCCTTCTCGGGGTGCCGCAACTCTACAACCTGTCAATTTGAAAACGTTCGATCAGGTGGAACTCGAGCGTCTAAGAGGGCAACTCGCGGTTTATATCGGGTCGCTGTCGCGCACGCTTGTAGATCGCGCGGCAAAAAAAGCCACAAACTGGGGTGAACTGTACGATATCTTGGCTGCTGAAGTGCCGGCGGGCGAAGAACGCAAGAAATTTTTGACTCATCGTCCTCGGTAAGTGGCCTCAGCCGAGATCTTCCTTATCGCTCTCCAGCATCTTCATAGCGCGCGACAAGCTACGCTGCATTCTATTGAATGAAGAGGCAAGCAGTGAGATCTCATTGCGCCCTCTTATCGGAAGTTCTTCAACATCGAGCTTTCCTTGACTAATCTTGTCGGCGAGTTGGGAGAGCCGTGCTACGGGTCGAATCACCGTGACAACCAAAACGGCATCCAAGATGAGAAGGGTTATCAAACCTATAATCAACAGATAAAGCACAAATGTTCTAAGTGCTGTATCGGCGATCTGAATCGGAACGGATTCCGGAACCGAGACGATCTGTGCACCAATGACTTCGTCGGGCTGCCACCCAAAACCATTGTCCGGACCATACTGTCGAATCATCGAAACGGGAGCCGCCGCCGGAGTGCTATGGCATTCCAAACACGAAGGATTAGAGACCCGAAGCGGCCGCGCGAAGAAGAGTGACTTACCCGCCGGCGTGTCTGTCTCAGCGATAAGATCATTCTGATCTTTGTGGTTGCGGAACGTGTTCACTACGTCCGCTTCCCAATCCGCGGCGCGATCACGCGGGTTTGTGGGGTTGAGCGTTGCCTCCTTGTAGGCGTACTCAGGATTTCGCTGGTGAAGATAATTGAACACTTCGACGGCCGAGTAGGCGGGCACGGTTTGTGGCAGAAATTTCCTGTCATGGCGTTACTCCTTAACAAGAAGAGGCTTAATCTGCTGGGACGTGTAATCGCGAGTTGCAAGCGTTGTCTGCATCATCAACTTCGCCTGATCGAGCACTCGATCCTTCGCATCATTTCGTAGGAAGCCATAAGCGAGCCACACTGCGAGCGATAGCCCTAAACCGAAAACAGCAATAAATATCAGATTGAATCGGGCAAGCAACTTCATACTGGGTTGACCTGATCCTTGATTATCCTAAGCTACGATTCCAGCCGGTTACGCTGACTTTCAATTGGCAGAAGCAAAAAGGGCCAGGCTTGAATTGCCTGGCCCTTCCGCTTTGGGTTAGTGCTGGTCTAAACGGTCAAAGCTATTTCGGGCAGCCGAGTGCTTTGACATCCTGCTCGGGAAGCGGCTT
>JBPCLH010000192.1:0-11334 GCA_051003475.1 Bryobacteraceae bacterium
TGACTGCATGGAGCAGCGTCGGCTTGGCGGTGGAGGCCATGCGGCGCGGGGCACGGGATTTCATCCAGAAGCCTTGGGAGAATGAGCGGCTGTCGTCGATTGTGCGCACTCAACTCGAGCTCAGCGAAGCTCTACGCCGCGGACAGCGGCTAGAAGCCGAGAATCAGTTGCTGCGCGGTGACAATCTGCCGACAATGATTGCTCAGGCTGCTTCCATGCAGCCTGTCCTCGACATGATCTCCCGCGTCGGGCCATCGGACGCGAATATCTTGATCACGGGAGAGCCAGGCAGCGGCAAGGAAGTGGTAGCGCGGACTCTTCATGCAATCTCCAGCCGGTCCGCGAAACCGATGGTTACCGTGAACGCCGGTGGTCTCGCCGAAGGCATCTTCGAAAGCGAGTTGTTCGGTCACATCAAGGGTGCATTTACGGATGCAAAGATGGATCGCGTTGGCCGGTTTGAGTTGGCTGACACTGGTACGCTGTTTCTGGATGAAATCGCAAATGTGCCGATGAACCTGCAAGCGAAACTGTTGCGTGTCCTCGAAATTGGTGAAATGGAACGCGTCGGCTCGTCAAAGACGAAGCGGGTAGACGTCCGCGTGATCTCGGCGACGAATGCAAAGCTGACCGAGGAGGTACAGAACGGGCGCTTCCGGCAGGACCTGCTATTTCGCTTGAACACCATTGAAATTCATATCCCGCCGCTTCGAGAACGCAGGGAAGATATCTCTGCTTTGGCTACACATTTTCTCGGTGTGCACGCCCGTCGTTACCGTAAAGGCATTTCCGGTTTCGACCACAACGCGATGCAAGCGATGCTCGAGCATGCCTGGCAAGGCAACGTCCGGGAATTAAACCATGTTGTCGAGCGCGCCGTTCTGATGGCGCAAAGCAATTGCATCAAGGCAAGCGACCTGGCCTTGCGCGCCACCAGTGCTGTATCGCCGCGCTTGGAGGATATGAGCTTAGAAGATGTGGAAGAGTTTCTCATCAAGAAGGCCTTGGCGCGTTACGGCGGAAATGTGAGTCATGCGGCCAGCGCCCTAGGGCTTAGCCGAAGCGCGTTGTACCGCCGGCTGCAACGTTTTGGGCTGTAGCCGCCGGCTCCGAAGCGCGTACATGAAGCGCGTACATGAAGCGTCCGCACATTAGCCACGATCTGCGGGTGCTGCTGCTCGCTCTCGCGGGCGGATTGCCTGCCGTGGCCGCCTGTTTCATCCTTCTGCTTACCGGCCCCTATTCCGGCAGAACCCAATGGAGTGTCGGTCTGCTGATTGTGCTCTGTTGGTTAAGCTTTTGTTTCGCAGCCCGGGAGCGCGTTGCCAGCCCGCTGCGTACTTTGGCAAATCTCCTCGAAGCGATGCGGGAAGGAGATTATTCAATTCGCGCCCGTGTGGATAACCCCGGCGAAGCGCTGGGCGAGGTCATGCAGCAGGTGAACGCGATGGCCGCAACGTTAAGGGCTCAGCGCCTGGGTGCGTTGGAAGCGACTGCGCTCCTTCGCAAGGTGATGGAAGAGATCGATGTCGCAGCATTTGCGTTTGACCCGCAGCAAACACTCCGACTGGTGAATCGCGCCGGCGAACGGCTCTTAGCGCAACCCGCCGAGCGTCTCCTGGCCCGCGATGCAACCTCGCTGAAATTGGCTGAATACCTCGTCGGCGAACCCGAACGCACCATCCAGCGCTCATTTCCCGGGGGAACGGGCCGCTGGGGCATTCGCCGCAGCCAGTTTCGCGAAGGTGGTCTTCCGCATCAGCTTCTAGTCGTGACAGACTTGACTCGGCCATTGCGCGACGAAGAACTGCAGGCTTGGCAGCGCTTAGTGCGGGTAATCGGTCACGAGTTGAACAATTCGCTAACCCCCATCAAGTCTATTGCGCAGAGTCTTGAGCTCCTCTTGACGGCAAATCCCCAGCCCGATGATTGGCAGGAAGACATGTCGAAGGGCCTGAACGTGATCGCCACCCGTTCGGAATCTCTCAGCCGCTTCATGAGCTCCTATGCCCGCTTGGCCAAATTGCCGCCTCCGAAGTTTGCGCCAGTCGAAATCAATGCACTTCTCAGACGTGTCACTATCCTCGAGACGCGCGCGCATGTTTTTTTTGAAGAATGTCCTCCGTTGACCATTCAGGGTGACGCGGACCAGCTCGAGCAGGTCTTGATTAACTTGATTCGCAACGCTGTCGATGCAGTACAGGAAACCGGCGGCCGGGTGTTTGTCCGTCATGAGCGCACCGCAACCACAGTACAAATCACGGTACGCGATGAAGGCCCGGGTTTGTCGAATACATCGAACTTGTTCGTTCCATTCTTTACGACGAAACGCGGCGGTTCCGGTATTGGACTCGTATTGAGTCGGCAGATTGCAGAGGCACATAACGGATCGGTTACTCTACAAAATGCCAAGAATGGCCCAGGTTGCGAAGCTCGCTTGATACTTCAGATTTGATGCGCTTCTCTTCACGCCCGCACCGGAGCCGTTGAGTCGATTTCGGCGCTTGGCGAAACGCTGGAGCTCGCCCTGAAGTGGAGGCAGAAACATGCACCGCATCCCGCTCGATTGATGAGCTCCAAATCTCCACCCATATCGAGCATGGTCTGACGCGATAACGTCAGGCCAAGTCCGAGTCCGGAGCGTTTGCCGGATGTAACGAATGGGCGAAATAGCTGAGCGCGTACTTCAGACGGCACGCCCGGGCCAGTATCTTCAACAAAAACTTTAAGTTTATCCGCTTCGCATTGTGAATAAATAAAGATCTTACCCCCGTCCGGCATAGCGTCGACCGCATTCGAAAAGAGGTTTACAAATACGCGTTCCAGACGCGTACGACTTACGAGCACTTCCGTCCCGTCGTCAATCGCGATTCTGACGCGGAAGTTCTGGCTCAGATCGGGGATCGACTCGGTTGCTGTTTCGACAATGTCACGGAGCTGCCATCGCTCAAAGTTTCCAGCTTCTCCACGTGACACGTTCAGCAAATCTTGCAGCATCTCTTGCATCCGCTGTGATGCGCGATAGATGTTGGAAGCGACTCTTCCCGTTTGCTCCGGTGGTAGCTGGCCATCGACCAACATCTCCGCTCCGCCATAAATCGCAGCCAAAGGATTGCGCAAATCGTGAACCAGTGAGCTTGCAAGGCGTCCGATCGTATGGATCTGCTCTTGCCGAATCAGATCGACCTGGGCTTGTTCGATGGAGTCACACATCTCGTTAAACGTGGCGGCTACCCGCGATACCTCATCGCTACCCTTGACTGGCAGCCTATAGCTGTAGTTCCGGGAGGCAACTTCCGCCGCGGCACGGTCGAGCAATGACACGGGTCGCAGCAGGCGGTTGGTCATATATGAGCTGACCAGGATGGCTATCGCAATCGTTATAAGCCATGCCAGCTCCAGACTGCGACGAAGATCGCTGAGAGATCGCTCGACATTCGCATACGAGTGAAGAATGCGAAGTTCAGCTATCGGCTTACCTGTCACATCATCAAGAGGATGACGGAGAACAATAAATTGGCTGTTTCGGAGGTGCTGGTACTCTGAGGCCGAAGCTTGCTGAGACTGGTCCGGCAATGCGCGGGTGAGTTCAGGTCCCAAGGTGGAGGCAAACACTTGTCCTCCCCCCAGGAATGCGAAATCACTGCCTGGCGCCAACTGCCTTAGCTCAGTCGCCAGGTGATCGTCGATACGGAATCCCGCGCAGAACACATTCAGCAATATCGGTTCGCCGCTGGTTTGCACGTACACAGGAGTCAGAACAATGTAGAACAGTCTGGACCCTTCGCGCAGGTAACCTGCCAGCTGGCGGGGAAAGTGCGAGGCCACCTGTTGAAGCGGGATTTCGGCAGCCGACAGTTCATCGCCATTCTTGCCAAGTGCACAGATCAGAGTCCCGTCCCCGCCGAGGACCAGGAACACAGCCGACGGATCAGATATGCGGGACCATAAGTCCTGAGCAAAGAAATCGCGTATGGTCCTTTGGTCACGTGTCATTAATGTCTTGCGCACGTCGGACATAACGCTCATCAAGCTGGAGGTAGCAGATAGCACCTGTGTTCGAGCTTTCCAAACTGCGTCATAGGCCTGAATACTTCCGCGGATCTCTTGTCTGACACTTTGATCCGCGACTGAAAGGGCATAGCGTTGCAAACCCCATCCGGCAACGGCGAAAAGAATGGTGACCGTAATTGAAGCGGCGAGGAAAACGCGCCAACGAAGCGGAATTTTGCCGAGTTCAGCCCTCATTTTGGCGGCGCGGTATACGTCTCAGTTTCGGCACTGGCGGGCGGGTAATCCAGCCCGTATTTGTTTTTATGAGGTAAATGCACGTAACCCGCTTCCGAGAGGTGCACCGGAGCAGCCGTTGTTTCGGCCTGCTCTTTGTTGACTGTGAGCTGCACGTGCGAATCGGGTCCTGCTGTAGCGCGCTCATCGAAGATATGCAACTCGTAGCTCCCGGCCGGAACGTTGCGTATCTGATACTGCCCATTCCGGTCCACCTTCGTGAAGTAAGGAGTGTCCACAACCACTATGATCGCGGACATGGATGGATGAATGTTGCAGAAAACTCGCACGATGCCCGGCCGTCGAAAACGCACAGATTGAGTGGTGCCGGGCGGATATAGGCCAACATCGAAAATTTGACCGTCGAAAGTCGAAAATGCGTTGTGAAATATGGGATCTGAGTTAGGAAAGTCGACAGTGCTTCCGGCCGGGATAACTAACGTATGCGGCTGGAAGGTTTTGTCTTTTTGAAGAAGCTGAGCGCGTTGCGGCTGCAATGGCAACGCATCGGCCGGGCGCACAGGTTGCAGCCAGACGACAATGTCAGAAAGGCTCTGTCCACGAACTCGAGAAGCCTTGGAAGCGAGCGAAACTTCGATTCTGCCGGATACGGTCGAGCTCCATGAGAGCTGGCATAGCACGGCCATGCATACTATCCGGCCGTATCTAGAAAAGGTAGGCGACAGACGCGTCATATCGATTCGTGAGGCGCTGGTGCAGATCAAGATACGCCAGGCGCTCCTGAGAGGCCTCAAGTCCGACGATCACATTAGGGCCCAGG
This sequence comes from Bryobacteraceae bacterium, assembly GCA_051003475.1. GTDB lineage: Bacteria > Acidobacteriota > Terriglobia > Bryobacterales > Bryobacteraceae > Bog-105. The sequence continues at coordinate 5,069 of JBPCLH010000192.1, forward strand.
TGATATAAGACGTTTCCGGCGTATGTAAACGTACGGAGAATTGCAGGGGACACAAGATCTCGCGCATCGTTCAGTTGGCGACCCCCGTAGAGATCGAAAGTCAGCCGGTTCGTAACCGGAAACGCCAGTTGCATCCAGCCACCCGTCCCATGAATAGGAATTGGTATGTATTGATCTGTAACTGTGATACCTGGCGGTCCGCCGCCGATATTAGCGAAGTTCTGACCGCGAAAAAGTGTTCCCGTAAATTCAAGTTTCCTCAGCGGCTTCAAGAAAAGGTCTCCGCTGATAACACGTGAATCGACTGATCGCCCTAAGATGTGACTCTCACTCGAGTGAAATCCGAAACCGACTGCAACACGCGGTTCATCCTGCCACTGATGGCGGAGCTCGACACGCGCTTGAACTGCCGGGCGAGATGTCTCGAGCGGTACGTCGCTCGGCACGTAAGCAAGCGAATAGGTTTCATCGGTCTGCACCAAACCGAGTTGCAAAATAGCCTGTGTATTTGTCGCGATTGGGATACGCTCTTCGTATCGAATTTGGGGCCGCCATAACCACAGATTTCCAGCTCCACTGAGAGGCGGAATGCCTACTCTCGCGAACGAAGTCGGCTGCAGCGGCGCAATGATGGATTTGTCCTGGCCAACAGTCAGGCTGCGCCTTGTCCAATCAAATGAGAGAACTCCCGTTCTGATTCGAAATACATTGTCACTGGTCGGGTTTTCAGCAAAAAAGTCCATCGAGAGGGATCCATGCACTCTCCCATCCCGTGGTAAGTGGGGACCGCGGAACTCTAGCCCAAGGATCGATTGCCGCAATGTTGCGCCGCCGTACGCCCCATAAGGACCGTAAGCGTCACTTTGACCATAGCTCGAGGGCTCCCTAGAATTGAGGAACGCATCGAAGAGCAGCATGCCATTGAGCGTTATCGGGAAGCGCTGGGAGGATTCCACTTTGGTTTGCGCTTGTTCTTTGATGCGTTGCTCTGCGACGCCCAGTCGCTCGTCAAGAGGTCGCTTTTGAGAAGCGGCATCGGTTTGAGGAGCGGCCGCAACGCGCGAAGCTTTAATCTCTTCCCGAAGCGCGTGCACTTCGTTGAGAAGAGCCTGATTCTGGCGATCGAGTGCGTCTAGACGGTCCAAGATGTGTCTCACGACATCTGGGGATTCTTGTTGCGCCTGGACCGATCCGCTCATCATCGCGATGAGACAGCCGAGCGAACCTATTCTATTGAAGTAACTTTTCCAGCGCATGACAAACCTCCTTCAATGAAAACGGTTTCCGGAATAGCGCGTTGGCGCCGTCGGGCGTCGATCCGTTCAGGGAGCTGGCCCGTTCATCAGCACTGATCATGATGACCGGTAAGTTGCGGTAAGGGGCGAGAGCTCGAACTCGCCGAATTAACTCGAAGCCGTCCAGGTAAGGAAGATTCAAATCGGTCAGGAGAGCGGCAATAGCGGAGTCAGGAGCAACGAACAAAGAAAGAGCCGCTCTTGGATCGCGGGTGACTATCGCTTGGACACCGGGAAGGGTTTCAACAGCAAGGGCGAGTGAGGACGCGACGGTTTCTGCGTCCTCCACAATGATCACGACTTTGGGCATGGCGACAGCGTCAAGGAAGGAATCGATACCCAACTCCGTGGACCGTAACAAAGTGTTTGGGCATAGTGGGTTCTGCTTCAAACTTTTGACGGAGCCGCACGACGTGCGCGTCCACAGTCCTGGTGTTTGGGTAGTATTCATAGCCCCACACGGAATTCAGGATCAAGTCGCGAGTTAACACGCGATCCACGTTCTGAAGGAAGAAGAGAAGAAGATTGTATTCCGCTGGGGTGACCCGGACCTCTGCTCCAGCACGTGTGACAGCGCGTCGCTCCACATCCACTTCCACATCGCCGAAACGTACGACACGCGCGCCATCAACCGTGCTTCGTCTCAACACCGCGCGGATCCGCGCCAGCAGCTCACGCGTTCCGAAAGGTTTGACAATGTAATCGTCGGCCCCAACCTCGAGCAACAGGACCTTATCCACCTCGTCCGCCGCGGCGCTCAAAACGATGATGGGCGTTGTAACGCGGTTGGCGCGAAGCTGCTTGCACACTTCAATGCCGCTTAGCCCGGGCAGCCGGAGGTCAACGATGAGAAGGTTCGGTTTCGTAGAGAATGCTTTCTCCAGTCCTGATGGCCCATCGACAGCCTGGATAGGTATGAATTGCTCGCGCTCGAGCAATATACTGACCGTCTCCCGCAACTCTGCATCGTCATCAACAATCAAAATTTTTTCCATGATTCACGCTCGAGGAGTATCGATTGTAATGACGAGTATTGTCGCTGTCTCTATTCGAGAAAGGCTCCGGTGCGACTGATTATTACAATGATTTTACACGTATTGTACAGGCGAATCTGAAACCTGCTTCGTTTTGCGAGAACTTCGAGTTTTACAAAACGTTTACCCCGTCAACACGCTTGCAATAAGATTCCGCATCATACTTTGAGCATGGTCTAACCATTTGCTGACTCCACTGCATGAAGAGTGCGGAGCGACCCTGAGAAATAGCGGGTGATCTGCCCTTCTTCCCTCCGAGGCGCAGCTTCCCGGCTGCGCCTTTCTTTTATTGTGATCTCAAATTCGCATGCTGGAAAATTGAGCCGTATAGGCAAAAAAAACCGCCGCATTGGGATTACCCGGGATGCGGCGGCGTACTGAGCACTGCGCGAGCTATGCGTGGAACATGTGCAGCGAGGAAGCGCCTACGTACTTCCCCTGGAGCTCACGAATGTCGCATGAACGTCCGATTAATTCGCGATTTTCACTCTGAGGTTCTTTCCTGTTTACGGCTCGCGTCGGGCTTCATCCGCATCCTCGGCCAGATCCCTCAGGAGCTCAAAGAACTCTTTCGATTGACCGATAAACAGCCCGTCGGCAGCAAACGCTTTAACGACTCCCATTGCCGCTCCTTTTGTCTCGGTAGGACGAATGATCGAACAGGGCGGGAACTTCCTGCTGAGGAAGGGGCAAGGCTCGGGCATGATCAGGTTGGCCTGCAATGATTCCGGCTGGTTCGTCGTGAGGTCCACAAACGTCACAGTTGCCTTCGTGATGGGGTCTGTGTCGGTCAGTGGAGTCGCATTGCCTGCCTTGTCCTGCCAGGTCTGAAAGTGCATAGTCTCAGTCGGGCCGATACTGAGCAGGATTCGCAGAACCTCCGGACTCGTTACCCTCTGAGCCAGTGATGGATAAATGCTGGTGCCACCCTGCTCAATAAAGGCAAAGTGAAATCCCGCTGTGAAGGCGATCGCTTTAAGGTGGTCGGTTGGATTACCAATGCTGCTGCCCGCCGTGTCAGCATCGCTGCGGGGAATTGCTGGATGTTGCCCCACATTCAAACCCTTGACTGCTTGGGCGAACGTGAACCCAGGATCGAGGTCGGGGTTGTGCTTACTGCTTCGGTATCGCGTCCAAAAACTGGTATCCACGCTGAGCTGTGTTAAGTTGGTGAGCCGCCCCTTTCCTGAAGATCCTTCCGCTATACTGCCGTTCAATGTCCGAAAGCGATCCAGATCGACTTTATCAGCGCCCTTCGAAGCCAGGTACGCGTTAATGAAATGCCAGTGAGTGAATTCATCATCGGTATTGTCATGGATGTACTGGGCCATGTCCCCATCCAGAATCGTAAGAGCGTCCGTGTACAACGGATTCCCACTCCCGTCTGGCTCTTCCCTGTCTTGGATTCCACCGAGTTCGTTGTACTGCACCCAGAGGTCGGTCTCGATGATTTCGGCCGCAGCCAGGAATCTCAGAATTGCGGCGTCTCCTTTGTCGAGGCGGCCGCTACCTTCCTCTTTCCCCTCTCCGAAGGCGGATAACCCGCTGCCCAAAATGCCAGCGCCCACCGTTGCCGCTCCCGTCGCGAGACTGCCTCGCAAAAATGACCGGCGATTCTTATTCTTGTCTGCACTCATACGTTCTTTACGTCTCCTTGGAGCGCTTGTTTCGCGTAATCGTTTGCGCTCTGTTCCAGCGTGCAGCATCGACGCCTGGGAGTTGTGCTCTACGGGTAAATGATTCGTAAATTGTCACTGATCCAGAATCTCCGTTATGATTTCTCCGAAGCCAGCTTGGTGCTCGCCGTGAGTTGATCGAAGACCCGGCGAACCACTCGGTCGCATCGGCATCCCAGAAATTGAAAGGCTTGCGAGCTCGCGGCTCCCGCGAGGTTGTAGAGTTCCTGTCGCAGGGTTTGGCGAGCCCGAAGGAGACGAACCTTAACTGCTTCTTCTGTCAGATCGAGGCAACTGGCCGTTTCAGCGGTGCTCATGTTCTCAATTTCACGCAACACAAAAACGGATCGATACATGCCCGGCAATCGATCCACCGCCTGCTCCAGGTATGAAAGCGTCTCCTGTCTCAACGTCTCCTGCTCGGGATCTGGGTCTGCCGATTTCATGTTTTCCATACCCTGGCTTTCTTGATCTGCGCCAGCCGGAACGTCTTCGCTTTCGAAAGCGAGCCAAAGTTTCATGCACGGCGATCTTCGCGAGCCAGGTCGAGAATTTCGCTCTGCCAGCGAATTGATGCAGTGAGGCATACGCCCGGACATAGGTGTCCTGCACCACATCTTCTGCCTCGTCGTTGTCGCGGAGAATCGCTCGCGCTATCCGAAACAGGCGCTGATTATAGCGGCGCATCAGCACCTCATAAAGCGCTGTGTCGCCCGATCGCACTCCCGCCACCACCTCTTCATCCAATAGAGGCGAAGTCTGAGTCAAGTTGGAATCCAAATGCGCCGTATCCAGAGCCACCCTTCAATACAGAGTCGGCTCCGTTGCAAGGGTTACAATTTCCTCGATCTTGGGGTTTGTAACCGATCCGCCTGAGCGCACTCTGTATGTGCGTTGGGCAAAAGTGCCCCTAAAGGAGAAATATTTTATGGCACAGACACGAACAATCGGGGCGGAAGATGCTTTCGCGGACAGAACACGCGGCGGAACGGAATCTAAGGCGTCTTCGCCAGCGTATCAGGCGTATCAGATCCTCCACGTCGGATTTGTGGTTGCGCCTATCGTCGCAGGACTCGATAAGTTTTCCCATTTGTTGGTGAATTGGGACATGTACCTCGCTCCAGTAATTGCGCGTTTATCGCCCATCGGAGGGCATGGGCTCATGCTGCTGATTGGAGTCATTGAAATTGTCGCGGGTATCCTCGTTGCGATCAAACCTCGAATTGGCGCTTACGTCGTCTCCGCGTGGTTGCTGGGAATCGTTATCAACCTGCTGATCATTCCTGGGTACTTCGATATTGCTTTACGCGATTTTGGATTGTCGCTCGGCGCATTGGCGCTCGGCCGTCTCAGTGAAAAATTCAGTTCGTAGTTAATTGCTGCGTTTAATTACTGCAGGAGTGGGATGCCGCGGCGCTCTCTTGCGAGCTGTCTGCATGGTATGAACTGCGCACTAGCGGGCCTGCTTCGACATGCGCGAAACCCATCTCGCGGCCGGCGATTTTATAATCATCGAACTCGTGCTGTGGGACGTAGCGCAGGATGGGCAGGTGCTTCTGCGAAGGTCTCAAGTATTGCCCGAGAGTCAAGATGTCCACCTGATGAGCGCGCAGATCTCGCATCACGGTCAGGACTTCCATCTCTGTCTCGCCAAGGCCTAGCATCAGCCCGGACTTGGTCGGAATGTGCGGCCGAACCTGCTTGGCGTAGCGCAGCATATTCAGTGATCGCTCGTATCGAGCGCCCAAGCGCACCTGTCTGTACAGGCGCGGAACTGTCTCAGTGTTGTGGTTCAGCACATCAGGATGCGCATTCATGACGATGTCCATGGCAGAGTGCGAGCCTTGGAAGTCGGGAACCAGCACCTCCACCCTGCAGCCCGGGAGGCGGTGGCGGATCGCTTGAATGGTGCGGGCAAACAGTTCCGCCCCGCCATCCTTTCGGTCGTCCCGGTTCACGCTGGTAACAACGGCGTAACGAAGTCCGAGAGTTGCGCAAGCTTCTGCTACACGCCGTGGCTCGTCGTAGTCTATGGATAGCGGAGCGCCCTTCTGTACCGCGCAAAACCCACAGCGCCGGGTGCAAACATGCCCCAGAACCATGAAGGTAGCAGTGCGCCGGTTCCAGCATTCCCCGACGTTTGGGCACGCTGCGCTTTCACAAACGGTGTGCAGTTTAAGACGGGTAACCAAATCCTTCAGTTCGCGGTAATTCTGACCGACAGGGGCGGGAGCGCGCAGCCATTTTGGCCGCTCTGGCTG
>JBPCLH010000193.1:0-8116 GCA_051003475.1 Bryobacteraceae bacterium
TTCCGCGGCTCCTCCAAAAACCACATCGGATCGGTAGACCCCGATGCCTTGAAAATCCCCGCCCGAAGGGCGGAATCTACACTAACGGAATACGCTCGCCTTCCATTTCACGCTGAACCGGGACACACTCTGTATCCAGTGCTGTTGAAGCTAGAGCAAGAAGGCGCGATTGTGTCCGAGTGGGGCACCTCAGATACCAACCGCAAGGCACGCGATTCTACCGGCTGCCACGCGAAGGACGCAAGCGGCTCCAGTCCGAGACGCGGGATTCGGCACAGACGGCAGAGATCATAGTCCGGTTCTTTGCGGTGAAGGCGGAGGATTTGCAATGAGAGCTCTAAGTGCGGTTCCTAACGCGATTGGGTGCTTACGCAATGGGACGGCGTCACGAGGAGCGACTGAAGCTGATCGCCGTAACCCACCGGAGTGGCTCATATGTCGCCCGGCGTTCCGGGCAGGTGCTCAATCAATAAGCGCCTCATGCGAGGATTATACGGCGCTCGCTCTTATCCGAATAGATAGTCACTCGGTGACATTGAATTCCATTGCTCGGGTGTTAACTCACGCGGTCAGCGTTCGCACAGCACTTCTGAACCGAGCTTAAAGATCCCGTAAATCCAGATTAAAGCAGAGGGTAGGCGATTTTCATATGTCGCCGGAGAGAGCTTGCCTCGTTCGAGAGAGCATTTGGATGCCAAGTTGCTGATCTTCGGGCTACATAGGTTCGATGTTTGGCCTATTGTGACGCCCAGGCTTGGCCGGACAGCAACTACTGGCTACTTCAAGAGGTCTGTGCGGAGAGGAGAAGATATGGCACATCATAGCGATTCCCACAATAATGTCGGAGATGACGCCCAGATTCCTTCAGAGGGCAGCGAATATCTTGGCAAACCGGGTGTTTTTTACACCGAAGAGCCTGAGACAGAAGACCACATGCGCCCGAAGCCACCCTGCCCGGATAAATGTGAGCTTGGACCAGTTCTGGGGCCCCTGCGAAGGACAAACGCCCGCGACATTCGTATTTAAGCGGCGAACGAAGAATACGCTGTTGGGTATCCGAGTCACGTATGCAATGCCGACGAGCATCACTTCAAGGACAGCAACTATATAGCATCCTTCACGAAGGCACTTCCGCATGCTTGCAGAACGGGGGAGGTGGATCCGGACGCATACTGCGCGTTGCTTCGAGCCTTAGATAGCGCGGACTCGTCTGATTTCGAAAAAATCCCCCTCGGATGCTCCCATCCCGGCGATGACCCTTGTCGGCCCAGCCCACAACGCAAACTGGAGAACCCCCAAGCGGGATATTCCTACGATATGGAGGGCGCGGATTGCCACGCGCTCTGGATGCTGCCGCCGCCAAAATTCAGCAGTGCCGACGAAGTGGCCGAGATTCTCGAGAATTATTGGATGGCGCTGGCGCGCGACATTCCATTCAACGATTATCCCGGTAGTGCTGGGAACGGGATCCTGGACGCAGCCTTCGCAAATCTTTCTGGATTTGCCTACTATACGATCCCCTCGCAATTCTTTGGAGCACTGCCGCTCACACGGGATGCCCTCTTCCGCGGAACGACCCTAGGCGACCGCCGCGGACCCTACGTCTCCCAGTTCTTATTAGTGGATACCCCCTACGGGGCTCAGAGCATTCCCGCGCGCATCCGCACGGTTCAGCCCGGCGTGGACTATATGACTAGTTATTTCGAATGGCTGGATGTACAAAACGGCTGCGATTCGAACCAAAGCGCATGTGATCCGATGCCGCGCTTGATCCGGAGCGGACGCGATCTGGCTCAATTGGTCCACGTGGATGCAGACTTCAACGCGCATTACAACGCATGTTTCATCCTTGGTTCGGGAAGGGATCCGCTGCGCCGCTGCGAAGCGTCCGCCGGATTCGGTGTAGCATTCGAGAAGCATCTTCCATATCTCAACCCCGCGACTCCGCCTTCCGAGGAATACCATCGGAAATCCAGAACTCAAATTGGTGTGGGTACCTTTGGAATCCAGCACGTCAAGTCGCTGCTTATGGAAGTAGTCACCAGGGCCGCGAAGGCCGTGTGGTTCCAGAAATGGCAAGTGCACCGGCGCTTACGGCCCGAAGAGTTCGGGGCTAGAATTCACCGGCAGCGGATCGAGCCCATCGTGGCGCACTACCCTATTCATTCAGCTTTGTTTAACTCGCCTTTGTTCAGCGAAACTGGCGATCATAGTATCTTTCGCCATAATTTCCATCAAAACTGTGATAAACGGTGCCGCCGGCATTGCGAGCCGCATGAAACTGATCCTCATCCGCTGGACACAAAGGGCACTTATTTATTGCCGATGGCGTACGCCGAGGGCTGCCCGATACATCCCTCGTATGGAGCGGGACACGCGACCATCGCAGGCGCATGCGTGACCATCCTGAAGGCCTTCTTCGCCGACGGTTGCATCATTAATCCTGTGATCGCAAACCGTAATGGCACAGCGCTCGAGCCTTATACCGGCCTGGACCGCGACGAGCTTACGATTCACGGAGAACTCAATAAGTTGGCCTCCAATATTTCTCTCGCCCGAAACATCGCCGGTGTCCATTGGCGGTCGGACCATACGCAGTCGCTTTTGTTAGGAGAGAAGGTTGCGATTTCGCTGCTGTTCGATCAACGCAAAACTTACAACGAAGATTATCAGTTCAGGTTTAGACGTTTCGATGACGTAAGTCACGTGGTGATCGACAAGAGCACCACGGTGGCTCAACTTGCGAGTTGGCTCGCGTGATTGCTGGCGCAAATGAGGCGGCACGAAACGCGGCTGCAGTGGTATCCGATTCATGGGGTGCAATGCGCATCGCATGATTACATCAGCTGCTGCGCAGCATGGCGCGATCTTCAGGTCATGCGATGCTCCCGACACTTAAACAGAGGTGCTAAGGAACGTGAGGTGTACCCTGCCATCCCGCAGCCTAGTGTTGAAACACCAGCCTTAGCTTTCCCGCCTGGCCTCGATACAGCACGGCCAAGTTCTTGAGCTTGTGCTTCCCATCAAGCGGGAAATACAAGTAGCCCTCGACTGGATCGGCCGTATCTTTCTGAGGAAATTGCTTAGCCTTTAGTTGATCGAGGAGCTTGTTGCTGCCCTCATTGCCGGTGTCCATCTTTGTATTGAGCGTGTCGCCCTTCTTTGCGGTGCTTGGGCCCGAACCCATCCCGATCGGTCCCAAGCCGCCGAAGCCGGAAGTTCTGCTTACTTTATCGCCATTGGGCGATGTTTTCACAACCAGCGCTCCATTGCCTGCAAGCTCGGCTGGATCAAACGGTTTCGACCGCTCGCCATCATCGTATGCGAGCAAAATGAAATCGTCGGGACTGAGTTGAACAGGCTTATCGGTTTTCGGCGTGACGCGCACATCCAATAGCGCGACGCCCTTGCCCGGATCAGCCCCGACTTTCTGCGCGATCTCTTCCTCGCTTAATGAAATCGTAGCCACTATATCGATTTGGTCGTTACTTGCGCTGGTCGTGGGCGAAATAACCTTCTTTTCGGCGAACAGGCTTACAGCCGCTAGTATCGTGATTCCGGAGCTTACAAAAAACCGCATGCTTTAGTCCCGCTACTCGTAGCGTAGCGCGGCCTTCCTCGTTGCACCCAAAGGAGCAAGTAAACCGTCTAACGTTCTAGCGGCCTCCAGGCCGCCATGGCTAAGAGAGCAAAGAGATTGGGCTTCCACATAGTGAGAAGATAGCCTTACTCAGGTCCACGGTGTTGAACGCAACAGAAGCCTTTCGAGGCAGCGCCAAGATTCAGGTGAAGTCGGCTCAGCCGGGCTGGATCTCCCTGCGGATTGCGCCCGACATGGAGTCGAGAGCTCAGGTTGCCGGGTTTTTCCGCTCTCAGATGGAAGATTTGCCGAGCGATCTTTGCGAAAAACTTTCTCTCGCGGTGGACGAGCTGCTCGGTAATGCAATCGAGCATGGCTGCGACACTCCGTATTGCCGTGTCGAGTTCACTTTTATCCGCACGGCGCGAGCGATTCTCTTTCACGTCAAGGATGCAGGCCACGGATTTTCGCTCGACGACGTACCTCACGCCGCGCTGAGCAACCCACCTGAAGAGCCCTTGCGGCACGTGGAGTACCGGTCGCAAAACGGAATGCGTCCTGGCGGGTTCGGGATCATGATGGTGAAGCAAATCGCCGATGATCTGATATACAACGAGCAAGGCAACGAAGTTGTAATGATCAAATACCTGGACTAATCAGGTCTAGTGATCTTGCTTCAAGTGATCATCGAAAAATTGTGCCATGGCCTCATACATGGTTTTCTGAAGTTGCCCACCGACGCCATGACTCTTCAAAGGGTAAAGCTGCAAGAAGTATTGCTTGTCTGCCCGCTCTAGGGCGTTGACCATTTGCATGGTGTTCTGAAACAGGACGTTGTCGTCTTCAAGGTTATGGATGATCAGTAGCTTGCCCTTCAACTGAGCAGCGTTCTTTACGTTGGAACTGGCGTCATAAGCCTTCTTGTTTTCATCCGGCAAACCCATGTAGCGCTCGGTGTAGATCGTGTCGTAATTGTGCCAATCGGCAACGGGAGCGCCGGCGACACCGACTTTGAACAAATCTGGCGCAAGGAGTAAAGAATGGATCGTCATGTATCCGCCGTAGCTCCAGCCCGTGATGCCGATCCGGTTTGGATCGACGAAGCCCATCCCGATCAAGTGCTCGACCCCTAGCCGCTGGTCGGCGAGTTCCTGCTTTCCCAGTTCGCGATAAATGGGTTCTTCGAAAGCGTGGCCGCGCCCGTTCGATCCGCGATTGTCCAGCTGCCAGACGACATATCCGCGATGCGCGAGCACCTGCCCCATACCGATTCCGTACCACATATCATGAACCGACTGCACACCGGGTCCGCCGTACACGTAAACGACGACTGGGTATTTCGAGCCAGGTTGAAAGCCGGCAGGTTTGATCAGCCGCGCATAGAGAATCGTTCCATCAGGAGCCTTCACCTGGACGATCTCAGCCGGGAGCACATCGTATTCCTCGAGTGGTCTCAGATCGGCTGGGCGTAGCACCGCAAGCTGCTCGCCGGTTGTGCGGCGCAACACTGTTTCAAGCGGCCGTTTCAAGCTCGAAAAGGAATCAAGATAATAAGTCCCGTTTGGGTTCGCATCAATGACGTGCGTTCCCGGATCGCCTGTCGCGGCTGTTGTGGCGTCAGACCCATCGAAGCCGACGCTGTAGAGTCGCGATTCGAGCGGACTCGCCTGATTCGAGGTGTAGTACACGCGCCGTTTCTCTTCGTTGAGGGCTGCAACCGTCAAGACCTCCCAATCGCCGTGGGTGAGTTGACCGAGAAGTTCGCCGTTATACGAATACCGATAGATGTGCCGGAACCCGCTGCGTTCGCTCGTCCACAAGAATTCCGGCCGCGATTTCAGGAAGAAGAGATTGTCGGCCATGTTGATCCAGGTCTTCGATTGCTCATGGATGATCGTGTGTACGTCACCAGTCGCTGGCTTGCAGAACAGCAAATCCAGCTGATCCTGCACACGAGTGAGGCGTTCGACGGCCAGCGCTGACGAATCGAGCAACCACGCCACGCGACCTAGCAGCGCGTTCGAGGTTTCACCAACGTTCATCCACCTCGTAGTACCGCCTTGAGCGGCAATCACGCCGACTTTGACTTGAGCGTTGGGCGTGCCAGCCTGCGGATACCGTTGCGGCTCACTGATCGCCCTTTCACCTAGGAGGTCAGCATGAGGATACATGAACTCGCGCCCAACATCGAACTGCATATAAGCAATCTGTTTCGAATCAGGCGACCACCATGTTGCTGTGCCCAGATCGAGCTCTTCGGGGTACACCCAGTCCAACTCACCATTTAGTAGCGTCGGTGTTCCGTCAAATGTTAATTGCCGCGACTTCTTCGTGGCGAGATCCAGTGAATAGAGATTTGAGCTCGTGCGATACAACACCTTGCTTCCGTCAGGCGAAAGCTTCGGGTCTTCTTCATCGATATCTGTTGCGGTTATCTGGTCATGTTCGCCGTTTGGATGCACAACGAAGATGTCTCCGTTTATGGAAGCAAGCAGATCTTTTCCGCTTGGAAACCATTGGTAAGAGTCGGCTGAAACGCGCCGATTCTGCCATCCGAAGGTCCTCGGCTCGGGCGGGTGCTTCGCGGCTTTCTCAAGTGGTGCTGTTTCGAACCACAATTTAGATCGTCGCGACACGATGTCGTAGACGTAGACTTTGCCACTCTCGATGTAGACGAAAGTGCTTCCGTCAGGCGCCCAGATTGGAGTCAGAGGTTTTGGAGGAGGTTGCGCAAGCACGTCTTCAATCGTGATGGGCTTCTTAGACGGAGTTGCGGAGATCAGAAGTGCTGCTGAGAAGACGACGGCAAGCGAGCAGAGGACACCAGTGCGCATTATTGTCAGTGTGCCAGAAGAATTCAATAAACAGAGATGCTTACACTGGGAGCGGTGACCATGGCATTTCTGCTCATAGCTGCTGCATTTGCGGCGGGCGCCATCAATTCAATTGCGGGGGGAGGCAGTTTTCTTACATTTCCAGCTCTTGTTTTTTCCGGCATTCCGGCGGTAATGGCGAATGCATCAAGCACCGTCGCGCTCGTTCCCGGCTCGTTGGCGAGCACCTTGTCGTATCGCAAAGAGTTACAGCAGCTCGATAAAGACGGAGTCAAGGCATGGCTCATCGTGAGCGTGCTCGGCGGGATGATCGGTGCAGCGCTTCTGTTATGCACGTCAGACCGAGTATTCCGCCAGATCGCGCCTTGGCTGCTTCTGTTCGCGACACTCCTGTTCGCGTTCGGCAATCAGTTGAGCGTGGCCCTGCGCGGCCGGGTTCATCCGAGCCAAATGCTGATGGTTGCATTCTTATTCCCGGTTTCTGTTTATGGCGGCTATTTTGGAGGGGGCATGGGTATCATGATTCTGGCTGGCTTCCGGTTGTACGGCCTCACAGACATCCATGCGATGAATGGAATGAAGGCTCTGCTCGCGGGTTCGTTAAATATGGTCGCAGGCGTCCTGTTCATAGCCACGCACCAGGTAAACTGGCATTCCACGCTGCTGATGATGGGCGCCGCGATTCTAGGTGGATATGCCGGGCCCGTGATTGCACGCCGAATGCCGCAGCCAGTGATTCGCGCAACCGTCATCTTCGTGGGAGCCGCAATGACCGTTTACTTCTTCCACATCGCGCCGAAATAAAATTGCATACGAGGTCAAGACGCTGCCGAGGCTCGGCCAGCGGTGCTTTTACTCCCAGCGGAGTGCGTTCATGGGGTCGATGCGCGTGGCTCGGAGGGCAGGTATGTATCCTGCCGCGAGCGCAACGGCCGCGAGGAGTAAAGTTGCAGCGGTCAGAGTGGAAGGATCCGTCGCTTTAAGTCCGAACAGCTGGCTCTCGATGAAACGGCCAAGCCCGAGCGCAAGGGGAAGGGCAGCACCAATCCCGATCCCGGCGAGCAGAAACACCTCCTGCATCACCAACCGCACTACGCTTCCGCGTTGCGCCCCGAGTGCCATGCGGATGCCCAATTCGCGTGTTCTCCGGGCCACCGTGAATGCCATGACTCCATAAAGTCCAACCGCAGCGAGCAACGTTGCAAGCAATCCGAATGCAGCCGAAAGCATGGTTATCAATCGGTCTATATAGTGCGTCTCACGAATTTGATTTTCAACCGTCTTCATGTCATAAACCGGGAGCGTCGCGTCAATGCGATGTACTGTTCTTCGCGCCAGCCTAGCCATCGTTTGCGGGTCACCCTCGGTGCGGGTGTAAAACGTCAAGCTCGAAGGATGTTCATCCTGCAATGCGGGGATCCACACCTGCCGGCTTGGTTTCTGCTTGAGATCGACAGCCTTAACATCCTTCACAACCCCGACGATCTCAATGTCTAGTTTCGCCGACCGCGGAGATCCGAACCCGATATGACGGCCCAGCGGGTTCCTGTCGCGAAAGAAGTACTTGACGAAGCTCTCGTTTACGATTGCAACTTTTGGGTTGCCAAAGGTATCGCGCTCCGTGAATTCCCGGCCAGTGACCAGCGGAATCCCCATTGTTGAAAAGAACGTGGGCAGAACGCCGTTCAGGTCGGGATTGAGA
>JBPCLH010000194.1:0-37560 GCA_051003475.1 Bryobacteraceae bacterium
GATTCAGCCGGAGAGCGCAAGAGAAGGCCAACTGCTCACAGAATTGCTTGGCAATGTGAAGTTTGGAAGGCCGCCTGAGATACCAGGCGGCCTTCCAAACAGTGCGGCGGAATTCGAACACCAGGGGAAATGCGGTACGCCCCTGGTGTATGCCATCAGTGATCAGGCAGCGATTTCTTTAAGCTTATCGCGGGAGATCAGGTTCAAGGACGCCTAGTCGGTGATCTCGGTAACAAGAAGCCTATCGTTAGTGTCCAAGTAGGTCTTCAGATCGTCCCGGATCTGAACCGGGTCCAGGTGGTCCACGCGTGATCCGTAATCCCTGCTTCCATTGCTGGCGTGACACGAAGTGATTTGTGAACTCGGCAGAAGTTGTAAAAGGTGAACCAAAGCGCAACAGCAGCCCAGTGGTTTTCCCACTTCTTACTGAAGGCATTCGTGAGCCGCGTGAATCTGCGGACTCCCCTAGAAGGCTGAGATTGCTGCGTTCTACGATTGAAGTGCAAATGCGCCCGGGTACGGGTGATTTTCCGTACCTAGTATACCGACAAGAACGGCACTCGCGTTTACGCCAAGGATTATGGACTCAAAGCGTGGCGGCTTGTGATTCCCGTGAAGGAGTAACCGAAGCGTAGGCTTAACCGGTACTACTGCGGGCAGTATACAGCGGTTGGGAATCCGAAAGAAAGACCGGAAAGTTCTGCATTCCCCCCTTGACTCCGTACGTAGGTACGGAGTTTATACTGCCCTTAGAGAACGAAAGAGGGACCTGATGCAGAGACTGACAATTAGCCGCTTAGCCCGGCTCGGCGGTGTAAACCTAGAAACCGTTCGGTATTACGAGCGCCGGGGACTCTTGCCCAAGCCGCCCCGGACAGAAGCGGGTTACCGTCAGTTTTCGCCTGATGCGGCACAACGGCTGCGATTCATCAAACGGGCTCAGGAACTAGGCTTCTCGCTTGATAAGGTTCAGGAACTCTTGGCGCTCCGGCTGGAACCCCGGACGAATCGGGCTGAAGTTCGCCGTCGCACGGAAACCCAAATTGCCGACATTGACCGCAAGATAGCGACTTTCAGCGCAATGAAGGCCACGTTGCGAGATCTCGCCCAACGTTGCGAACAGTGTGGTTCATCTCCTGAGTGTCCGATTCTCGCAAGTCTTGATCAGGAGAGTTCAGTGTGACGAATCCGGCAGTCAAGCGGATGCTGTTAGCGTTGCCCGGTGTTGGCGTTTCCCTACTCCCGAAATTGATGTGTCCGGCCTGCTGGCCTGCGTATGCGGGTATCATTTCCGCGCTCGGTCTCGGCTTCCTAATTTCGGAAAAGTATCTGCTCTCTCTGACGTTCATCTTTCTCGCCATTACTACTACCGCCCTCGCGTTTCGCGCATCAAAACGCCACGGCTACGGCCCGTTTTGGCTTGGCCTTATCGCCGGGGCGGTGATTTTAACTGGCAAGTTTTATTTCGATGCGGCGCAAGCGACGTATACAGGTATAGGCCTACTCATCGCTGCATCCATCTGGAATAGTTGGCCGCGCACAGCTACAGTCCCTTCTTGCTACGTTCCGGTAGAAGCGGGCTTTACCGAAAGGAACATACAAGGAGAAGAAAGACATGAAACACAAAATTGAAATTTTTAGCGCTGGTTGCAAAACCTGCAAGGACACCATCGAAACTTTGAGGAAGCTGGCAGGCTCCGAACACGAGATAGTAGTGCATGACATGCAACATGAAGAGACCGCCAACCGTGCTGCCAAGCATGGCATCCGTAGCGTGCCTGCCGTCGTGATCAACGGCAAGCTGGCCGCCTGCTGCTCGGGCCGTGGCGTCGAAGAGCACGTATTGCGCGAAGCTCTACGATAGGCCTCAAAACACCGCAGACCGATTTTCACGAAGTGGGTCTGCTTCCTCCACGATCAACCAACAATTAGCGCACTACCAAACCAGGCATCTTCTTGGGCGGATAGCACGATCTGCTACTCTAGGGAAGACCGAGGCACTTCCGCCCGCTCTTCCGGTCATCTGAACTAAGTCGGGTGATCTGAACGATTCCTTCTTAGCCAACGATTGCGTCAAAAAGGTGAATAATGCACTTCGTTTATGAAGGTTTTACCCATGAGGGTGGTACCCGGCGTTTTACATTTCGTGGGATTGAAGAACGAAGTCAAGCAAGTGTTTTTTCGATAGAAGTCGCGCTCCCTCTGTTCGCGGAAAATCGGATATCAGTTCAGGAAGGTCCGGCATTTTGTTTACAACTTCTCACGACCGCCTCTCTTAGCGATCCGCCGCAGCTCGCGAGATTTCAGCACTACAAAGTAGTCGGCGAGGATTTTCGGCCTCTACTGAAAGAACGTGAAAGACGCGCTGCGGAGAAGGCGCTCAAGAAGGCTCCGCGACGGCCGTTTCGAAAGCCGCCTATTTCGTCGAACCTGCGGGGCTTGGGAAGACCTTCGCAGCAGCATTAGTACGCTCTTATACTTCACCTCGCCGAAAGCCCTCAACCAAGTGATCGCAAGCTCGCGCCGTGAGCGCCATCATTGTGAGTGTCGGATTTTGGCATCCCGACGACACGAAGCAGGCGCCATCCATTACACGGATGTTCTTCACGTCATGTAGCCGATTGTAAGGATCCGTTACAGACTTCTTGGGGTCCGCACCCATGCGCGCTGTGCCGAGCTCATGAATGGCCATACCGGGTTCGGCCAGCGTTGACCGGACTCGAATGTTTTTTGCGCCCACTGCTTCAAGCATCTCCGCCGCCGTCACGGCCGCATCTTCGTGCAGAGCCTTTTCGTTGTCACCGTGAGTCATTGAAATATGTAGCGCGGGAATGCCCCACGCGTCTTTCAACTCCGGGTCGATCGAAACATAGTTGTCGTTGCGGGCAAGCGATTCGCCGAACGCGCCGAGATTGATCCCGTAAGAGCCATTCTTCACTGCCTGCTTGAACTCAGCGCCGTAACCTGGCGCTTCGAAATTAAATTCCGATTCAGCGCCCCCTTGAAAACCGTATCCACGAATGAAACCCGGATGCTGCGGTCCCTTCGCGACGTTGCGAAAACGGATCACGTAAATGCCGTTCGCGCGATGCGGCCCACTGTACGGACCTGGCTTCGCATCAAAGCCCGGCAGCTCACCTGCTGCTCCGGCCCCGGTCGAATGGTCCATTAAGCCGCGTCCTAACAAGCCGCTCGAGTTCCCAAGTCCGGTTGCATGTTCGCGGGTAGACGAATTCAGAAGAATTCTGGTTGACTCGAGCGCCTGAGCGCACAAAATGACTGTTTTCCCGCGAACGCTTTTCGTCTGCCTCGTGTTGCCGTCCACAAAGGTTACGCCCGTAGCACGATTAGTTCCAGCGTCCATGTTGACGCGGGCGACCACGGCGTTCGTGATCAGCGTGCATTTGCCCGTGTTGAGGGCATCTTTAATCGTGGTGAAAGGACTACTGAAGTAAGAGAACGTGCTGCAGCCGCGCTCGCATGGTCCGCAGTAATGACACGCCAGACGGCCGTTGTGATTCTTCGTCAAGATCGCCGTACGGCCAATGGTGACAGTACGCCCAAACTGCTTTTGAACGCGCTCTCTCATATGCACTTCGCCGCAGGTCATCTTCATGGGCGGTAAAAAGTGACCGTCTGGCAACGCGTCATTTCCTTCCGCCGCTCCGCTGATTCCGACGTAATCTTCCACAAGATCGTAGTAAGGCGCAACGTCCTTGTAAGAGATCGGCCAGTCATCCCCGTACCCGTCGTGACTTGCGGCTTTGAAATCCAAGTCGCTTAAGCGGTAACTTTGGCGGCCCCACACCAGCGTCCTGCCACCAACGATTCGGAGGCGCTGCCACGTAAAAGGCTTATCCGGGGGCGTACTGTAAGGGTTCTGGAGATCGTCGACAAACCAGTCGTAGTTGTACTCCATGCACGCGTAGCATTGCTTCTGTACGGGACGCGACTTGAGCCAATCGAGCGATACATTCCGGTACTTGAGATGGAACGCCGGCATGTGCTCTGTGAATTCTTTCGGCGAGATATTGCGGCCAGCCTCGAGAACGGCGACGGTGAGACCGGCCTCGGAGAGTCGTTTCGCTGCCCATCCGCCTGTGGCACCCGATCCGACCACGACTGCATCATAGGTCTTGCTAAGGGGATCCTGGAACATAACGGTTACCTATTTAGAAGACCCTTCATTGTGCTCATTCGCGGAATGATCGCATCCAGGAAACATGCCATGCGGAAACGTACCGTTCCATCCGAGTTCTTTCAGGCCGATCGGAGAACTATAGTAGGCGCCCACAATCCATCTCTTCAGCTTCTGAAAATGCGTGTGCCCTGGGAACTCGGCCTGCCCTTCGCCCCATGTTTCGAGCGAATGCGGATACGCGATGAGGGTCAGAAACTCGATCTGCTGCTCGCGGGGAGCATAGACGAAAGCCGAGTTGTAGCGCTGCATCGACTCACCATCGATGTAGGCGAGAGCAGCGATGAAGGCGCGTTGCGTCTCGGCTGTTTCCGCACTCATCAGCAGATCCAAAAAACGATTTACCAGAGCTTCCTTCGCGCCCGGAGTGTCTCCAGCCGGAATGATCAAATCGCTTAAAAGGATCAGCGTTTCATTCTGATGTGCATCGAGAAAAAGCGGCTTCCAATCGGGACGCTCGAGCTCTTTTGAGGCATCGGAATCAGGAGGAAACTCGCGAGCGGCGGCGGGAGGAACGGTTGTGCCAGCGCCAAGGGCTCCGAGTACCGTGACACGTAGGAGATCGCGGCGGTTCATATTAGTGCCGCATCTATTGTATGTAAGCCCAGATTACGATTGCGACGTATCTACGGACCGGCCATTTCCCTGGCTGTACAGCTCGGCCCCAGACCAGGATTGCTGGGCTCGTAATAGTATCCGTGCCACAACAATGTCCCGTCGAGCGGGTTTGAGGACCACACCGTCAAGTGGATGCCATCGTTGCCGCTGCACGCACGGAAAGTTTCGGTCTTGCCATTCTGATCGAGATCCGCTTGCACACTGTTGTTCGGCGCCATCGAAAATGGAGCCGAAGCACCCAACACGGCGATAAGAGGCGTCAGTTTCGGAACAGATCCCTGCGAAACGTGAATGTCGTAATTCGAAACCGTGGGGTCCACATCTTTGCTCACCGGACAGGCCCCTTGAGATGGCCCAGTAATTTCGGCTTGAATGAATGTCTGGGGCGGCATGGGCGAGACCAGAGTTACAGGCGTACTTGGAGCAACATTGGCATTGTGAATGGCGACACAGGTTCTACTGTTTGTACTTACCGTTATTCCGATTCGCGGCGTGTAAGTGGCGGGAGCGGCCGATGTGCCTGAGGTTGCGGTAGATCCGGCTCCGGTTTCGGCTGATTTCCGCGAGTTGCACGAAATGAGAAGAAGTAAGAGCGCAGTTGTGATGATTTGGTTCAATAAGATTTCCTCTATGGATAAAGATGCACCCGGCTCACAAAATGAAACACGACAGAACGCTTTGCAAACCTACCCGAGTGCGCCTCCGCAACTTGAACCCGCGCCCGCCGTGCAACCGAAACAATGGTGCGCTGTCGCAATGGGTTTGAATGCTGCGGCATCGAACGATTCGATATCCCAGACAGTGGCTGGATGTGATATTGGCATGTCCAGCATCTGATTGAAATCGCAGTCGTATAACTGGCCGTCCCATCCAACGCTGACGAGAGACCGGCACATGAGGTGCTCTAGGGTTGCGGCGTTAAACCGATCGAATAGCACCTTCATGTAGGTTTCCTGTTGGCCGGTGCGCTCGAGAAAATCGGCAAATCGCTTGATAGGCATGTTGGTAATTGTGAACAGGCGATTGAACCGGATGCCGAAATTTTCCTGTAAATGCCGTTTGTAATCAGCTTCGAGAGCGTTCTGAGGCGGAGGCAGAGAGGCACCGAGCGGATTGTAAACCAGGTTCAAAGCTAGTTCAGGATCAAGCCCGTACCCGAGGCGATTTAGTAACTGCAGAGCTGCAATGCTCTTTTCGAATACTCCCCGGCCACGTTGCGCGTCAATGTTGTCACGCGTATAGCATGGCAGGCTGGCAGTCACTTCCACCCGGTTGCGAGCAAGAAACACCGGCAGGTCCTCAAATCCTGGCTCAAGCAAAATCGTCAGATTACACCGGTCGATGACGTGAAGGCCTTGGGCTCGACCTTCCAAAACAAATCGCCGAAAATTTGGATTCAGCTCCGGAGCGCCACCCGTAATGTCAACTGTGTTGATGCCGGGGCTGGATTTCAGAAGAGAAAAAACTCGCTCGGCGGTTTGCAATGACATGCTTTCGGTCCGCTTTGGACCGGCTTCAACGTGGCAATGCTGGCAGGCTTGGTTGCAAATCTTTCCCACGTTGACTTGAACCGTGGTGATTTCGGCCTTTGTGAGAACCGGCAATCCGCGCTGTTCAAGCGTGGATTCAAAGCTCGGAATTGCGGTGATCATCGCCTTCCTTTAGCTTAGGCCGATGCAGATGAACTAATCGCTGCTAAGTTGGAGTACAGAGTTATCGAGAGTCGATGCCGTATGAGTACGACATGGTTGTCATCGGGGGCGGCGCCGCTGGACTGACGGCGGCGGGAATGTCGGCCGTGCTTGGCGCGAAGACCGCGTTAGTGGAAACACGTCGGCTTGGCGGCGATTGCACATGGTACGGCTGCATACCGAGCAAAACGCTTCTACACGCAGCGAAAGTAGTGCACGAGACCCGAAACGCCGAGCGGCGGCAGCTCATCTCGGCTCAGCTTAACGTCAATTTCAATCAGGTGATGGAGCTGGTTCGGCAAACACGACAGCAGGTGTACGAATCCGCCGATGCTCCTCCCAATTTCGAGAGGCTCGGCGTGACCATCCTGCAGGCTCAGGCGCGCTTTCGGAACGCACACACCCTGGAATTGATGAATGCCGCAGGCGTGCTGGACACGATCACATCGCGGTTTTTCGTAATTGCGACGGGCAGCCGTCCTCGCGACGAGAATCTTCACGCATCCGTTCTTACAAACGAGTCCATATTCGAATTGACAGCGAGGCCCGATCGTCTGGTCGTCCTCGGGGCCGGGCCTGTCGGGATTGAAATGGCTCAGGCGTTCCAGCGACTGGGTTGTTCGGTCACTGTGGTTACCTCAGAACCGCGCATCTTGCCGAAGGATGACCGGGAGTTGGCGGAAATTCTCCGCGAAAAACTGAAGGGTGAAGGCGTGCAGTTCATCTTCGGCCACAAGGCGAGCCGGGTAACGGCCGCCGAAGGTAGCGTGAAGGTGATGTTAGACGACGGTGACCTGATCGACTGCGATGCCGTGTTGTCGGCGACGGGCCGGCAAGCAAACGTAGAGGACCTGAACCTGAAGAGCGCCGGCGTTGTGCTCAGCGAGAGTGGAGTGAGGATCAACCGGCGTTGCCGCACCTCCCAGCCCCACATTTATGCAGTCGGCGACGTAGTAGGACGATATCAATTTACTCACTTCGCCGAGCACATGAGTAAGGTGGCGGTCACGAATGCAATTCTTCGCGTTCCACGATCGTTAGACGGGCGTCACATCGTATGGTGCACATTCACAGATCCAGAGCTCGCGTCCCTGGGCGAATCCGAAGCCGCACTTCGAGAGCGAAATGCGCGTTTCTCTGTCTATCGCTTGTCGTTTGACAAGATCGATCGGGCAACAACGGAACAGAACACAAGTGGCTTGATCAAAGTATTTGCCGACCGCCGCGGGAAGATTCTTGGGGTCGCCATTCTGGGTACTAATGCCGGGGAAATGATCAGTGAATGGGCTCTTGCAATGCGTAACGGCATTCCGCTGCGCAATGTTGCGGAGACACTTCATCCATACCCGACCTACAGCCTCGGCAATCGCCAGACAGCAGATCAATGGTACACTCGCCAGCTCGACTCGCCGTTGTTGCGGGTAATGGCCAAGTTGCTGCGGTATCGCGGCACCCCGAAGGCACTGTAATGGGGAAGCCTTACGGAAACAACTCACGGACCTTCGCATAGAGCCGGCAATCCCACGTATTGAAACGCTCAATTGTCCGACGCGTCGCTTCATCTACGTCAGCGCTGGATCGTTCGCCCTTGTTCACGACTTCGAGTGATGCTCGGGCTCTCCAATTGAACTGATTTTTAAGTGCTTCATAAGCTTCATCCGCCCTGTCCTGATATCCGACAAACGTGAATCGTGTGCGTAAGTGATCAATGGCAAGGTCGTAGGCGCCTTGATCGACATGCCCTGGTGGCACGTCATTTTTATCGAGTCCGCTGAAGCACCGGACCATGAGATTGTCGAAATTTGCAGTTCTATGCCGCTCCAGCATCTCCGGAAGTGACAGGGTCGCAGCGCCATCGGATGTGATCTCAGGTTGTGTCTGGCGCAAGTAGTTATAGTGCGAGATCACCCGCTCCACGGGGTCTCGAACGATCGTAACGTAGGTGTACTCCTGCGGAAGAAACTCATGAATACCGTACTGAAAATGCCCCAGAATTAGTCGAAATCTGGCGCGCTGTTCCAAAGGTAATAGCCCTAAATTGGAAACGAGAAAGCCTGGCGGATGCGGATATAGATACGCGACCTGCGAGTGTTTGTAGTTGCCTATCATCGCCTCGCGAAACGCGGTTCCAGCGGTCTTGGGAATATGCATGAAGAGAATAGTCTCTAAATGGAGAGCCGCTGCTCGCGCGGGGATCTTAACCGTCAATGGAGAATTGGATAGCCGCTTCCTGTCAGAGAACTTCGCCTCAACCCGAGCGGCCGATGAAGGCGGACAGCACTCACTCAAGTCGAAAAAGAAACTATGCTCCTTTACATCGGGGCGATAGTGGACAGCAAGAACTTCACCCACCGGGCGTTGATCCACATAAAACGTGATCTTCGGAGGGATGGACATTTGACTCTTGTCAACAGCCCAGCCGAACAGTTCACCTTCTACGTCTCCATCCAACCTGCCCAGCAGATGTCGCACGGCGTTGGTTCCTTGGTCCTGATTCCCCGCAACATTCTCGAATAGAAGAGACCGCGTCAGTTTGCGCCGAACATACTGCTCACCAATACGTGTGAGTGATAGCACCAGACCATAGCTAGCTGCAGCGATCCACGTGGCACGGCTTAGGCTAAGCACCGCAAAAGGTGGAATGAAGAAGTAGTCAGAAGCAACAACGGCCAAAACCAACGCGGCGAAACCGGGACCGAGACCGAAGAGCGTAGAGCAAGCCACGGCCATCATGAAAAAGATGAGATAATGAGCCCTAAGCGCTTGGTTAAAATAAACGAAACACAAGGCTGCGGCGGCGACATTTAAAGCTGAAATCGCATAACCTACCCACCGGGAACGAAGCCAGGGAACCTGCTGGATCAAAGTCATGCATTTTCATTGTGCGAAGTCAGATCAAGACCACACCTGGTGCAAGACCCGGCTGTCCTGGTCGGCCGGCACGTGCAGCTCCGAGAAATGTCGAACCGCGCCGCTATGGAGCTTTAACCGCCAAGTGGTGGTCGATGATTTTCGCGCTTAACTTGGCCGGATCGATGTGATAGCTTCCGTCCCCAATCCGCCTTCGAAGATCGCCAACGCGAGCTTCCCGCCCATCAATCGTCTCATTTTCACGGTTTGGTCGAGCGGCTTGGCGCTCGCCGTCTGTGCGTTGTAGTAGTTGTCCCGTCACAAAGCTCACTGTCATCTAGTCTACCGAATCCTCCTAGGGCAGCTTTGACCCTAGGCGAGCCTCACTCCGTAAGATTCGCTCAAGTTTCGCTCTGCATCTGTCGAATGTTGAATAGGCGGTAAGAACGCAACAGATGAGCACTGCAAAGGCAATTAAAGTAGAGAGCTACGCGACACCGGAGCTCACAGCCGAAGTCCGGGAAAAGTTGATTCTGGAGCACTTGCCACAAGTGAAGTTAATCGCCAGGCGAATCCATGAACGGCTACCTGGATCGGTCAGCTTAGACGACTTGATCTCGACAGGTGTAGTCGGGTTGATCGCCGCCATCGATCGTTATGACGCAGGGCACGACGTCAAACTGAAAACCTACGCTGAGTACAAAATTCGAGGCGCAATTCTCGATAGCCTCAGAGGGCTCGACTGGGCACCGCGGCAGCAACGCAGGCGCGCTAAGCTCATCGAAGCCGCCATCGCGTCACTTGAGCAGCAGTATCAGCGAACGCCCACGGAGGAAGAAATAGCGGCACACCTTGGGCTTTCTGTCGCCGAATATCAAAACTGGCTTTCCGAGGTTCGCGGGCTCACGCTCGGCAGTCTCGAGAACGCGGGCACTGAAGAGGAAGGTTGCGACCTGCTCCGTTATTTGGCGGATAAGGACGAGCACTGGCCTTCCCAGATTGTCGAGCGCGCCGAACTCGAGCGCATACTGGCTGAGGCTATCGAAAAAATGCCGAAATTGGAGCGAACAGTGCTTGCGCTCTATTATTACGAAGAAATGACACTTCGCGAGATCTCCAAAATCGTGGACTTGCACGAGTCTCGAATCTCGCAATTGAAGTCCCAAGCAGTGCTGCGACTGAGATCCTACATGCAAAAACGCTGGCCAATCCAGCGTGGTTCTGCTTGAAAAGCGAGTGAGTTCTCTACTGGTGATTTTCAAGCGGCGCGACCTGAAGCGTGAGCTGTCTATGCTCGCGCACGATTCCGAGGGAAGTTGGCGTACCCGGCTGGCGCTGCATCCTCAGGAATCCCGTCACATCATGGGAAGTGGCGATGGGCCGGTCTCCAATAGAAGTTAAGACATCTCCCGCCTTCAGTCCCGCCTTTTCTGCGGGCGAAGCCTTCGCGACCGAACGCACGAGCATACCGTGCTTCACTCCAAAGTAGTCTGCTAACTGTGAATCCACTATCTCGCACTCAATCCCTAATGCCGGGATAGTCCACATCAACATAGGGCTTGGGATCTCAGGCGTCATGTTCAGGAGGCGCGATCGAAGCTGATTAAACGTTTCTTCCTGGCCGGGTATGTAGAGGCGCCTCAATTCCGCATCCATATCGAAGTCTCTGGATGCATGCCTTTCCGTGACAATCGTAAGGGTTTGCGACCTACCCTCTCGCCAAAGCTGAACTCTGACTTTCCTTCCTTCCGGGGTTTCCCGCACGAGTCTTCCAAGCTGTTGAGCGCCGAGGATAGCTTCACCGTTATAGGTGAAAAGAACATCGCTAGCCTTAATGCCGGCTTTTTCAGCGGGACTTCCCGCTTCTACCCGCACTACTTCGACACCCCGAGGCTCCTCGAGCTTGAGCATCTTCGCCCGATCGGCATCGATATCGGCCAAAGTTACGCCCAAATAGCTGCCGCCCGTCCTAGCTTCGCCGGGGAACAAAAATCCATTTTCAGACGCGAGTCGGCCTTGTCCAATCAGAGCTGTTGCACCGATCAGCGCCAAAAGCAAAATAGGAACACGCATAGCTGTTGGGAATGTGAACAGGTGCTGCGACACGGACGACGCGGTGATCGGCCGCATCCTAATACACATCGGGTAACGTATTCATTTCCTGAAGCAGTTGCATACAGCGCATGCGAAGGTAATCGTCACCCTGGTCGGACCGCACGATCTCCTGAAACGTACTTGCTAACTGAGGGCTAAATTTGCCTTTCCCTGCGGTTGGCGCCAAGACATCAATAGCCTGGGAACGCACATCCGAATTGTCATCGTGCTGAAGAACGGATGCCAAACTTTCCCGTATCGCCGGATCATCGACAAAGCGGCCCAGGCCTTCCAATGCCTTCAACCGGACACCCGCATTGGGATCGTGCTGGGCGGCGTAGATCAGAGCATCGCGCACCTCACTGCCGTTCTGATTGCTCAATATTTCTACAGAATCAACACGTATTCCGGGGTCAGCCGGGTCCTTGGAGGCTGCGATTAGCAGCTGACGGATTCCTCTATCGTCTATCCGCCCCGTTATGTCACGTTCGTGAACCTGATCGAAAATAATGCGAACGCGGTTATCCTCACCCGGCTGGATATCGCGAACGTGCGACGTAGAGGGGTCGAGAAAACTCGCTTCTGAACCGCGGATGACAGAAAGATCGCCCGGCAAACCGTGCCGATCAATCCAGCGTCCAGCGGTGAAGCCGGCAAGGACCAGAAAAGATGCAACCGCGGTTCGCGCAGACCAAGC
Source organism: Bryobacteraceae bacterium (assembly GCA_051003475.1). Taxonomy (GTDB): domain Bacteria; phylum Acidobacteriota; class Terriglobia; order Bryobacterales; family Bryobacteraceae; genus Bog-105. The sequence goes on from JBPCLH010000194.1 coordinate 12,149, forward strand.
TGAAAGCGAAAACCCAAGCTGCCTTCCCCACCGCCACCACGAAGAACCCTGCTCCGTTTTCTCAGCTCGGGACGAGGGGAGCGCGGCTTTCAATCCACTCCGGCACGCTGATAATAATTCGAGCGGCGCATCGACCTGTTCTGCATTCACCGCGCTATGCCAGGCCTTCTCGCGCGCCAGAGCTCGCTTACACAGCGCACACTCCGTCAAGTGCTGCTCAAGCTCTTCCTCTTGCGAGAAATCCAGTTCGCCGTACAGGTAGAGCGACAGATTCATTTGCACCTGCGGGCAAGTCATACAAATTCCCCCAAGGCTGTCCGCATCTTTTGCGTTGCTCGAAATAAGCAGTTCTTCGCGGCCTCTTCACTAACACCCAACGCTTCCCCAATTGAGCGCAATCTCATGCCTTGAAAGTGGCGCATCTCGAAAACTAATCGCTCCCTCGGCGTGAGACGGCCCAAAACTTCCTGCACACGAGCATTCACTTCGGCGCTCATGAGCTGACGCTGTGGGTCCACGTCGGCCCTGTCTTCGGCCACGAACTGAAAACGGTCTATTTCTCCGCGATCGGTACTTAGCTCCGCCGAGTCCTCTTTTCGCACCTTCCGTTTTCGGATTTGATCGAGACAGAGGTTGGTGACGATGCGATATAGCCAAGTGCTGAAACTGCAATCGAACCGAAAACGAGGAAGGTTTCTATAGACGCGAAGAAAAGCTTCCTGGTACACGTCGCGCGCGTCCTCCTCGGAGTGCAATATATTGAGAGCCATTCTGAGCACGCTTTGGTCGTAGGAGCGAACCAGCTGTTCGAAGGCGTCTGAATCCCCTCGCTGCGCCGCCCGGATTAGAGCGGACTCCTCCGCCCGATCAGTTCCGCCGCGCACGGCTACATTCCCGATCGCTTCTGCTCGAGTTGCCACCAAAGTGATGGACGTATGACGTTCAATTTCGTCACGAACCCGGCCTCTTTAGAGCTCCTTCAAGGCCGCCCGGCACCTCTCTGCAGCGTCCAATATCTCAGCTGGCTAATTCCAGTTCGATGAGCCGTTTGGCTGCATCGAGATGCGAGATCCGGAAGCTCCGCACCTGTCCAGGCCGGGCGATCTCTTTCGCCGCGCCCGCCACTCCACCCTGCCTCCACCTCGCTGCGAGCATCGCGCTCAGCGACGAAACATCCCTGGCTTTGGTTTCTTGTGGCAACGCAGCAGGATCCGGAGTTGTTTTCAATTGGCAGGAGCCCATAACCCCCTCGCCGAGTTCCACAGTAGCTTTATTTCCGTGCACCTCAACGAGCCGTCCGCTGACGGTCTGCCCCGGCTGGTGCTCAGAGATGAAGCCGTCGACAGTCGTGGGTTCAAGCTGCTTCATGCCCAGGCGGATGCGCCGGCGCTCGCGATCCACTTCGAGCACCACAGCCTTCACCCTCTGCCCTTTTGCCAATTTCTCCTTGGGGTGATTGAGGCGCTTCTCATTCGTGATATCGGATATGTGGACCATCCCCTCAATGCCATCTTCGAGATCGATGAATACTCCGAAAGCGGCGACGTTCGTAACGGGTCCTTCTACCACCGAATTCACCGCGAGTCTCTGCGTTACCGCATCCCAAGGATCGCCCAAGATTTGCTTGTACCCGAGACTGATCCTTCGTTCCTCCGAATTGGTTTGCAGCACGACGGTCTCGACCCGCTCGCCGATTTTGAGCAGATCTCCCGGCTTACGCACACGTTTGTCCCAGGACAACTCGGAGACGTGAATTAAGCCGTCGACTCCGGGCAACAATTCAATGAAAGCACCGAAATCGGTCAGCCGGGACACCGTGCCGCTTACGCGGTCGCCTACATGAAACGTCCGGGCCGCAGTGGTCCAGGGATCCTCCTGCAGTTGTTTGAGTCCGACTGAAATCTTCCTGGCCGGCTCATCGATTTTCAGAATCTTAACTTCCAATTCGTCGCCGACTTTCACTACATCGCTCGCTTTCCCGACGCGGGAGTAAGTAATATCAGCAACGTGGAGCAATCCATCTATCCCACCGAGGTCGATAAACGCGCCGAAATCCATGACGGTTCGAACTTTGCCCCGGACAATGGCGCCTTCCCGGAGTTCCCGAAACGCTTGATCCCGCCGACGCGCCTCCTCTTCGTCCAAAATGAGGCGGCGATCGACCACCAGATCTTCTTCTTCGACGTCGAGCTTAGTGATGCGGCATTGGATCTCTTGCCCGACTAGCGCCTCCATCTCAGCCGCTTCGCGTACACCGCTTCTCGACGCAGGCATGAATGCACGAACGCCGACGTCTACTCGAAAGCCGCCTTTCACCTGCTCGAGAACGACCCCAGCGATATTTCCCTTTTCGGCGAATGCCTTCTGCAATCCGCTCCAGTCTTTCGGTCGCTGAACCTTTACCGTTGATAACCCGTAATAACCCTCCTCATTTCGGGGTCCGATTGTTACGGTGAGGGTAGAACCGGGTTGGGGCTCACCCTGCTCGGTTTCGCGCCATTTTGAAATGGATAAAGAGCCTTCTATTTTGCGTCCAACGTCGACCAGAATGACTTCAGCCCCGACCGAAATCACTGTTCCCGTAACACTGTCGCCTCTCTGTCCGTCAGCATGTTGCCGATCGAAATTCGACAACATCTCTGCGAAGGTGGATTCTTCCTGCGGGGCTGGATTTTCGGCGGAAACGGACGTATCCGAATTCACATCGCTCATAACTGCTTGGGTTGATCTTATTCTGTCATAGAGCCTCAAACATGACAGACACGGCGACCACTTCCACCAAAACAGGCTTTCGAGCGAATCTTTTCCGGGCACAGGATTTCGCATGGCTGCTATTCGTAACGGTTCTGATCGCCACAGCGCCTGAAACGAACTACGACGCCCTCATCCTGGTCCCCCTAATTGGCGCATTCCAAATCGCTGAGCCGCGCTTGAAACTGTTTTCTTCACCGCGCGGGCAAATCACGTCCATAGTGTTGAAACTCGTACTGAGTTACTTACTGATTGGCTACACTCATGGACGCGACAGCTACTATTACCCAATCTTTCTAATCCCCGTGGTCTCGGCAGCCACCATCCTGGAGTTGCCCGGGGTCATTTTCGTAACCGCACTAGCGTGCCTGGCCTATTTCTCGTTTCTGCTTCCCATATTTGTTGATTACAGCATTTTTCGGCTCCCGCCAGACCAGATCAGCATCATGTCGCTACGTGCGTCTTTCTACGTCATCGTTGCTTTTCTTGTTTACGAGCAAGCAAAGGCTAAACGAGATGAGGTCAAACGCACACAGAGTGCAGCCGAGCGCCTTGCGGAATCAAACCGCACTCTGCGCCGCACTCAGGTCTCACTTCGCCGCAGTGAACGTCTTGCGGCTTTAGGCCAGCTGACGGCCGGTCTCGCCCACGAACTGAGAAACCCGTTAGGAACAATCAAGGCATCGGCTGAAATGTTGACGATGGATTCTACGAAGACCCGTCCTGAAGTGATGTCCGAAATGACCGGCTATATTGTGAGCGAGGTTGATCGGGTGAACGGGCTGATTGCGAGCTTTCTGGATTTCGCAAGACCTCTGCACATCCGGCCCCTTGCTGCCGACCTGCACGCCTTAATCGACGATGTAGTCCGAGAGCAATCGGATTTGGCTCGGAGCCGGAAGGTAAGCTTGACCGTTCGCATTGCTGAGGGACCGTTGTCGTTTGTTTTCGACGTGGATCTGCTTAAATCGGCGATTTCAAACCTCGTGCAGAATGCAATTGAGGCAAGTGCTCCTGGACAAAGCATTGAGATAAGGGCTGAACATCGTGACGAGAATGTCATGATCTTCGTTAGCGACCAGGGCGAAGGAATACAACCGCAGCACCTCGAAAACATCTTCAATCCATTTTTCACGACGAAGCCGCACGGAACGGGGCTCGGACTTGCGATCGTCTCGAAGATCATCGACGAGCACCAAGGCCGCATAAACGTCTTCAGCGAAGCCGGGGTGGGTACAACCTTTGAAGTTACGCTGCCCAGAGGAGAGCAGGTCTAAATCATGTCTGCCGGACGCATACTGGTTGTTGAAGACGAAGAAAAGCTTCGGCGCGTGATCCAGTTGCATCTCGAATCGGCGGGGTTCGAGGCAAACGGTGCGCCTACCGCTGAACAGGCCATCCCTTTGGCCACGATGGCGGATCTCATCATTACGGATCTTCGTTTGCCAGGAATCGACGGATTGCAGTTCATTCAGCAACTGCAAGCCAGGGGCATACAAGCGGCCGTCATCGTCATTACCGCCCATGGTTCTGTTGAAGCCGCAGTCGATGCGATGAAGCTAGGAGCCGCCGACTTTCTGCAGAAGCCCTTCTCGCTCGATCATCTGGCCGCAATCGTACAGAAGGTAATGGCTCTGCAGTCGCTCCGCGCGGAGAACCAGCGCTTGCGCGAAGAAGTTGACCGGCGGTACCAGTTCGACAACATTATTGGGCGAAGTCCTGCGATGCGTGAGATTTTCCACACAGTTGAGCGCGTGGCACCCACCCGGGCGACTGTTTTGCTGGCCGGAGAAAGCGGCGTCGGCAAAGATATGATCGCCCGCGCGATTCATCAACACTCGCCTCGCAAACATCATGCATTTGTGAAGATCAACTGTACCGCCCTTCCGGAAAACCTCATGGAGAGTGAGTTGTTCGGTTACGAAAAGGGCGCTTTTACCGGAGCCAACGCGAGCAAGCCGGGCAAATTCGAACAAGCCGATCAGGGCACCGCATTTCTAGACGAAATCGGCGATGTTCCCGGCAGCATACAAGTGAAGCTCTTGCGCATTCTTCAGGAACGGCAATTCGAACGCCTTGGATCAAACATCACTCGCAACGTGGATGTTCGAGTGATTGCCGCTACGAATGTCGATTTACGCGCCGCGCTTGAAGAAGGGCGCTTCCGTGAGGACCTCTATTACCGCCTGAACGTCGTTCCGATCAGCATTCCACCTTTGCGAGACCGGAAGGAGGACATTCCCTTCCTGGCGATTCACTTCGTCAACAAGCTCTCAAAGGACCTAGGAGCAAGTGCGACAGAAATGAGCGCCGCGGCCCTCGATCGGTTGCTAAGTCATTCCTGGCCGGGGAACGTGCGCGAGCTAGAGAATACAATTGAGCGAAGTTTAGTACTGGCCTCGGGAGAGATCCTGCAGGCCGGCGACATCAGGATCGAGGCTCCAAGAAATACTCCTGCTTTCCCATCCCACCAGGCGCTTTTATTGCCGGAAGGCGAAACGCTGGAACATTGGGAGCAAATGATGATCCGCGAGGCGCTACGGCGAGCTAACGGCAACAAGAGTCAGGCAGCTAGGATGCTAGGCCTTACCAGGAACGCGCTTCGTTATCGACTCTCCCAAATGGGCCTGGAAAGTGGCGCACCGGAAGAGGGCGAACCATCCACGGCAAACAGCTAACACCGGTTAGATTAGAGGCGAACGATTTTGTCCGAGCGATGGCCCTTGAGCGCATTTCTCGTATCGACGATCAATTTACTGCGGTCTACGATTGCCGCGTAATCGAACCCACTATGGTTCGTGATAATTACGACGCAATCGGCTGCCTCGACGCCCGCCGCCGTTTCTTGCGACTGCAAATTCGTTCCCTCGACCTGGATGGACCGTACATATGGGTCGGAAAAACCAACCAAGGCGCCACGCCGTTGTAAAAGTTGAATGACATCGAGCGCTGGAGATTCGCGGACGTCTTCAATGTCTCGCTTATACGCCACGCCGAGAATGTGAATGCGCGAACCTCGAAGCGGCTTCGAGACGTCGTTCAAGGCGCCTTGAATCTTTTCAACGACGAACTCCGGCATCCGACCGTTTATGTAGCCCGCCAGTTCGATAAAACGGGCTTCGATACCGGCCTGTTTGCTTTTCCAGGATAAATAGAAAGGATCGATCGGTATGCAATGACCGCCGAGGCCGGGACCGGGATAAAAAGGCATAAAGCCAAAGGGCTTCGTTGCCGCAGCGTCAATGATCTCCCAGACGTCAATGTTCATCCGATCACACATCAGCGCTAATTCGTTAGCCAGACCGATGTTGATCATGCGGAACGTATTCTCGAGCAATTTCACCATCTCGGCGACGCGTGTGGAGCTGACAGGAACTACGGTTTCGAGAGCTTGCTTATAGAACAGCGCTCCCATTTCGGTGCAAGTCGGGGTAATTCCGCCGACCACTTTGGGAATATTCCGCGTGTGAAATTTCGGATTGCCGGGATCGACCCGTTCGGGGGAGAAACACAGAAAGAAATCGCGCCCAACCCTAAGACCCGTTGCTTCGAGCTTGGGCAGCAATAACTCGTCCGTGGTGCCCGGGTATGTCGTGGATTCCAGCATCACCAGCAATCCAGGGTGCAAATGCGCCGCAATTGCATCCGTAGCTGAAACCACGTAGCTCATATCCGGATCTTTGGTTTTCCGCAGCGGAGTAGGGACACAGATGTCGATTGTGTCGAGTTTTTCGATGACCGAATAATCTGATGTGGCGCGCAGCTTTCCACTCTTTACGAGTGGAGCGAACGCGCTGTTTTCCACGTCCTTGACGTACGATTCCCCGCGATTGAACTGGTCCACCTTCTCCTGCTGGACATCAATGCCAACTACTTCGAATCCGGCTCGGGCAAACTCAAGAGCAAGAGGTAGGCCCACATAGCCGAGACCGAGCACACCGACGCGTGCCGTCTTTTTAGAGATTCGCTGACGTAATTCAGCTGCAGCTGAAGAGGTCTGCTCCTCGGGCCGCTCAACTGTTTCAGAGATCAAGAAAAAACCTTCCTTCGGCAATTCGTTCCGCTGGTCCCGTAAGGTAGACAGCATCGTCCCATCGCAGGCTCAGACTTCCTGCTGGCGTCCGGATCTCGACGGGGCTCTCGACTACCTTCCTGAGAATAGCAGCCGCGGCAGCCCCAGTCGAGCCTGTACCGGAGCTTCTGGTTTCGCCTGCGCCCCGTTCGAAGAACACGGCCTGAATGCTATGACGATCCAGTACTCGAACGAAGGAGATATTGCTGCGCTGCGGAAAACGCTCGTGCCGCTCCGCCTCTTGGGCGGCAGCACGCCAATTCTGCGGAAACTGTTCCACGAAAACTGCACACTGCGGGTTGCCGACATTCAGGATGGTCGCATCAAATTTGCTTCCCGCCAAGTGAAGCGTTGCATGTAACTCTTCAACTCTGGGCAACCCCATATTCATTTCAAAGAGAAATTCGTTGGCACGCTCCGCTAACAGCTGAAGATCTTTTTTACCTGCACCGGTGGCCACGGGAATGTGAGGCGGAGAGACCACGCCCTTCAAAAGACCGAACGCAGCGGCGCAGCGGGTGCCGTTACCCGAAAGCTCAGCTTCGCCGCCATCTGAGTTAAACAAACGTGTAACCAGCCCCGCATCTTGCAGCCAGACCAGCATCCATCCATCGGCACCGATACCTGTAGTTCGCATGCAAATGCGACGGGCGATCTCAGGTAAACCGGCCTGCGGCGCTTTGTCTCTCCAGGTCAGCAGGAAATCATTTTCGGCCCCATGCAGTTTCGTGAAAGGGATTTCGATCATCGCTCCCCCTTACCCGCACTGAGACCTGCTTCGGTACTCCGTTTGTAGATTTCGATTACAGGGGCGTCCTTTACCTGAATCTCATGATTCATGCGATAGGGAGCATTTGTACGAGCGTTGACAGCATCGAAAACAGAATCGCCCTGCTGAGCAATCGCCCAATCCTCTGGATGGAAGAGATCGGGTCGGGATGTAGCCGCAAACCAAGCTGGGCCATTGCCTTCATGTAAAGTCTCGGCGAGCGGGATGCGTGCACGGCAGAAGATTCCGGTTAGATCGCCGAACCTTGCCAGTGCGCCGTCACCACGGTGATAGTTCGCGAAAAGGAAATCGGCGCTGGCTTTCGTCCAAGCACGGCGAGCAATCGAGTTCACTTGTGACTCCTTCCAGCAGATCCAACTCTCGGGTGACGGACGGAGCATCCAAATTGCGACCGAGAGCAGCGGCACCATGAAGGCATACCGTCTCAGTCGCACCGGCAGCGCCAAAACTATAGCACCTGCTGCAAACGCGGCCAATGGTACAACCGCGATTCCATAACGAGTGTTGTAGTAAGTGAACGGCCAAAGCTGCGGAACATGAATCGGAGTCGCACCTGACGAATGAATACTCCAGACGTAGAATGCGGGCGTTAGCAGCAAAAACAATAACGGAGTAATTACTTTCTTGGCCGCCGCACAAGCTGCGCCTATACAACCGAGCAGCAGCAGAGGCCACCCGGCACACAGCTCGGCCGCCGCTGAGTAATAGAGAAGAGCCAGCTTCCAATCGTGATATCCGGAATATGGTTTTGAACCTTGTATAGCGATGGGTGAGTAGGGGCCGTTGTAAAAGTCGAGTGCGTGTCCAGTTTCCCACCAGTTGTGTGCAGTCCAGTAGAGAGGAGCAAAGCTTGCTATCAACCCAAACAGGATCAACGTCAGCCAGCGCCGATTTCTGGAAAATAGAGCGAAACCGAGACTCGCAAAAGGTATAAGAAACCAGCCGTCGTATCGAGTCAGGCTCATTGACCAAACGGCGGCGATGCCAAGCCAAACGAATCTTCTTTCCTGTGTCCGGCGGAAGCGGAAGAGCGCGAGCAGCATGACGGCCAGCCCCGCTAGGAACACGACTTCTGTCATGGGAATTGATGCCAGATACAGAGTGTTCGGATTAACTGCGAAGCAGGCGACCACCACTGAGGCCGCAATAGAACTCTGATAGATGTCACGTGCAGCGAGATAGAAGCAGACGCCCGCAACAACGAAGCAAACAGCGACAGGGATGGTTCCAGCAAGGCCGCTGCTCCAAAGCGAATCGTTCCTAACGAACGGAAGGCAGATTACGTGAAGGAGGGGCAGCCACACAGTGCCAATCTGGTCGTAGCCGGGGGTGCGCGAATCGATAATGCTGCGGCTGATATTCAGGTGCGCCTGGGCGTCGCCGTAGTAAAGGAGGTACCCGCGGTGAAAGCACCAGAGTGCGCTCGAACAAACTAATGCGCAAAGCAGGGCAATGACGACAGCGGCTTCAGCTATAGCGCTTGGACGGCTAGAATGCGGTGAATCGCCTGAATTCGTCAAAGCGCTGATCAATTTCTGTTCGGGTCAGTGTTCGAAAACGTTCCACCCCGAATTGCTCACAGCAAAAACTTCCCATCACTGAGCCGTAGATTACAGCACGATGCAGCTCGTGAACGTCAACGTGGCCGTTCTGAAGGTCAAATCCGCGCTCAGCCAAGTAGCCAACGAAGCCGCCCGCGAAGCAATCGCCCGCTCCAGTGGGATCGAATACATCCTCCAACAGATAACCGGGGACCATGAATAACGTGTCGCGCCTGAACAGCATCGCACCGTGCTCACCACGCTTGATCACCAAAGTGCGGGGCCCCAGATCTAAAATCTTCTGGGCGGCTCTTAGCAGATTGTTCTGTTGAACCAACATTCGCGCTTCACTATCGTTGACCAGGAGGAAATCCCAGTTCCGGATGGCTTCGAGAAGCTCATCTCGATTCTTTTCAATCCAGAGATTCATCGTATCTCCGCCTACGAAACGAAGCCGGCGCATTTGCCTGTAGACGTCGCTTTGCAGAGCCGGCTGAATGTTCCCCAGAAACAGATAGTCCTGGCCAGCATACGATGCCGGAAGTTTCGGCTGAAAGTCCGCAAACACATTCAGGTCCGTGCGGAGCGTCGTGCGATCGTTCATGTCAGCCGAGTACACGCCCGACCAAAAAAATGTTTGGCCGAGAACCTGATCGAGCCCCTCAAGATCGACACCTTTGCTTGAAAGCAGCGAACGATCCTCATCGGCGAAATCTTCCCCGACCACTGCCACAATCGAAGGCTTTACAAAATAGCTGGCGCTGAGCGCGATGTAAGTACACGAGCCGCCGAGCGTACGCTCTCTCTTTCCGTGCGGCGTCTCAATCGCGTCATATGCCACAGAACCAACGACAACCAATGACATTGCCTTGCATTGTACTGGAGCAATCCGACGTTAGGGCAAAATTTGCCGATACAATGGGCTGTGAACGCTTCACAAAGGGACTTTGCGTCTCCGGTATTACGTTGATACGCGTGTGCAATTCCTGATTCTCAGCGATATTCACGCGAATTGGTATGCCCTTGAAGCGGTTCTCGCCGACGCAGAAGGCAAATATCAACAGATCATTTGTTGCGGCGACATCGTCGGATACAATCCGCGGCCAGCAGACGTGATCGAGTGGACGAGAACGCATTGCGCGCACATCCTGCGAGGCAATCACGACAAAGTAGTGGCTGGGATTGATGACCTCGAGTGGTTCAACCAGGTTGCTCAAGCCGCTGCACTGTGGACAAGAGATCAGCTGACGAGCGATCAGATCGAGTACTTGCGTGAGCTGCAGACAGGCCCGCTCAAGCTCGAGCACTTCCACATCTGGCATGGCTCACCGCTCGACGAGGATGAGTACATCACAATGCCGCGAGAAGCAAGCCCGTGCTTTGCGGCCTTCGAGCTGCCGATTGCGTTTTTCGGCCACACGCATCTGCAAGGTGGATTCTTTCGCAAGCATCGGAGAACGGGCCGCATTGCTGCGGTTCCAATCGAGCACCAGCAATCAGTTGTCGCGCTCGAACCGGACACCTTCTATATGATCAACCCCGGGTCGGTTGGCCAGCCACGCGACGGCGATCCTCGTGCCGCGTACGCAATTTTTGATTCTGAACAAAATACCGCCTGCTTGCGGAGGGTTGAGTACCCGATCCAAAAGACCGCGGAAGAGATTCTGAAGGCAGGCCTACCCGACGTGCTTGCATTACGCCTGTTTGACGGAATGTAAGTTCTCGGGCTCCTGTGTTGAAGCGATCTGAACCAGTGAAACTGGAGTGCTGGCCTGGACCAAGAAGGCTCGTAATCGCATAGCCGCGGCTTTTCCCACCACCCGCGTCAAGTCCTCGTCAGTGACTTGCTGTACCCGCTCAAGGCTCCCGAAGGTTCGCAACAATTTCTCTACAGTTTTTTGACCGATGCCGGGAACCTCATGCAGTTCCGAACTCAAGCGCTGGGCATTTCGCCGCGTTCTGTGAAAGGTGACAGCGAACCGATGCGCCTCGTCTCGAATCGTCTGGATGAGATGCAATATGGGCGAGAACTTATCCAGAACGATGGGCTCATCCTCCTGTCCATACACGTAGATCCACTCTTCCCGCTTCGCGATTGCAGCGAGCGGTTGATACGTCACGCCAATCTGCTCCAGTGCGCCAGCAGCCGCATGCAGCTGACCCAGGCCTCCATCGACCAGCACCAGTCCTGGAAACTGCCGCTTTTCCTCCTGGAGTTTCGAATAACGCCGCGTAATCACCTCGCGCATGGAAGCGAAATCGTCATTGCCCGCAACAGTTCGGATAATGAATTTGCGGTAATCCGACTTCTTCATCTTTCCGTCCTCCCACACCACCATGCTGGCTACCTTTTCGGTGCCTTGAATGTGAGAGATATCGAAACATTCGATTCGGCGGGGAGCTTCGGGTAAGCTAAGGGCTTCCTGGACCGCTTGTTGGATGGCCTTGGAACTCGGCTTCATCACGCGAAAGCGTTGATCGAAACTGTGCTTGGCGTTGGTCTCGACCAGAGCGAGCAGCGCCTTTTTCGAACCGCGGTGCGGCGTCGCAATTTCCACCTTCCTGCCGCGAGCTTCTGAAAGATACTCTTCCAATTCCTGCCGCTGTTCGAAATCGGCAGGGACGTGAATCCGCCCGGGTATGTATTTCGTATTGAGATAGACCTGCTTCAGAAGCGCCTCGAAGAATTGCGGCGCGTCGAAATCGGTTTGATCTTCCCAGAAGAACTCGCGCCGATCGACGATCGTTCCATTGCGAAGATGGAACAGGTTCACAGCTATTAGTGGCGGCTCTGCATGATGAGCAAAAATGTCGATGTTCTCGCCCTCAGCGGCTGCCATCTTTTGCTTCTCTTCCATTTCACGGACCGTGGAGGCGAGATTGCGCAAGCTGGCGGCTTCCTCGAATCGCATTTCCTGAGCGGCCACCGACATCCGGCTTTCCAGTTGATCGGCGAGGTCGCGATGACGACCTTCAAGAAATAACCGCACATCCCGCACCGCCGCTCCATATGCGTCGTCCGTGGTGAGAGCCGATACGCAAGGCCCGAGACAGCGATGAATGTGAAACTGCAGACAGGGATGGGTATGCTTGCGCCCAAAATCGATTTTGCACGATGGAACTTTGAAATGGCGATGGATGAAATGTACTAAACGATGCGCCAGATTGCCTGGGAAAAACGGGCCGTAGTAGCTTGCGCCGTCTTTGAGGATGCGGCGCGTGACGTAAACGCGCGGATAGCGTTCGTTCGTTAACTTAACGTACGGATATGTTTTGTCATCTCGCAGCAGGACATTAAAGCGAGGCTTGTACTGCTTGATGAGGTTGTTTTCTAGCGCTAGCGCTTCCTTGTTGTTATCCACTTCGATGAAGTGAATGTCGCGCGCTTCCGCAATAAGGCTCCCCGTCTTCGCGTCAGCCAGCTTGTCTTCGCTGAAATAACTCCTGACCCGGCCACGAAGGCTGTTCGCTTTACCGACGTAAAGCACATTTCCTTCTGCATCCTTGAACAGGTAAACGCCTGGCTGGGTGGGAAGCTGCGCTACTTTTTGTCGCAATTCCATCGGCAGCTATAATTCAATTGTGACACGCACGTTGTTTTTTGCTTGTCTACTCGCGCTGATACTCACACTCGGTTCTAAAGCGCAATCGGGAAATAATCCCCCACAACAGAATCAGGAAAAAGCGAAGCAGCAACCCAGCACCAACACGCCGGCAGTTCAGCAGCCGCCCGAGGAAGATAATCCTCCCGAAGAGGACGCCTCGGTGGCCCCAAAGGTATACCCGCTCAATCCGCTCGAGTCCGAGCGCAATATCAAGGTGGGCAACTTTTACATGCGCCAGCGAACCCTGCGAGGTTACCGGGCCGCGATCGGCCGGTTTGAAGATGCAACGCGCTACAACCCGAGTTCCGCGGAGGCGTTCTTCCGATTAGGAGAAGCACAAGAAAAGCTCAAGAACAAGGACGCAGCGAAAACAGCTTTCGAGAAAGTGTTGCGACTTGCTCCGGATTCAAAACTGGCTCATGAGGCGAAAAAGAGACTTGACAGCAAAAGTTAGGTTGCGAATAGTCGGGTATAAAGGAGCTACCGCCAGGGAGACTTATCCACCAAATTGCGTCGAATGGTTTCGCCGGCAGCTTCGATTCCGAGCGTGATATCTATGTAGACGATGCCGCTCAAATCGGACGGTATTTCCAAGGCGCCCTTGTGAAGTAGAATGATTCGACCGCTCTGACGGCGCATCAACCCCTGGAAATAGCCAAGTTCGAATACGACGTTTTGTCTGGCCCGAGGCTGAGCGGACTCGGGTTCCCCAGCGAAGTGACCGGTATCGTCGGGCGTGAGCAGGACGAACACCCAGTCGGCATCCGAAGCATAGGCTTCGAACTTCTCAAGTATGGTCGCCCCCATTGAAGGTTGCTCGGCGAGGATAGTGGGCTCGTCGAATCCGAGCCAATTCTGCAGATAGTTTTTCAACTCGAGCGCGGTGCTTCTGTCCCGGCCATGTACGATGAACGATTTCACGCGCACTGCGTTCGGATCGAACACTTCCTGAACCGCCCGAATCAGCTGCGCGGGATTGGGGGACTTGCACAAGAATATCGCGCCACCGAGTTGAGACGAATTCCGCTCAAGATCTGCGTCCCTAGCCGCTGATTGGATAATGACCTTTGTCGAAGGAGAGGCCCTCTTGATCTCCCTAGCCAATACGAATCCGGTCTTATGCCCGCCAGATGTATCGAGGGAGTCGAAACACTTACCCGGAGGCATCTTCAGATCGACAATAACCAAAGGAAACTTTCCCCTACGAGCCAGTTCCCAGGCTTCATCCACGGAATGAGATTGCGTGACAATGTACCCGCCGATATCGGTCAGCAGATTGGCCGCGTAGTACGCGTAGAAGACATCATCATCAACAACCAAAATTTGACGTTTAGATTTGCGCATAGAAGCTTTGTTTAGGGCACCATCAAAAAACGCGTTGCAGAAATTGAACGCGAAAACAATTCATCTCTTGACCGAAGCATTGCCGAAAAGCGATTATCTGCGCGGGAACGGCCTTAATGACGAGCCTAGAGTACGGTGCGTTCGATTGAGTTAGAGCAATTGTGTAAGTGTTTGAAAGCAGGCGCGAAATATGTGTGAACCACGCTGCTACTCACGTCCGTTGTTCTCTCAGGAGATCACAGAGGACAAATGCTGGAACCCCACGGAAGGCACGGCTGGCAGGAAATTCAGGGCTTGACTAAGTGGTGCTAAGCGAGAGGTGCCGGGCTGGAATTGACAAACCGCTTAATTTGTTGAATAAGCATTTCGGGATCGATGGGCTTCGCGAGATATCCGTCGAATCCAGCCCGCAGAACGCGATCACGATCGCCCACCATTGCGAGCGCTGTCACGGCGACCGTAGGAATCAAGCGGTACTCTGGGTCATTTTTTAACCTGCGGACCACCTCATACCCGTCCATCTTGGGAAGATGTATGTCGCAGAGGATTAGGTCGGGTTTCTGCTGAGTTGCCATCCGCAATCCCTCTTGACCGTCTCGAGCGGAAACCGCACTGTATCCGAACGCATCCAGCAGATATATCATCAAATCGAGGTTGGCTGGATTGTCTTCTATAACCAGAATTCGTGTTCGCATATTATCCTCGGTTCAGCGTAAATCGGAACGTGCTGCCCTTGCCAAACTCGCTTTCAAAAGTGATCTTTCCTGCAATCATCTCTGCTAATTTCATACTCAAATGAAGGCCAAGACCGGTCCCTGGATGGCATGGATCGCTCGACATAGTCACTTGGCTGAAAGCCTGGAAGAGTTTGCCCTGATCTTCCGGCCGAATGCCGATGCCCGTATCAATCACTGCGAATTCAACTGACGCGCCGGTGTCCAACTCTTTGTCTCGGACTTGCAGCCGAACAGAACCTGCGTCAGTAAACTTCACAGCATTATTCGCCAAATTAAGCAAGATCTAATGAAGCGCGCGCCGGTCCGTTTGTACCAGCAATTCCCCTGAGGGCACGTCGATTAAGATGACGAGATCCTTGCTCTCAGCTGTCGGCCGCAGGTAACTGGCATTCTCGTCGAATACTTCTCCGCATTTCACGAGCTCTCGTCTCAGCTCGACTTTTCCCGATTCAATTTTGGCGAGATCCAGCAGATCGTTAATGAGTGACAGCAAGTGCCTGCTGCTGGTTTGCACCGTCCGCAATTGCTTCTCCTGATCGGGGGTTAACGGGCCGGGTAAGCGCATCAAAAGGATGCCCGTAAATCCGATAATGGCATTCAGCGGAGTACGCAGTTCGTGACTCATGCTGGCGAGAAACTGGTGCTTGGCCCGACTGGCTTTCTGCAGCTCAAGGTTCTTCTCTTGCAAAGTTTTTTCAAACTCCTTGCGGTCGGTAATATCTCGAATTGAACTGCTGATAAGCGCGCCTTCTTCCGTTTGGAAAAGGCTGACACCGATCTCCACGGGAAATTCATCACCGTTCTTGCTCAAGGCGTAAAAGTCTAGCTCAGCATCGATGTCTTCACCTGGATGTTCGGCGAAGTAGTGGCTGCGGTGGGCCGAGAGAACGCTCCGGAAGCGCTCTGGTATAAGAATCTCGACACTCTTGCCCAGCAATTCCTGACGCTGATAGCCGAACAACTTTTCAGTCTGGGAGTTGACGAACACAATTTCGCGATCGCGATTCATGATCACCATCGGATCCGGTGCCGATTCCAGCAGGCCACGGAACTTCTCCTCGGCCCTGCGGCGCTCCAAATCGGCGTTCAGTATCCGGACCTCTTCCTCTGCACGCTTACGCTCACCGATTTCGTTTTCCAATTGCCGGTTAGCTGCTTCGGCCTCCTTCGCCCGCCGCTGCCCCATTACAGCGAGGAAAACGGCTACTGCGAGCAAACCGGTGAGGGCCAAGATTGCCGCAAGCCCCAGCACGCTCATCCTAACGATGAAATGCCAGGTCCTGCCATTAAGGTTGAGGACGAACTCGCGAGTGCCTTCCGCGAGGTGAGTTCCATCCTTCGCCTTAGCAGCTGCAACCGCGTGCTTTAAGGCCAAGGCATCACTCGCCGCGATTCCTTGAGCACATGAGAGAACCGGTGCACTTAGATAGAGAGCGGCCAGGACTACAGTGGATTTAAATCGCCCGGCGAATTTGGCGCACTTCCGACTCCAGCGCGCGGGACTTTCTGTAGCAGTCTCACTGGTCAATCAGGCTCAATTTTCTCGAAGCACTTGTGATTAGGTGTAGTCACGTTCCATCAAACTGACTTGAATCAAAACTCAAAACGTAGACCCCCTTGTCCTTCGCGGCCGGGCAGCACCTGAAGCTTCGTGCCAAACGGCGCGGAGGCCACATTCGGAAACGTTTCAACAGCCGCTGGATTGGTGTTGTTAAAAAGATTGAACGACTCCACGTAGGCGTGAAGCTGTACTCGTCCGCGGATCTTGAACAGTTTCGCAAGCCGAAAATCCAGATTGACGAAAGGCGGGGCCGTGAAGTGATTTCGCCCCTTGGCGTAATCGAGCGCGTTGTAAAGTCCATCACCATCCACGTCCACGAGCGTCATGGAAGAAGCACTGTAATGAAATCCGCTTTGCGCGCGGAAAATGCCGCTTACACTAAGTCCCCAAGGCAGATCCCAAATCCCGTGTAGCAGGAACGTGTGATCCAGTGCCAAATCTGAAGGTCCTGAGGTCAGGGCTGGTCCGTTGTAGAACTTCCCTGTCCGTGGTACGGGATCGCCGTTGCTCGCGATGAAAGGCCGGTTCGCATTGGTTTTGCCGGAGTTCGGATCAATCACAACAGGCGGCACGCCTACGAAACTATCCAATGGCCCATTAAGTCCGGATGCAAACGAAAGCCCGAAGTTCAGTTGCTGGTCCGTAACGAGGTCTGCAACCGTGTCGTCCACCGCTTTCGTAAACGTGTAATTAGCATCAATACTGGCTTTGGGACTAAAACGCTTCTTTACCGATACAACCAGACCATTGTAAGTACCGCAATACCAAGGGCCGTAGCCGAGGGTAATGCGGTTGCCAGTGCCCGGCTGCAACTGGCCAGTATGGCCCGGTATGCGGGCGACGAAAGCCAGATTCGTGTTCCGCACGCCCAGGATGTTCTCCATGTCGCGATGGTAGAGGTTGGTTTCAACAACGAAATCGCGGCCCAACTGCCTTTGGAGGCCCACCTGCATGGCGCTTGTGTAAGGAGTTCGGAAGCTGGGGTCCACGGTGACCGGAATGTCGTCTCCAACGGCCGCGATTGCATCCGTCGAAAGATGGCCGAAGGGATCCCAGCTGAAAAATCCAGGCCGCCGAGCAATTGCCAAGCTGGCAGCCGCTGCGATCTGTTGCGGTGATAGTCCGGAGAGTTGTTGAACGTTCGAGACGTCCAAGGCGGCGTTTGCCGGAATCGGAGCATGCCCCGGGGCAACGATTTTGTTCAAGTGATCGATTCCATAAAGGGGCAGTGGCAAGGCTTGGCCACCAAGCATGCAGCTCGGATCCTGTTGTGCGATTTGGGCGTCGGTGAGAGTATTCGAAATGCACGGCACGCCGGTCCCGCGAAGTCCGAAGATTTGGGCGACCTGACTCGGATCCCCATAAAATAGGCGGGGGAACGAAAGGTAGCGGGTCGTGCTGATATCGGCGCCGCCCAACCCAGGCACGTCACGGGCCGTGCCTTCCCGGAAATGGTCGTAAAAGATCCCCCAACTCGCACGCACTACCGTGTTCGGATTCAAAGACCAAGCCAATCCGAGTCGCGGAGAAAAGTTCAATTTGTTGGGAAATCCGGAATCGTGATCCCATCGCAAGCCATAATTCAATGTGAGAGAGCGCGCAAGCTTCCAGTCATCCTGCGCATAAAGGCCGTCATAGTTATCGCTGAGGTGAATACGGCCGTCCAGAGGCGTACTCGCCCCCTGATAGGTGATAAGACCCACTCCGGACTCGACAGGTCCGAAGCGAGCGAAGTCGGATGCGGTCGCGAACAGCTGGTTGAAGATGTTGTTCGACTCCGTTCCATCTGCCATGGTGCGCTGGAACTCCCAGCCGATCTTCCATCCGTGTGTGCCGTTCTGGCGCGCCACACTGGTTCCGAATGACGCATACCTCTGGTCCAGGGTGAAGGGCGTAAAACCCGGCCCAAACACCACTTGGCCCTGATCACCCGTGATCTGACCGGAGTTGTAGGTATCGAAGATATTAAACAGCGTGGAAGCGGCGCCGGCTGGCGGGTGCGATGGATAGATGCGTGAAGGCTCACCCCGATATTGTCCGTAAAGGTTCAGCACGAAGGGCTCTTCGGCGTCGCCCAACAGAGCGATATCGGAAACACCGAGCATGAGGTGCCGCGCATCGGTGTTGGTTCTCGTCGACGGCAATTGAATCGCTTCCGATAGCGGCAGAAAGTCCGTAACATGCGTATTCGTCAGGTTCATCTGCTGGCTGAACCAATTACGGCCGACCTGCTGATCGAGCTTCGCCCGGAGGCGTGTATCAAAAGTTTTCGAGTGTTGATTGAATGGAGACTCGAACAGAATCAGGCTTTCTGGTGTATGCGAAGGAAATTGGAAGTTGAGGTCTCGGCTTTCCAGAATGCGCTCGGCGGAAACGAAAAAGAAGGCGCGATTTTTGACGAGAGGACCGCCGAATTGGCCATTCGGGTTCCAGCGCAGCACAAAGGGAGGGCTTTTTCGCCCGGAGAGATTGCTGGAGTCCAGGTTGTAATTGCGATGGAAGAGCGAAACCGCACCATGGAAATCGTTGGAGCCGCTCCTGCTCACCGCGTTGATGATGCCTCCCGATGCATGGCCGAACTCGGCTTTATAGCCGGAGGTGATCACTTGGAATTCGAGGATTGATTCCTGGTTGAACGGTGCGGCCGCGCCTCCGTTGACCTGATCGCTATTCGGGAGTCCATCGATCAGGAACTGAGAGTTCCCGGCTCTCTCGCCCAAAATGGGAGTAGCACGGTCGGAGCCAATTGCCGCCCGGCGATTGAGCACCACACCTGGCACGAGTTGGAGCAAATCCAAATAATTTTGCCCATTCAGAGGCATATCCTTTATCTGCCGGGGAGTGATCATCGCGCCGGAAGACGAACTCTCAATATCGAGCTGGGCGGATCCGTTTACGGTGATCTCTGACCGCACCGAAGCCACGCTGAGGAGAATATCGAAATTCACATAGGCGTTCGTCGGCACATCTACGCCGCTCAATGGCTGGTCGCTAAATCCCGCTTTCGAGGCGGTAACTTCATAGTCACCCGCCAACAGCCCCGCAATGCGATATAAACCCGTAGCATCACTTTGGGCATATCGGTCCCTTCCGGTTTCTTTATTTTTCAACCGTAGAGCAACACCCTGCAAGGCTAGACCTTGCTGGTCCAGGACGCGTCCCGAAACGACCGACGTGATTTGGGCCTCCGCCAAAGGGACGAGAACGGCAGCCAGAAGGAAGCTGCACACACTCAGCAGAGTCGCGAGCCTGCGTCTTCTCAGATTGTGTCGTTGAAAAATTTCGTATTTGCGCTTCATAGGTGCAATCCATCAGTTCGTCTAGCCCGAGCAGTTTCACTGGTGATCAAAAGAAAGCATGGCCCCGAGCCATGACAATTGGCCTTGCATCTCAGCCAACTCCTGCGAATAAGCGGAACTCCAAAAGCGACAGCAACTTCGGATCAGGAGTTAAGGCCGACGAATTTGGGCAAGTCGTGTGACTACACGCACTAGTCGACAGCCAACGCACCGTTTTGAGCAGACGGGTAGATGGCGTCGCCTTTGAAACACGATCACATCAATGGTTTCGAAAAGGCAAATGCAAAGAGGTATTTCAAGCTGCGATTCATGGAATTGGTTATCAACTCCGCAGTCCCTCTTGTCCATCGCGAACGGAGAATACACCATCAAATCGAGGTTCGCCGGATTGTCTTCTACGCCCAGGATTCGGGCGCGCATTTTTACCCCGGGGACAGAGTCAATCGGAATGTGCTGCCCTTGCCAAACTCGCTTTCAAAGGTAATCTGACCTGAAAGCATCTCCGCTAATTTCTGACTCAGATACAGCCCCAGACCGCTCCCTTGGTGCGATACCTCACTCGAAACGTTCACTCGACTGAAAGCCTGGAAGAGTTTGCTTTTGTCTTCCGGGCGGATGCCGATGCCCGTGTCGATAACCGAGAATTCAAATAGTGGAATATCGCCCATCAGTCGTTCCCTGACTTCAAGCTGCACGGAGCCCGCTTCCGTAAACTTCACGGCATTGTTGCTTAAATTCAGCAAAATCTGGTGGAGCGCGCGGCGATCTGTTTTCATCAGCATTTCGCCGGGGGGTGTATTGACGGAGACAATAACGTCCCTGCTCTCAGCCATGGGCCGGAGATAAGCGGCGATCTCGTCTAGTACTTCTCTGCAGCTCACTGGCTCTAGCCTCAGCTCAAGCTTTTCGGATTCAATCTTCGCGAGGTCCAGCAGATCGTTGATCAAGGACAGCAAGTGCCTGCCGCTGCTTTGCACCATTCGTAATTGCTTTTCCTGGACAGGCGTGAGCGGGCCCGGTAACCGCATCAGAAGGGTGCCGGTGAATCCGATGATGGCATTGAGTGGAGTGCGTAATTCGTGGCTCATGGTGGCCAGAAATCGATTCTTGGCAAGGTTCGCTTTTTCGAGTTCCACATTCTTCTCCTGCAAAGCTCTCGCGAAGAGTTTGCGGATCTCCTGCTCTGCTGCGTCCCGCGTGATATCCCGGTTGATTTCGAGAACTTCGATTCGGCCATCATCGGTACGGCGAAGCGCCCAACGGCTGGAGACGATGACCTTGCTGCCATCGCGCTTGGTATGCCGCAGATCACCTTCCCAGCAACCGGTTTCAATTAGCTCATCTTGAATCTCTTGAAGTGCTTCTGGAAACCCCGTTTGGAGAAGCTCATGTTTCATGGCCCCTTCGGCTAGTTCTTTTGACCAGCCATACAGTTTTTGGGCGCCTCGGCTCCAAAACTGTATCCTGCCAGTCAGGTCGCGGACGATGATGGCATCATGAGCCAGTTCGAGCAATCCAGCCTGGCGCTCCAGCACGGCAGCCATTCTTTTTCGTGCCTCAATTTCGATCGCCAAATTTTGGTTCGCAACGGTCAACTGGGCGGGGCTTGGTAGGCGAAGCAGCACGGGGAGGAGCGGAAACAGGAGAGCGGTCGTGATGATTGAAGCAATAGCTGTTACAGCTTTCAACACGCCGTCGAGCCGATACATTGGATACCAAACTGTCCAGACACCCAGCACATGGGTGGTTCCGCAAGCCAGGATAAAGGCAGCGAAGGCTACAAAGACGCCGTGGAAGGTTAAGTCTTTCCGTTTGCGGGCGAGAACGAAGAGAAAAACCGGGATAGTGTAGTAACAAGTCGCGATGAGTGCGTCCGAAATTACGTTCAGCCAAATAACAGCAGGGTTCCAGAGGTAGCTCGCACCGTGAGGCATGAAATCGCCGGAAAACAGTTTTTGGAAGAACTCAAGCATGGGTCGGCTCCAAAGTAGTACATGGCACTCACCAAAGCTCCGCACTGAGGAGCGCGGACGCTCCCGGTTTGTGGGCACAAAGCATTAGGGGCGCACGGGTTATTGACGACTTATCTTTTTTCCGTCCCTTGTGATCGTCGAGAACGTCGCCGCCGCTGCGCTCAGATCTCAGGAGCAACTACTCGCCGCGCAAAACCTCAAGCGGTCGTTGATCCAGAATGCGGGCGCTCGCGAGCCACCCGGCCAAGTTAGCTAACAGGGCGGTGCCGATCATAACAACGACTAACGAAGCCCAGTCGAAGCGCGGGGAGGCTTCAATGAACTTCTCTGACACGATTCTGGTGAATACGTTTGCAAGCACTGCTCCGACTAGTCCCGAGACTGCGCCCAAGATCGAAAACTCGATGGAGAAAATGGCGCTGATACGCCGCTTGGTTCCACCGAGGGTTTTCAGAATCGCCACTTCGCGAATACGTCTATAGCGCGTGCCTGCGACGCTTGACGACAGAATGATAACCCCGGCAACAATCGCAAAAAGCGCGAGGAAGCGGACAACGAGCGCGACCTCATCCACTGCTTCCTGGATGCGCTTCAAGACATCGGCAAGGTTCATGACCGTCACTGTAGGAAACCGCTCAAACAAAATCTCTTCGAGTTGAGGAATCTTTGCAGGATCGACGTGAACAGCGCCGTAATAGACCACTGGAAGTGTTTGCAACGCGCCGCGGGGAAAGACGAGATCATAGCGGACCGTCGCACGAACCGTTCGCCGAAAAACAGCGACTAAGTGCGCGTTCACAACACGTCCCGCTACCTGAAATCGCCCATCATCGCCTAGTCGAAGACCAAAATCACGCGCGGCCTCATCAGATACGGCAAGCTGGGGCTCTCGACTGTTCGAAGCCCACCAGCGCCCTTCTTTGAGCTCCAGACTGTCAGGCATCGACTCGGCGGTCGTGATTCGAACTGTCTGAAGATGATTTTTACGCTCGGAGGAAAGCGGAAGTTTGTTGGTAGGTACGCCGTTGTTTCCGAGCATCCGGGCAACAATGTAGCCGACCAGTTCCACCTTGCTCGTTACGCCCGGCTGAGATTCAATCAGCTTTGTCACTTCGGAAGAGTTTCGAACGTCGAGCAAGAAGACATTGCCGGATTTTCCGGGTCCCTCACTAGTTACTTCGAGCAAAACAGTTCGCTGCAACAGATATGTTGTTAGCGTGAACATCACGCCAATACCCAGGGCAACCAAAACAGATCTGGCCTGATTCCCTGGCCTATATAAATTTGCGAAACCGTGCCGGAATGGAGGCGGCAAACGCCGGTTGAAGACCCTCACCAGTTTGCGCATGGACGCGAGCAAAACCGCTGCCACCGCACTAAGCACTATGATGCTCGCTGTAAGCCCGCTCATGAAGTAGGCACCCATTTTCCAGGAGCCGCCCAGCCAGACAGCAATCAAACTGAACCCCGCTAAAATGAACGTGGCACCCAAGAAGCTAGGAACTCTTTCGCGCCAATGCTTGCGAGTTTCTATCGCGGCGTCCGCCATATCTCTGCGTAGAACTAAACTCGGCCGCACGTTACGAATGCTCAAAAGCGGTGGCAGTGTAAACAGCAGTGTCGCCAAAACGCCCAAGCTCATGCCCTGGAGACTGAACGACCAATCCCACGCCACATGCGGCAACAGAGAAAATACTTGTTGAATCATCAACGGGAATGACTTCTGAACGAGCGCGCCCATCCCTACACCGATGAGGCCGCCCGCCAAGCCAAGCCACAGCGTCTGGAGTAAATAGATCTGTAGGATTTGACTGGACCGAGCGCCTACCGCCTTCATCACGGCGATCGTATCCATCCGCTGTTGCAGATGTGAGTACATCGCCATGGCGACGCCCAAGGAGCCGACAATCAGCGCGATCAGGCTAACAAGGCTCAAGAAAGTTGTCGTGTTATCGATCGCTTTGCCGACGACTGGGCTGCCCTCGCGATAGTCGCTGATGAAAATCCTCGGCAACGTGGATTCTAGCTGGGTCTTTAGCTGATCGGGGTTTACGTTTGGGTTCAGCTTAAAAAGGAATCGTTGCGCTGCGCGGCTACCGAATTGAATCAGCCCGGTTCGATCCAGGCCGGCGCGCGTCATGAGAACCCGCATACCGGGACCGAAGCCCGACGCCAGCCTATCGGGCTCGCCGATCAGTGTGCCTGAGATACGGAAATCGGTCCCTCCCAGGCGGATCATCTCGCCGGGCTTCAGCTTGAAGCGCATCAACAACTCTGGCGCGACTACGACGGAAGAATCGCTTTTCAGCAGTTCGGAGAGCGGACGCGCGGGTTCCAGCTTCAAAGTTCCGTAAAACGGGTAGGCGGCAGCGTCCACGGCTTTGATCGACACCATCTGGGGCACGTGTGCGCGCCCGGATGCGCCCATAGAAATAGTTTCAGTAACGCGGGTCAGCGTACCGTACTGTTTTGCGATTCTCTTTACCTGTTCCAATTGCTCGGGCGTGGGCAGGTTCCAAGTCTGTGCCTGAACATCTGCGGCGATCAACTGCTTGGCATTTCGCAGCAGCATACCTTTGAACGCGTAACCAAAACCCTTAACGCCGCTGAGCGCGCCTACGCCTACCGCGACAGCGAGAATGACGAAGAAGAATTTTGCAGGCGCCGCGCGCAGTTCGCGCCAGGCAATTTTAGATCCAGTCCGGAAAAACACGGCTATACTTCCACGGGATGCACAGCCAGTTCGTCGCGGAGAACGCGGCCGTCGTGAAGTGCAATAATTCGGTTCGCATATTCGGCCAAACGGCGATCATGCGTGACCAGGATCAGCGTGGTATTCTCTTCGCGGTTTAGCTGAAGGAGCAGATCCAGGACATGTTGCCCATTCGCGCTGTCCAAATTGCCCGTTGGCTCATCGGCCATGAGAATCGGTGGCTGTGTAATGAAGGCTCGGGCCAAAGCAATCCGCTGCTGCTCGCCTCCAGATAACTGAACCGGGTAGTGGTGGCCGCGATTACTCAGCCCCACCCGCATGAGAAGATCCTTTGCACGGCCTCGACAGTCCCCTCCACAGCCGGTCAACTCCGCAGGGAGTAAAACGTTTTCTTCGGCCGTGAGAGTTGGAACAAGCTGATAGGACTGGAACACAAATCCAACCTTTCTGCCGCGCAGACGAGCCAGATCATCCTCGCGCAGGTGCGTAATATCGATGCCATCAAGGACTATGGTTCCGGACGTAACGGTGTCGAGGCCGGCCATCAAGCCGAGCAACGTACTTTTACCGCTGCCCGACGCGCCCATGATCGCGAGGAACTGACCACGAGGTACTGAGAATGTCACGTCACAGAGAATTTCAACGCGGCTCGGCGGATTTTCGATGGTCTTGGAAAGGTGGCGGACTTGTATTATGTCCGTCTGAACCGTAGATGAGGGCATGTCAATCTTGAATATGTGGGCAGAAGGCGGTCTCTTGTCATTGTTGCAGCCAGCGTGATTTGGCTTCTGATAACGGCGGGGTGTGGCCGGACGTCTAATTCTCGTTCTGAATCGAGAGCTCCTACTAACGAAGAACGTACGGTTGCGACGCCCAGTTCCAGTTCTTCTCCAGCGCCTCAATCCGTAGCTCACGATCACGACCCGGTGATCGTCACTTTCGGTGACAGCTTGACGCAGGGCGTAGCGGGCAGGAGCTATCCAGACTATCTGCAGGATTTGCTGGATCAGAATGGGTACACCTATC
>JBPCLH010000195.1:0-6140 GCA_051003475.1 Bryobacteraceae bacterium
GGCGAACGGATGAGCCTATGTACGCGTCGCTGGGCGCTGGACCTATTTATACAGGGCCGTGGATTCGACCGGCGCAACAATTGATTTCTTGCTTTCCGAGACTCGCGATCTGACTAGTGCTCGGCGCCTTTTCCAGAAGGCACTTGCCGCTCCCGGGCATCCTCGTCCGCGCGTAGTTAATGTGGATGGAAATCCTTCCTACCCGGCCGCTATCGAGGAGCCTAAACACGAGCGCGTGCTTGGCAGAAGGTGCCGCTGTCGCGTTGTTCCTTATCTCAATAACATTGTCGAGCAGGATCACCGCTCGATTAAGCGACGTGTCAACGCTAGTCTGGGATTCCGCTCCTTTGATGGCGCTCAACGCACGATACAAGGCTATGAAGCAATGCACATGATTCGCAAAGGTCAGGTTCGGTGGTTGTCAAAGGACGATCTCGCCGCGCAAGTCCGGTTCATCAAAGTTATCTTCGGTGTTGCTTAGCCATAAACAAGATTCGCAACCGCTTCGTTCCCCATCCCTATTTGCAACACATCCTTCCCAAGTAACCGTGAGATTTGAGCGGGTGACGCTTCCACAGGTTTGCGACCCAAGCGTTTCCCTTGACTGCGCGCGCGTTCTAAACCGGCCTTCGTTCTTCGCGAAATCTTCTGCCGTTCCAGTGCGGCCCAGGTCAGCGCAACGGCCGTTTGAATACTCCGCATCTCCCGCAACTCCGGATCTTCGTCAACGGCGGGATCGTAGTCGAGCCAACTCTGGCTGAGACTGATGACTCGGACACCGAATCGGTCCAGTTCCGCAAGATAGCTAAACCCGGCGGCGGCGCCTTCGCGCGTTAGCCGGTCGAGATCCGAAATCAGAAGCACTCGAAAGCGCCTCAACCGCGCATCCTTGAATAGTTGCAGGAAGGCCGCGCGACTTGCGCTGGCACCGGTCTCTTCGTCCACGTACTCCCGGACAAGTTCAAACTCTCGAACAGAGGCCAGCTCGCGCAATTGCTGCAGCTGATTTCCCGTTGATTGACGACCGTCGTCCGAGAACACTCGCGCATAGATGGCGGCCTTAACGGAAGTGTCGCTTTGCTGCCGCCGTGAAGCCATAGATGCAGTGTGCCACAAAGGGTCGTTTTTGCCCATGCGTTTCTATTCGAATCGATCACCACAAAATCAGGCCTTTCGGGATGCCACTTTAATCACCCATTTGTGGCACACGCTAATAGAGGATCATCTGCGAAGTCGAACCGGGGCCTTCCAAACTTTGAATGATTATTTAGCTGGGATAGTTAGACAGAAGGCGACCTGGCGTGCTTGTTCAGAATTCAAGTCGTGCCTGAAAGGCGATCATCCGTGGCGAACTGTCACCGCCCAGACCGACTCCCAGCAACCCTGTCGGCGGGGAGGTCGTGAAGCTTAGTGCTCCAAAGCCGGTCTGAGTGGAAGGGTTGCCGGAGATCCCCGCATTCGCTAACACGGGGAGGCCGAAGTTCGGGTGATTGAACACATTAAAAAATTGGCCGTCAATTCGCAGCTTTATCTTTTCGGTCAGCTGGAACCACTTCGTCAAATAGAAGTCGCTCCAGACAAAATCAGGGCCGCGCAAAGCATTCCGTCCGAGATTGCCAAACTGACAATTGCTAGGACTATCACCACCCGTGCAGGTCCCCGTGCTGGGATCGACTGCCGAAACAAACGCAGCGGGGTTGAGCCACTGGATCGTTCCCGGCTGTGTAACGCTGGCGATGGGGTGGTGCTCGTAAACCGGAACGCCAGGAACCACGCTGGCGTACTGGGGGCCGCTGCCCTGAACAATGCCGTTCCCGTTCGCGGAATAGGGCGCGCTCAAGACTGAGAATGGGATGCCGCTATGCCAGAAGACAGTGCCTGAGACCTGCCATCCGTTCAACGCAGCACTCAAGATTCGATTCCGGACTTTGATCGGCAACTGATACGTGTATTGACCTGTGAAATTATGCCGAACGTCATAATCGCACGGTCCGTATTGCCGTCCCAGTTCGTCCGGCAGAGGAGAAAGCAGCGCGCCCGCCGAAAACGGAAGGAAACCGCCATTCGAAACCGTGTCCATGCAGCGGCTCCAGGTGTAGTTAACCTGAAATTGAACGCCGTGCCCAAGGCGCTTTGCCGCCGTAAGTTGCAGGCCATTGTAGTGGCTGTTCGCCCCGGTGTTTAGCTGCGTCACCGCCCCGAAGCGCGGGTCTACCGGTTTAGCGTACGGAAACGGCGCAAAGCAGCCCTCGCAAACTGTTTGGTAACCGTTCGCTTGAGTTTGATAAGGCTGGTTCACGGCACGCGTGCCGACGTACTGTGCCCGCAAGTTGAACGAGTTGCCAACCTGGTGCTCCAGCGCGAAACTCCACTGCATGAAGTAAGGGGCATGAAGTTTACCGTCTGGAACGGCGGTAAGCGCCACCGGCGGAAGGCAAGTGTTGGGATTGGCAAGGGGAGAAGCACACGAAAGCTCGCCCCGTGTAAAACCGGAATTAAACAACTGATATGCGGCGCTGACCGCATCGATGGCGCTGTCCGGAACTCCCGGCGCGATGGCCGTTCCGCCTACGGTTCCGAGAAGCCCGCCCTGAAACGTTCTCGAGTAAGGCGGATTCGTGCCTACCAGGTCGACAACACTCCCGGGGAGAAGGTCGCTGAACAGCCCGAATCCGCTTCGCAACACGGTTTTGGGTGTCACTTGCCAGGCAATAGCCGTTCTGGGCTGGAGGACCGCCAGAGGCGTCGATGCAAAGATGGTGTCTAAATTGGTTTGAATCGCCGCGCTGAGCGGTTGTTTGACGTCATGAGAAATCGAGTCGAACGATCCCCGCAGCCGCGCTACGGCATTGTGCGGGTTCCGTGGATTTGAGTTATAAGTGTTGCGTATCCCGAACGTCCACGTAAGGGTTCGGCCGATCTTCCATGTGTCCTGCGCATAAAAATCCAGGTTGAGGAAGTTGTAGGGTTGCGAGTTGGCCAGCGGAAACGTTTGGGATGCGGTGGATGCAGCACCGTAGATGAATTGCGGTAGCGTCGTGTAAGTCACCAGCGGGACTGCTCCCTCGCCGAAGTCGTAATCATTCAGCCGGAGGACCCTGCTGTTGGTGCCAAACCGTAGTTCGTGCGCTCCGATGCTCCAGGCGAGGTTGTCATTGATAAAGAATCGCGTGGCGCGCCGTCCTTGCACCCAGGTATTGTCGAGTCCTCCCAATGGCGTGAATGGCGCATTGGCGCCGCTGCCCTGTAGGACGATCGGGAACGCCTCTAGTGTCTTCTGAAAATCCGCAGGTCCAAACAGGCTTTCGTACCAGGAGAATGCCGGGTTGAAGTAGTTCACCAACTTCCCGGAAAAAACGTGTGTATAGCCAGATGCGAAAGAGTACAGCGGCTGAGGAGAAATGGCGTTGAACACCGGGTTGATCGGGTCGGTATAGGCGGCCTGAAGTCCGTTGTCGGTTTGAAAACGGAACCATGCCGTGTTTCTCTCGTTTATGTTGTAATCGACGCGCGCCGTTTGCACCTGCTCTTTGTCATTGCTCGAACGCGACACGCTCTGACGGTTTGCGCAACCGTTGCCATTCGGCGGGTAACCGGTTGCCGTGCTGCCGTCGCTGTTGAACGAGCAGCCGAGCACGGCGAGCGGAGTTCCCGCTGTATTCCCGTACAGACCGAACAGCTTTTTATAAAACGGCACAAGCTGGGGTGCGGCGGGATAACTCGATCCGGTCACCGCGTCCACTCCTCCACGCGGAAGCTGCTCCAGGACATAATTCCCGAATGCGGGAGTCGGTACGGTTGTGGCAGTAACGATCGGCAGCGCAATGCGAACCCATTCCGTATCGAAGAAGAAGAACAGTTTGTCATGAAGGATCGGGCTTCCCAAACTGCCCCCAAAGTGATTGACCGTAGAGCGCGGCTTATGGTTGTCCGGCGTGGCATTGGTAAAGAAATTGGCTGCATTGAAACGCGATCCGTTCCATAGTTCGTAGAGGTTTCCGTGAAATTGATTCGCGCCGGATTTCGTAACGTAGTTGACCTCGGAAGCCCCATAGCGCCCGAGATCGACGGAATAGGAGAGAGTATTCACCGTTACCTCGGCAATCGAATTCAAGCCCAGAACCAGATTGGTGGAAAGGCCGCTGTTCAAGTTTGTCAGCGGATCGTTTGTTTCCAATCCATCGACAATATAGCCGTTCGATAGCGACGGAAGGCCGTTGAATCCCACGTTGCCGTATCCGTTCGTGCCGCCGACAAAGTCATTTCCGCTGCCGGCGGTGTTGATGAGCGCACCCGCCGCAAATTGCAGAGGATAGGTCATGTCGCCGCCCGGATTCGGAAGGTTTTCGAGCGTCCGTGAAGTCATGGTGGACGATGTATTCGCGTTTTCCGGATCAATCAGGGGAGTGCCCTCCGTCACCGACACGTCCTGCCTGGACGATGCAAGGTTTAGTTTGAACTCGACTGTTTGCTTCTGGCCGAGCCCAGCAGCCACGGAACTGTTCTCCTGCGACTGAAAGTGTTCCGCCTGCGCCTTTGCTGAATACAGGCCCGGCTTGAGTTGCGGAAAGCCGAACCGTCCGGAATCGTCTGTTTTCATGGATCGCTTCAAGCCAGTTTCGACACTTATAACCGCTACGCTGGCACCGCGAATAGCCTCGCCAGTCGGATCGGTTACCGATCCGACGATGGCGCTTGTCGTTTCGCCTTGAGCATTTGCAGGTATGCGCAACGCGAAAGCAGCAAAGGCCAAGAGGAGAAAGGCCCTTGTGCAGATGCCGACATCACAAGTGATAAATTTAGTCACACCTAAATATGCTATGCCAAAGGACACTTCTTCTGGTAAACCTCGTTAATCCCCTGCTAACGCTTGTTTTGATAAGGTTCGAGGGCTATTTGCATTTACGCTGCACAGAAGCATATTCTAAGACTTAGTGTCACCTAGAACGCCTGCGCCGGCCAGCACGGAGTCGATAGACGACTATTTAAAAGCTATCCTGGAGCTGAGTGGGCCGGAAAAAGAACGCGTTGCTAGCAACGCGCTTGCTCAACATCTCGGTGTCCGGGCTGCATCGGTTACCGGGATGCTTCAAAAGCTGGCCGCGCAAAAGCCTCCCTTTGTTAAATACGAAAAGCACCATGGTGTGCTTTTGACGGCTGCGGGGACCCGGAGAGCGCTAGAAGTTCTTCGCCATCATCGGCTGTTGGAGCGCTTTCTTCACGATTTCCTTGGTTATTCGTGGGACGAAGTTCACGATGAAGCTGAACGGCTCGAACACTATATTTCCGAGCGGCTGGAGGATCGCATCGCCTCAAAGTTGGGTGACCCCGAGGTAGATCCACACGGTCACCCGATCCCGGAGCGCAGCGGGGCCCTTCCGCTTCGGCGGGAGGTGCCGCTATCGAAATGGGCATGCGGCGTGCCGGCGGTCATCAGCAGTGTCTCGGATCGTGATGCTGCGGCTTTGCGTGAAATGGAACGGCTGGAGCTCAGACCAGGAGTGGCAATTAAGGTGGCACCGGGAACACGCAGTGCCTCTGTGCTAGTCCAGATTAGAGATGGGTCGGAGCTAGTGCGCTTGAACCAGAGCCTGGCAACCGGAATTTTAGTTGTAGCCGATCCGACTGCGATTGCTCGATTGTGACAATCCGACACGAATCCTTACCGTGGGTGCTTAACGGAGGTTTTCGGTTGGATGTGGCTACTACCCCTCCGCCGGTGGGGATTACAGCTGGCGGCCAAAGGCGGCAAGAATGCCCGGAAACGGGCCATTGTAGCGGTTGCTCGAAAGCTCGCCATCCTTCTTCATCGTTTATGGATTACACAATCGCGGTACGTTCCGTTTTACGAAGCCGCCGCGTAACCGAGCCGCTTCTTTGAATCGTGATTGTGATCACACCGTTTCTTCGATGACTGCGGTCGAGACTTGGCCTTGGCCGACCTTCAAATGGCAGCATCGATTCTCCAAAGAGAACCTCCAGGTGCAGCGAGCGTAAAGGCTCTTTTGGACTGCGAATAGGGATGTGTTGCGAATACCGTTGAGACGGTCTGATAGGCTGGCGGTCCATGCGTAAGTGGCGACCCGCGGTGTTCAAGGGACGGCATTTCGAACCCGAGATCATCATATTGTGGGTGCGAC